>NZ_FNKP01000003.1:0-357227 GCF_900099835.1 Paraburkholderia fungorum
ATCGTTCGGCAGCTTCTGGGCGCTGCGCGATGTCAGCATCGATTTTGCAGCGGGCGAAGTCCACGCTTTGCTGGGCGAGAACGGCGCGGGCAAGTCGACTCTGATCAAGCTGATTGCCGGCGTGCATCGGCCGAGCGAGGGCGGCATGCTGGGCGAAGCAGACGCGCCGCTCAACCTGACCACGCCGCGCGATGCGCTTCGGGCAGGGATCGGCGTGGTCCACCAGGAACTCGACCTGTTCGACAATCTGACGGTGGCTGAAAACATCGCGCTCGGCATCGAAGACAGCGGCCTCGCGAAGCCCTCGAAGAAAGAGATGGCTGAACGGGCCAGCCGGGCGCTGGGCGAGTTGCGGGTGGCGACGATTTCGCCGGAGGCGAGGGTCGGGCAACTCTCGACGTCGGACAAGCAACTCGTCGCGATCGCGAAAGTGCTGACGTGGAAAGCCCGCATCATCATTTTCGACGAACCCACTTCCGCGCTGAACGCGGTCGAAGCGGCCCGCCTGCTGCAGACCGTCCAGCATCTCAAGGCGACGGGCGTGGCGGTGATCTACGTGTCGCACAAACTCGCCGAGATCTTCTCGATTGCCGACCGCATTTCGGTGATACGCGATGGCCGGCTGGTGGCGAGCGGTGCAGCGGCCAACTTCAGCCACGAGACCGTGGTGGAAGCGATGCTCGGACGCAATCCGGCCGAACTCTTTCCGGTTCGCCCCGCGAAGACTGCGCAGGCAGCGCAGGCCGAGTCGCTGCTGGCAGTGACCGACATCGTCGGCAAACGGCTGCAAGGCGCGTCGCTGACGGTGCGTAAAGGGGAAATTGTCGCGCTGGCCGGCTTGCCGGATGCTGGTCCGTCCGATCTGCTCCAGCATATTTTTGGTTTGCAGCAGCCTAAGAGCGGCGCGATCGATATCAATGGCCGGCGCCTGGGGCGCTTGTCGGCGCGCAGAGCGATCCGGCACGGTGTCGGCTATCTGCCGGCCGACCGTCTGCTCGACGGCATCCTGCCGCTCACCAGCGTGCTCGGCAATGCCGAGGCGACCAACCGGGCGATGCGCTCGACCAGCCTGGCCGTCTGCAAAGCCTCGGCTCTGGAGAACATCAAGCGCCTCGCGGTTCGCGCGTCGTCGTTGCTGAACCCCATCACGTCGCTGTCGGGCGGCAATCAGCAGAAGACGCTGCTGGCTCGCTGGCTCGTGATGAGACCGAAGATCCTGATGCTCGACGATCCGACTCGCGGTGTCGATATCGGTGCAAAGGCGGAGATTTATCGCATTCTGCGGCAGATCGCCGATGCGGGGTCGGCGGTGATTTTCACGTCGTCGGACTCGCTCGAACTGGCGAACCTCGCCGACAGGATCGTGCTGTTCCGAAACGGGCGCGTGGCTCAGGAATACGTGGACCCTGTGTCTCACGCCGAGCTGGATCGCGCGATTGCATTCACCCCTGAAGGAGCCAGAACATGAAACGAAGCGGCATTCTCAACCAGCAGCTTTCCGAAGCGATTGCGTCGATGGGGCACGGCCAGATCATGATGATCGTCGACGCCGGCTTCCCGATTCCGCGCGACGCGTGGCGCATCGATCTCGCGATCGGTCCCAATCTGCCGACACTCGAACAGCTTTACGCGTTGATCGCGCCCGAACTCATCGTCGAGAAGGTGATGTTCGCCGCCGAGGTCGCGGAGCACAACAAGCCGCTGTTCGCGTCGCTCAGAAAGTGGTTCGACGAGCGCGATTTCGCGTCCGTCACTTACGAAGAGACCGTGGGTTCTCTCGCACAGCGCGCGAAGGTGATCGTGCGTTCGGGCGCACTCGATCCGTGGGGCAATATCGCACTGGTCGCGGGCGTCGATTACAAGGCCTACTTCAAGGACCCCGCGATCTCGGTGCCGGACAAGTTCCGTGCGTTGATCGACCGTGCGCCGTTCACGCCGGGAGCCGGCCATGAATAATCCGGCACCGCTTGGCAGGAAGCTTCGCGTGGGGCTGATCGGCGCGGGTTCGTGGGCTGTCGCGAATCATCTGCCGGTGCTCAAGGGGCGGCCGGATGTCGAACTGGCGGCGGTGGTGCGGCCCGGCGAGGCAGAGCTTCGGCAAGTGAAAGAAGCGTTCGGCTTCGAGCATGCTTTCGAAGACTACCGTGCGTTGCTCGATTTGCCGGAACTGGACGCGGTGATTGTCGCGTCGCCGCACCGGATGCATGCGGAACATGCGAAGGCGGCGTTGCGCCGGGGTTGTCATGTGATGGTCGAGAAGCCGATGGCGACGTCGGCACAGGAGGCGAACGAACTGATCGACGTGGCGAAGCAGGCCGACAGGCAGATTCTCGTGCCGTATGGCTGGAATTTTCAGCCGTATTTCCGACGGGCGCATCAACTGGTGAGCGACGGACGCATCGGCACGATCCGGCACGTGGTCGCGCAAATGGCCACACCGATCGAAGACCTGATGTCCGGCGGACAGCTTCAGGGCACCGAAAACGAAATGTTCCGTCCCGAATCGGCCACATGGACGACGAAGGGCAGCGGCGGATACGGCTGGGGTCAACTGGTGCATCTGCTGGGCGGGATGTTCTACGTGACCGGCCTCGCGCCGCGCGAGGTGTTCGCGACGCTCGGGCTGTCCGATATCGGCACCGACCTGTACAACGCGCTCGCGGTGCAGTTCGCGTCGGGCGCGACCGGTTCGATCTCCGGCTCGGCCTCGTTGCCGCCCGGCTCGCCGTTCCAGGTGGATATCCGCCTGTTTGGCACGGAGGGTTGCCTGCTGCTCGACGTGGAGCGTGAGCGTTTATGGCTGCGCCGCGTCGATGGCGACGATGAAGAGATGGACATCGCAGCCGGATCGGGCGCTTACACCTGCGCGGAGCCGGTCAACGCATTCGTCGATCTGTGTCTTGGCAAGCCGGTCGAGAATTGCGGTTCGGGTCTGGTCGGCATGCGCTCGGTGCAGGTCGTCGAGGCCATGTTGAAGTCCGCTGAGTCGAGGCGTCCCGTCTTGTTAGACTAACGGGCAGCACGTAACAAGCTCTCGTTATGAAAACAAAAAATCCCCAGAAAGAAAGCCGCTCCACTGGCACGGTCACGATGCTCGACGTGGCCGAGTACGCCGGTGTGTCGGCGCAAACTGTTTCGCGTGTCGTTTCCAATTCGTCGCTGGTGACCGACAAGACGCGGCGCCGCGTCGAAGAGGCGATTCAGGCGCTGCGCTATATCCCGAACGAGGCGGCGCGCAGTCTCGCCTCTGCTTCGAGCCGGGTGGTGGCCGTCATTATTCCGACGCTGTCGAGCACCGCGTTCGCGGCCGAGGTGAAGAGTGTGATCGATACGCTCGAACCGCATAAGATTTCGGTGATCATCGGCAATACCGAGTACTCGCAGGAACGCGAAGAGGCGATTGTTCAAAGCCTGCTCGAACGCCGCCCGATGGGCGTGATACTCACGGGTCTTCAACATAGCGCGAAGGTCCGTTCGCTGCTGCAGGAAAGCGGCGTGGCAGTGATCGAAACCTGGGACACGGATGGCGAGCCCATCGACATGGCCGTCGGTTTCTCGAACTTCACGGCCGGTTACGACGTGGGCAAACTGTTGTGCGGACGGGGCGCAAAACAGATCGCTTTCGTCGGCGGCGCGAGCGCGCAGGACTCGCGTGCGGAGAGCCGTTATCTCGGTCTGTGCAAAGCCGTGAAAGAAGCGAAACTGCCCGCTGTTCTGCGCGTTGAGTTGCAATTGCCGATGAACGCCAGCGACGGCGTGCGCGGTCTCGATGAAGTGTTGCGCGACGCGCCCATGACCGACGCGATCTTTTTCTCCGCCGACACGATGGCGCTGGCCGCGATCCTCGAATGCAACCGGCGCGGCATCAAGGTGCCTGAGCAGCTTGCCATCTGCGGGTTCGGCGATTACGAACTCGCGGCCATGATCACGCCGTCTCTGACCACGGTCAGAACCAAGCCCGACGAAATGGGCGCGACGGCTGCGCAGATGCTGCTCGCACGCATCAACGAAGTCGAAGATGCCGCCACCAAGATCGTGTTGACGCATCAACTCGTGCGACGCGGTAGCGCCTGACGAACGGTCTGATGAAACGGGAGCCCGGTCAGAAACCGGGCACTTGCATCCCTCTCTGTGCGGCTACGCCACCCGGCGCGTGCCATTCCACGCGATATATGCCTGTTTTCCGTGCATTTCCGCGATCCCGGCGGACTGATCTGTTTAACCAAACTCCGTAAAAACCCCTGGCAACCAGCCTTTGACCCTGAGTGATTGTTTGCGCTAACATGTTATCGCAAACAATCACTCAGGGTCCTGTCTCTCATGCCTCAACAAGCTGCCAAATCAATCCTCTCCGGTTACAAGGTGGTCGACTGTACGATTGCCATGGCCGGTCCGTTCGCTACCCAACGTCTTGGAGACCTCGGCGCAGACGTCATCAAGGTCGAGCCGCTCGACGGCGAGTGGCAACGTCATACGCCGGCGGGCGGCGCGACGGGCAACAGGATCAACGCGTCGTTTCTTTCGCTGAACCGCAACAAGCGCTCGCTGGCCGTCGATCTGAAGAACGACGCGGGGCGCGCCGTATTGTTCGATCTCGTGAAGTCGGCGGATGTATTCGTGCAGAACTATCGTCCCGGCGTGGCGAAGCGACTGGGCGTGGACTACGAATCGCTGTCGAAACTGAACCCGTCGCTCGTCTACGTGTCGATGTCGGGTTATGGCGAAGACGGCCCTTATGCGCACCGTCCGGGGCAGGACCTGCTGCTGCAGGGCATGTCCGGGGCGATGCTGTCGACCGGCCGTGCAGGTGATGCGCCGTCTCCGGCCGGTCAGTATCTGGTCGATGCGGTCGCCGCGTCGACGGCATTCGAAGCGGTGATCGCGGCGCTGTTGCATCGCGAGCGAACCGGCGAGGGCCAACTCGTGACCGTCAATATGTTGGACGCGATCACGACCCTGCAGATGCAGGAACTGTCCGTGTACATGCAAGGCGGGCTGCCGCAGAAGCGCTCGGCCGAGCCGCATGCCCACGTCTACATCCGCGCGCCGTACGGTGCGTTTGCCACTGTCGATGGCTTCGTGATCGTCGCGATGCCTTCGTTGAAGACCTTTGGTGAAGTGATCGGCGAGCCGAGTTTTGTTGGCATGAACGATACGACCGATCCGTGGACGCATCGCGACGAGATCTATGCGCGCACGCGTGAACGGCTGGCCACCCGCACCACCGCCGAGTGGCTCGCGGCCTTCGACGCCAACGGTATCTGGGCCGGCCCCGTGTACGGCTACGAGCAGTTGCTCAACGACCCGCAGATCCAGCACAACGGCACCTTCGTCGAATACGATCATTCGAGCGAAGGGCGCGTGAAGGCGCCGGGCTTTCCGTACAAGTTCTCGAAAACCCCGGCTTCTGTGCGCATCGGTGCGCCTCAGGTGGGCGAACATACGCGCTCGGTGTTGCAGGAACTGGGCTACGACGAGACGGCGATCGACGCGCTGCTGCGCGATCGGGTCATCAACGAGACGGCGGCCTGAATGGCTCGGTCCAGCATCCGCGGTCTGACATGGGACCATCCGCGAGGCTTTGCCGCGCTCGATGCCGCTTCCGCATTGCCCGAGGCGGCGGATCTCAACCTGCAGTGGCAAACGCAATCGCTGGAGGGTTTCGAATCGCACCCTATCGGCGAGTTGTGCGAACAATATGATCTGGTCGTGCTGGATCATCCGCATGTCGGCGAAGCGGTCGAGGCCGGGTGCCTCTGGCCGCTGGAGGAACTGTTTTCTGCGCAGGAGTTGCAGAGCTGGGCCGCGCAATCAGTCGGGGCGAGTTATGAGTCATACGCGTGGCAAGGCAGGCAGTGGGCGTTGCCGCTCGATGCCGCCACTCAGGTGGCCGCGGCACGAGCCAATCTGATCGACGGAGCATTGCCGGCAAGTTGGACCGATGTGGTGGATCTGTCGAGCGACGGCGGCGTATGTTTGTCTATCGCCGGTCCGCACGCCATGCTGAGTTTCTGTTCGATGATGACGGCTTTCGGCAGCCCGCCTGAAGTGGAGCGCAGCGCCGCGCATTTCGTCGATGAAGCGACCGCGCTCGAGGTGCTCGACGTCATGGCGACGCTGGTCGGCCGCATGAATCCGGCGACTCACGCGCTCAATCCGATCCAGATGCTCGAATTCATGAGCCGTAACGACGAAGTGCATTTCTGTCCGCTGATTTATGGCTACGTCAATTACGCGACGCGCACTGACGAGCGCGCGCCGGTGAAGTTCGTCGACGTGCCCGTTGCGAGGCCCGCAGGCCGTCACGGTTCGACGCTCGGCGGCACGGGCATTGCGCTGAGCCGGCGCTCGAAGCCATCGCGCGAATTGCTCGATCATCTGCGGTTCCTGATGTCGGAAAGCACGCAGGTCGACTTCATTCCTGCGCATCACGGTCAGCCGAGTCATCGCGCGGCATGGACGCACGCGGGCGTGAACGATGCCTCCGGTAACTTCTACCGCGATACGCTGGCGACCATCGAACAGGCGTATGTGCGGCCACGCTATTCGGGCTATATCGCGTTCCAGACGCGTGCGTCGTCTGCGATCCGTGCGGCACTGGTGGACGGTACGTCGCATCGTCAACTCATTGCGGCGTTGAATGCGGGTTTTAAACAGCAGTCGGTCAGGTGAAACAACCATTCCCACTTCGCGTTGCGAAGTGATGAAATCGAGCACCCGATAACACGCCGGCCATCAAGAGCCGCGCACGTCCGACCTTTGGGTCAGGAGGAGACTATGACGCAGGGGAATACTTCGCTGCCCGGCAATGCACGGCTCGATGTCGAGCCGCCCGTTGCGGGAAAAGCTCATTCGCAGGTCGTACCGAAGGTCGATGCGCGCAGTTTGCGCAATGCGACCGTGTCGGCGGTGATCGGCACGGCGCTCGAATGGTACGACTTTTACATCTATGCGACCGCTGCTGCGCTGATTTTCAACAAGCTTTTTTTCCCCTCGCTGTCGTCTTCGGCGGGCACACTGGCGGCTTTCGGCACCTACGCGGTCGGGTTTCTCGCGCGGCCCATAGGGGGCGTCGTATTCGGCCGCGCCGGCGATCTTTACGGTCGCAAGAAAGTGCTGGTCATCACGCTGGTGCTGATGGGAACTGCGACGATGGCTATCGGCTTCATGCCGACTTATGCGTCCATCGGCATGGCTGCGCCGATCGGGCTGATCGTATTGCGCATTCTTCAGGGGCTCGCCGCTGGTGCAGAGTACGGCGGTGCGGTCACGCTGGCCGCCGAGTGCGCGCCCGCGAGCAAGCGCGGCTTCTACGCGAGTCTCCCCACGCTTGGTGTATGTCTGGGCACCTTGCTCTCGGCAGGCGTGTTCTTCATCGTCAACAACCTGATGAGTGAGGCCGACTTTCTCGGCTACGGATGGCGCATTCCGTTTCTGCTGAGCGTATTCGCCATTGCCGCCGGTGCCTATATCCGCAGACAGGTCAACGAATCGCCGGTGTTCGAGCAACTCAAGAAAGAGAAGAACGTCACGAAGGAACCGTTGAAGGAGATGTTCCGCGAAGCCGGCCCGCGTTTCTGGATTGCTTTCGCAGCGCGATTCGCGGAGAACATGTCAGGCTACTTCTTCCAGATCTGGACGCTCGCGTACATCACGAAACAACTCGCCGTGTCGCGCAACATAGGTTTGGCAGGCGTGCTGATCGGCGCGAGTCTCGGCATCGTGACGATTCCCTTTTTCGGCTGGCTGTCGGATCGCGTTGGACGTAAGCCGATTTATCTGTTTGGCTCGTTGCTGTTCGGTATCGGCACGTTTCCGTATTTCTGGTTGTTGAACTCGGGCAACAGCCTGCTGATCATCGCGACCATTGCGATTGCAATCGGCTTCTCGAACTACGCGATGCTGTCGGTTCAAGGCGCCTACTTCAACGAACTATTCGGCGCACGTACCCGCTTCACGGCGATTTCTACGGTGCGGGAAGTGTCGGCGGTATTCGCCGGGGGCATTGCGCCGTTTATCTGTACGGCGTTACTGCAAGCGGGCGGCGGTTCCTATATTCCGGTGGCGATCTACGCCATCGCCATGGCGGTGATTACTTCCGTGGGTCTCATTATCGGGCCGGAAACGCGAGGCCGGAATCTCGCGGACTAGTTATCAGGCCGATCATTCTGGAAAAACCATGCATACGACAAGCTTGAACAAGTTCGGGGACCTGAACGAGGGCGACGCGTTCATCACACCGGGTATAACAGTGTCAGAGGCACAGATTCTGGGCTTCGCGGGACTGACGGGCGATTTCATGCCGCATCACACCGACGAGAAATTCGCCACGGATCTCGGTTTTCGCGGGCGGCTCGCGCACGGTCTGCTGGTGCTCGGACTGGTGGACGGTCTGAAGAACCGGTCGTTGATCCAGTTCGACGTGATTGCCGCGCTGAACTGGGACTCGTGGCGTTTTGTCGGCCCGGTGTATGTGGGCGACCGGATCGACGCCGAGATCACCATCGCGGGCAAACGTCTCACGAAGTCGGGCACGCGGGGCATCGTGACGCTCGACATCAAGGTTCGCAACCAGCACGGCGAGATCGTTCAGGAAGGCAAAAACCAGCTGATGCTGGCCGCCTGAGCGTCGGCGAGGCGACCGCCGGACCCGTGTGATTTTCCAATCCAACTTGTAGAGGCAGTGATGGCTTCAGACGACTTCGCTTTTGTCGACGCTCACCACCATCTTTGGGATCTCAGCCAGCTTCACTACGCATGGCTGACCGACAAACCGTTCGAAGGCCATCCTTCGGGCGACTATTCGGCGATCAAGCGCAATTACGTGGTGTCCGATCTCAAGGCCGCCGGTGCACCGGTCAATCTGATCAAGTCAGTCCATATCGAAACCGCCGACGGCGAGGGCGACCCGGTTCGCGAAACCGCGTGGCTGCAAAGCGTGGCCGACAAGGACGGGTTCCCCAATGCGATCATCGCGCGCGGCGAACTGATGGATGCGAACAATGAACAGCAACTGGATCGCCACCTCGAGTACGCGAATTTTCGCGGCGTCCGGATGCTGACGTTTTATGGGCCGGACATTCTGAACGACACCGCCTTTCTGCGCGGTTTCGAAGGCTTGCGCAAACGCGATCTCGTATTCGACATGGACGCGGACATTGCGCACACCGACAAAGTACTCAAGCTTGCCAAGCAATTCCCGGATGTGCGGATCATCCTCGGACATTGCGGCTTCCCGAAACAGCGCAGCGTGGAGTACTTCCACGCGTGGTGCAAAGGAATGAAGGCGATCTCACAGGCGCCGAACATTGCTTGCAAGCTCTCCGGGCTACTCATGGTGGACCACAACTGGTCGATTGGATCGATTACGCCGTGGATCGAAAAATGTATCGAGTTCTTCGGTGTCGAGCGCTGCATGTTCGGCACGAACTGGCCGCTCGACGGCCTGTACGCCGACTACGCCACGCTGGTGAACGCCTATCGCACGATCGTGGCCGACTTCAGCGCCGACGAAAAGAAAGCGTTGTTCCAGCGCTCGGCGGAAACCTGGTACCGCATTTGATTCCGACCGGCGATGCACCCATGGACATTCTGATTGCAGAGAAGGTCGAAAAACGCTTCGGGCCCGTCAGGGCGCTGACGAATGCGCGCCTACGCCTGCGGGCTCGTGAAATTCACTCGCTGGTTGGCGTGAACGGGGCGGGCAAGTCGACTCTGTCGAAAATCATCAGCGGACATTATCAGAAGACGAACGGCGAGTTCGTCTACGAAGGCAAGGCGACCGAATTCACCTCGCCCCGGCATGCAATGGAAAGCGGCGTGTCCATCGTGCTGCAGGAAACCAGTATTGCGCCCGATCTGAGCGTGCTCGAAAACCTGGTGTTGCCGCGCTTTGCATCGCCGGCGCGCATCAACTGGCGGTCGTTGCGCGCGGACGCCGCCAAAGCATTAGCGGCGCTGGAGGTCACGCATCTGGCGCTCGACGAGCGTGCGGGTTCGTTGTCGATGGCCAATCGCCAGATGGTGGAGATCGCTCGCGCGACGCTGCAGCGCTCGAAAATCTTTATCTTCGATGAACCGACCGCGTCGCTGTCGCCCGGAGAAGTACAGCATCTTTTCCGCATCATGCGAAAGCTGCGCGATGACGGCAGCGCGTTGATGTTCGTCTCGCACCGTCTCGAAGAACTGTTCGAGATATCGGATTGCTTCACCATCATGCGTGAAGGGTCGACCGTGGAGAGCGATCTGCCGGTGCATCAGACCAACCCGAACGATCTGGTTGAGCGGATGGTCGGACGGCGCGTTTCGTCTTTGTATGCGAAGCCGCGTGTTCGCGCGGAGGGCACCGCGATCACTACGCGTGATCACGGAACAGCGTTGCTCGAAGCGCAGAACCTCTCGGCGGAAGCCGGTGTGAAAGATGTTTCGTTCACGTTGGAGCGGGGCAAGATTCTCGGGCTCGGTGGACTGGTCGGCGCGGGCCGAACCGAGACTTTGGAAACACTATTTGGATTGAGAAAGATCAGGGGCGGGGAAATCCGTGTCGATGGTACGAAGTTCGTACCGCGTCACCCGAGGGATGCTGTAGCAAAGGGCATGGCGTTGCTGACCGAAGATCGACGCAGCCAGGGCCTCGTGCCCGACCTCTCGTTACAGGAGAATCTCACGCTGCCGATGCTGGGCCAGGCGGGTGGGAGAACGTGGCGATCGGCTGCGGCCAGCGCAGTGAAGCGGTTTATCCAGGATTTCGACATGCCCGCGCATGTGGTCAGGACCGCCGTGACCAGTTTGAGCGGCGGACAACAGCAGAAGATGTTGCTGGCCCGATGGCTTCTGACCCAGCCGAAGATTCTACTGCTGGACGAGCCGACCCGAGGCATCGACATCGGCACGCGCAGCCATATCTATTCGGTGATCAGGCAGTGCGCCGAAGCAGGCATGGGCATCGTCATCGTGTCGTCGGACTTCGAGGAATTGCTCGGCATGTCGGACGAAGTACTCGTTCTCAGCGATGGACGTTCGATCGCCAGTGCCGGCAGCGATGTATTCGATCCTCAGACACTCACGATGTTCGCCGCGCCGCGTTCATCTTCCGGCGCGTTGCGCAAGGTGATTGCCGATCTGCCTGGTCAACTGGGCTGCACGACCTACTGGATCGACGTGGTGGCGGGCCGCGTGTTCTGCTTCGATCTCTCGGAGCGCAGCGATCTTCCCGTCGGGATATCACGGAACGCGTTTCCGCACATCGGGGAGACGGCCATTCCCTGTGCGCTGACCGGCTTGCGCAGCGCGGAGTTCAGAAACGACGAAGCGCGCCGGTCGATCCTGTTCGAACTGGCCAACGAATCCGGCCATTCGTTCGGCTGGCTCGGCATGACGTTTCCGGTCGACAGCACGCATTCGGAAGCCATGCTGGAACAACACCTGATGTCGGCGATGCAGGCCGCGGATATCCATCATCTGAAATTGAGCAAGGGACGTCGACATGCGTGACGCAAAGACAGCCACTGCGGCACTCGACCAGGGTTCCGCGAAGGTCTCATCGACGCGAGCGCCGCTACGTCTGCCGTCCGACGTGCGGATTATCGGCGTGGCGCTGGTCATTTTCATCGTCATGTCGGTCGCCAGCCCGCGCTTTCTGACCTCGGGCAACATCTATAACCTGCTCGATCAGTCGGTCGTGGTGGGGATCGTCGCAATCGGGCAAACCTTTGTGATCCTCGTTGCCGGCATCGATCTTTCGGTGGGCGCGGTGACAGGCGTAGCCGGGATCATCTTCGGGATTCTAGCCACCCGCGCCGGACTTCCGTTATATCTCGGCGTGCCGGTCGCGATTGGCGCAGGCGCGTGCCTGGG
This sequence comes from Paraburkholderia fungorum, assembly GCF_900099835.1. Classification (NCBI taxonomy): domain Bacteria; kingdom Pseudomonadati; phylum Pseudomonadota; class Betaproteobacteria; order Burkholderiales; family Burkholderiaceae; genus Paraburkholderia; species Paraburkholderia fungorum. The sequence continues at coordinate 11,857 of NZ_FNKP01000003.1, forward strand.
TTTGCTCAATGGTTTTCTGGTGAACTTCGGCCGGATTGCGCCCTTCATCGTGACGCTTGGCACGATGTCGATCTGCCGGTCGGTCGCCTATCTGATCAGCAATGGCAACTCGATCTCAGGCTTGCCCGATGCGCTCTCCGAATTGAGCGTCGCGGAAGTCTTCGGCATACCGGTCAATTTTCTGTTCCTGCTGACGCTGTTTGCGATTGCGTGGTGGTATCTCCAGCGCACTAAAGGCGGCCGCACGATCTACGCGATCGGATCGAATCGCGACGCGGCCGTGGCCGCCGGTCTGCGGACCACTCGCTACGCCAACCTCGCTTACGCGGTGTCCGGTGCATCGGCAGGGCTCGCGTCGGTGTTTCTCAGTTCGCGGCTCATGTCGATCGATCCGCTCGCGGGAAATGGCCTCGAACTCGACGCGATTGCCGCCGTGGTGATCGGCGGTGCGAGTCTGTTTGGCGGACGCGGCTCGATGCTGGGGAGTCTGTTCGGCGTTTTCATCATGGTTCTGATCCGTAACGGTCTGAACCTCCTGGGCGTCGGCCCGTACTGGCAAGGGACGGCGATCGGAACCATCATTCTCGTTGCAGTACTGATCGAGCGGCTGACGAGCGGTACCAAACGTTAAGCATCACCACGTGAACAAAAAGATCTGGAGGAGCGCATGAACACGAAACTGAAAACCGTCAGGCATCTGCTGCAAGGAATTGCCTTTGGCGCAATGATCGCCTGTATTCCCGCGCAAAACGCGAGCGCCCAGGCGGCGGGTAAGCAATACGTCTATATCGCGCCGGCGCTCGATCTGCCGTTCTGGCATGTCGTCGGCGATGGCGTTGCGGCGGGCGTGAAGGCGCACGGTGGCACCGTCAATTACATGGACTCGCACAACGACGCCGCGACGCAACTGAAGAACGCTCAGGACGCGATTGCGCAGGGCGTGGCGGGCATCGTGCTGTCGCCGACCGACTCGAGCACCGCGCCGAGCGTGCTGGCGCTCGCAAAGCAGCATGGCATTCCGGTCAGCATCGCCGGCATCGGCACGACCTCGGGCGACTACCGGACCTACGTAGGCTCCGAAGACGAGAAGGGCGCCTACGCAGTCGGCAAGGAACTCGCGCGCGTGATGGTGCAACGTGGCTGGCAAAAGGGCGGCTATGGCATCGTCACCATTTCGCTCGGACGGGAAAACGGCAAGCTGCGCACCGCTGGCTTTCGCCGCGCGATGAGCGAGGCGGGCATTCACGAGATGGCGCTGAATCAGATGCAGAAGTACACGCCTGACGAGACGTTCAGCTTTGTGCAGGACATGATGACCGCCCATCCGGATATGCATGCGGTTTTCGTCGAGACCGACACCCCCACACTCGGGGCTGCGCGCGCGATCCGTATTGGTCATCGCGACAAGGATGTTGCGCTCGTCGCATTCGACGGCATTCCCGAATTTATCGACATGCTGAAGAAAGGCCAACTGCTGGCCTCCGGCATGCAGCAGCCGTTCCTGATGGGACAGGAGGCGGCGAATGCGTTATACGACTCGTCGCTGAGTCAGAAGAACCTGTCGATCCCGGTTCTTCTCGTCACACCCGCGAATGTCGACAGTCAGATGAGCGTGATCAACAAGACCGTCATGCCCAGAAACGGAAACTGATCGTCTGATTTTCAGATTCGGGCGCGTTCGCAGCGCTCCGACACCTGTTTTGGAGAGTCGAGTAATGGATATCGCAACTGCGCGGTCTTATCTTCCTGCAGACCTGGAGAGCGCGCTGCTGGTCGGGCGTGTGTGGCGTAAAACGACTTCGTTCGAGGGGCCGTGCGTCGTCGTGGTGCGCAACGGGAAGATGATCGATATCACGGGCATTGCACCTACTACGGCGGATCTTTTTGATCGCGCCGATCTGTTGCATGTCGCGCGTGCAGGTGAGGGCGAGGACGTTGGCGATGTAGTGGAAATCATGGCGCAGCAGTTTTCGCCGCAGACGCCTCAGGTGAAACTACTCGCACCGTGCGATGTTCAGGCCATCAAGGCGTGCGGTGTCACCTTTGCGGTCAGCCTGATCGAACGGGTGATCGAGGAGCAGGCAGGCGGCGATGCGAGCCGTGCAAACGAAGTACGCGCGACGATCCAGCAGACCATCGGCTCGGACCTTTCGCAGATCGTGCCCGGCTCCGACGCTGCAATGCGTCTGAAAGCCGAACTGACTGAACGCGGTCTCTGGTCGCAATATCTGGAGGTCGGCATTGGCCCCGATGCCGAAGTGTTTACCAAGGCGCAGCCCATGTCCCCCGTTGCATCGGGCGACGAAGTGGGTTTGCTGCCCGCGTCCAGCTGGAATAATCCGGAGCCCGAAGTGGTTCTCGCGGTGAATGCGCGTGGCGAAACGGTGGGCGCAACGCTCGGCAACGACGTGAATCTGCGCGACATCGAGGGCCGCTCTGCGCTGCTGCTCGGTAAATGCAAGGATAACAATGCGTCATGCGCGATCGGCCCGTTCGTTCGACTGTTCGACGAGAGCTTCACAATCGACACGGTGCGCTCGGCGTCGGTGAGTCTGCATATCGAAGGGACAGACGGCTTCGAACTGCAAGGTGTCAGCCATATGAAGGCGATCAGCCGCGACCCACTCGATCTCGTCAGCCAGACGTACGGCGCGCATCATCAGTACCCGGATGGGTTCATGCTGTTTCTCGGCACGATGTTCTCCCCGGTTAAAGACCGGCATGGCGCGGGTGCCGGGTTCACTCACGAACTCGGCGATACGGTGACCATCTCGACCGGTACGTTAGGCGCGTTGGTCAATCGCGTCGGGTTGTGCACGGAAGTGCCGCCCTGGGTGTTCGGCACGCGCGCGTTGTTCAGGAATCTTGCGGCGCGCGGGAAGCACGTATAACCGTCTCGTTGCAGAGGATGAGCGGAGTGGCTTGCGATCCGGCTGTGCGCGAGCCTCGCGTATGTCGCTGAGCATGCGGATTTGCCGGATCGCGGATCTGAGTCACCCGTGCCTCACGGGCTGGCCAGTCAGATCAAAGCGACACGATCTGACGTAACAGTTCCAACGCCTTCATTTCGTCCAGCCGGCCGGTTCGTGCTTTGCCTGCGAGGGTCTTGATCAGCGCCTCTGCGATAGGCTCGATGCCGACGAGATCGTAGAGGCTCGTGACAGTAGCAGAGCGACTGGGCTCCGCGACGGCCGCGGTAAAGGGAACCGGCGCAGGCTGCAGGTGAGAAACGGGCAGCGAGGCATCGTTGTCGGCAGCTTGCTTGACCGCAGGAGTGGGCGCAGACGTCGATGCTGTATCCAGTGCCTCTACTGCGTCCTTCGTCACAACGGCGCTGGTGCTTTGCTCTACCGCGGACGGTTGAACATGTCGACTGCTCGCGGCTTTCACTTTCTTACTCGCGGACTTTCTTGCCACTGCTGTTTCCGGCGTGGTCGCGACTGATCGCGGCTGCTGATCGGGTGCCGGTCGACCCGATTGCGGATCGAGCAATGCCGACACCGATTCGGGAATGTCCGTTACCTCGCGCGGGATATCCAGCCAGGCTGACGGCAGTCCGAGGCGTTCTGTGAAACGGTGCGCTTCGGCGTCGTCCATACGCTTCTGGCCGTACAGACGGTTGTCGAGATTGGAGGCGCTGATATCCACTACCGCAGCCAGGCGCACCTTCGATCCCTTACGCGATGTAAGTACGTGCAGGTTGGCGCGACGGATGTTCTGCACGGCCGCCTCGTCGTTCAACGGCAGGGATTGTTGGGCCCCGCGTTTGATGGGTGCTTTGGCTTTCGCTGATGCTGCTTTCGCGGAAGGCGCAGCGGCTGACTTTGCCTGTGCAGGACTGTTCCTCACGACGGACTTTGGCGAGCCGCTGTCAATTTTCTTTGGCATTTCTGATTCCCGGTGCAAACGGTCATTGGACGTATGGGTGTTCGTCAGCGTTGACGGTCTCTGCTCGTCCGTCAATTCGGGTTCGATGTTGGCGTGGATAAAGTCAAGCGGCGCCTTCAGACGAGTGATTGTCGCGGACGGGAGGGCCGGGTTGGGCTGATCGAAAAACCCTTCGGGCAGTCCGAGCGTCGTTTCAATGTGGAAGGCCGTCTCAGGTGTGAATCTCTCGCCGTTGATCAATTCCGCCACGCGCGAGAGGTTGGAATCGAGTCCTAATGCGATGTTCTCGGCGCCTACTGCATCAACCAGCCATTTGAATGAACGTGTTTTGAAAATGGATGCGGTCTGGCCCGCATCTCGTGCGGGTGGCGATTTTGCGTACGGCTTGTTCTGTCGATGGGATGTCTGTTTTGGGGCCGGCCGCGATTGGTGCAGGCCCTTGTCCCGAGATCCCGGATATCGCCCGCGTGGCTGGCTCATAAATTGGGGTTCTCCGCTGGTGAATTCACTATCAATGCGGGGATTATAAGCGAGGGGGTAGGGAGGCAACGGTCTGAAGGATTGATGGTCGTGAACGGCTTCTGAGTGACGTTCGGACGGCGGACTCTGCTGAAGTTCAGGTGAAGACGGATGGGCGGAGAGGCCTCTGATCAGCCAGGGGCTGCAGCTCGATAAAACAATGTAAGCGGTCGTTCGAGAGTGCTAAACGGAATAGGAGAAATTCAGGTGGCAATCAAGGTGATCGCCGCGAGTCGAGCCGGCGCGGGAGGTGACCCTTGCTCGCCAGACAAGGCCCCAATGAAAGGACGGTCGAGGTCGTTGCTTCGAATGTCTGCGAGACCCTTCCAGCCCCCTAGCGTCGCCGTAAAACCCGTAAAATGGATTGCTGATGTGCCCGCCTGCCAGCCAATGCCCACGGGCCGCGCGATGTGCGCGCGCAGCGTTTGCGAGACCCCGAATCCCTGACCAGAGTTAGGAGTTTGTGTGCGCCACTCTTTTTGTTCTGTTCTTACCGTTCTTGTCGCCGCAGCGACGCAGGTTGTTACTCCGGTTGCATCGCTTGCCTGCACGAGGGTTGTCTATCTTGGTGCCGACAACGACGTCATCACCGCCCGATCGATGGACTGGAAGCTCGACATTTCCACCAACCTTTACATCCTCCCCCGTGGTATCGCTCGCAACGGAGAGGCCGGTCCGAACTCCCTGAAATGGACCGCAAAATATGGAAGCGTCGTCGCCACCGGCTACGACGTCTCTACCACCGACGGCGTGAATGAAAAGGGTCTTGCAGCCGAACTGCTGTGGCTCGTCGAATCGCAATACCCGGCGTTCAACAAGGACTCCCGACCCGGACTCACCATCGCGGCGTGGGCGCAGTACGTGCTCGACAACTTCGCGACCGTTTCGGAAGCGGTAGCCGCGCTGGAGAAGGAGCCGTTCACCATCGTCACGGACAACGTCCCCGGTGAAGAACGCCTCGCCACGCTGCATCTGTCGATGTCGGATGCGACGGGCGACAGCGCAATTGTCGAGTACGTGGGGGGCAGGCAGGTCATTCACCACGGGCGGCAGTATCAGGTTATGACTAACTCGCCGACCTTCGACGAGCAACTCGCACTCAACGCGTACTGGAAACAGATTGGCGGCACCGTATGGTTGCCCGGCACGAATCGATCGGCCGACCGCTTCGCGCGTGCGTCGTTCTATATCAGCGCAATTCCGAAGAGCGAAGACCCCGTTGTTGCACTTGCCAGTGTTTTCAGCGTAATCCGCAACGTGTCCGTGCCGTACGGCATTACCACGCCGGACGAGCCTAACATTTCGTCTACCCGTTGGCGTACCGTTGTTGATCATAAGCGCATGCTCTACTTCTTCGAATCGGCGCTGACGCCCAACACATTCTGGGTGGACCTCAAGAAGGTCGACTTCGCTCCCGGCGCGCCGGTCAAACGTCTCGACCTCGGTAAGGATCAGAGAAACACTTTCAACGGTGAAGTCTCCAGATATTTTCAACCTGCGCCTCCGTTTCCTTTCCTTGGTCTTGGTGGTAAGCCTGGTTGATGTATGGCGGGATGTCCGTGCTGCGCCGCGGAGGGTCGTCGGCGCGGTCAGCCGATCATTTCGCGGAAGCCGTTTGGCCCCAGCCTCGAAGCCCCAAGATGACATAACATCGACACCCTTCAGAACGTTGCAAAGAGTGAGAGCGACAATGCGCCTGCAGAACCAGCCAGCCTACATCATCAGAATGCGCGCCAAGCCCGGAAGCGGGGATAAGCTGTTCGAACTTGCTACCGCCGGCATGGCGAAGTCAGGTGCATCCAATCGTTTTATCATTCTGCGTGAGGATGACGACCCTGATGTGCTTTGGAACATCGAGGTATTCACATCTGAAGAGGCAAAGGATCACTATGAGAATAGCCCGCTAGCTGACGAACTCCGGGACGAGATTCTGGAACTTCTGGCTGAGCCGCCGATGCGTATCGCGGCCCACCCTTATTCGGCTGCACCGGAATGAAACGCCGTTGCGTGTGACCAAATGGCGGCGATCCTGACGGACTTGGCCCGATAACCCTAACTTTGCCGACGCCCTGATCGTCGGCGCCGTTGCCTGGATCGCATCGCATTCTGCCGCTGTACCGACAGTTCATCACGTTCGAGCGCGTTCCGGGATCAGTTCAACTTTGCGAGTGTCCGACAAGATTTGAACGTCTGGTTTTTTGCTGTCAGTGGCCGTTAGATTTGGGTCATCTGAGCCGTGCGTAAGTTGATGGGGGGCGGAATGACGAACCAGTCAGCATGGGACCGTGTGCGGCCACTAACCGACGCTCGACACATGGAGCGGGATCGTCGACAATCGGGTCGCTAACAGTCTTTTGATAGACGTGATGGTTAATGCGCCGAAAAAGATCGACACCGAGACGAACTCTCCCCCAATTGATCCGCCGGGCCGCATGAGCATGGCGCCCCGAGCGCACCGTCGAAGTCATTGCAAACTATCTGGCATGACTCATGAAACAGCGTGCACGGACGAAGCTAGTTCAAAGGCGACAAGCACAGTGGCGTGCGGTCCGCAAACTCGCAACTGCAACGAAAGGGTATGCCGAAGACGGTCATAGAGCACGGCTTGTCGCGATCTACTTTCAGCACAAGAAGTTGTTCGATCGACTGGCACGCGCGTGACCAGATATAAGCTGCACATACGTCGGCTTCTGACTTGCGACTCGTCAACGCATTGCCGGTACGCCCAACGCTGATGCCTGAGGAGTTCGATTTCGCATTGGGTTAGGACGAAACGAACGCGGCTTATGTCGATGCTTTCCGCCCTGGCAGACGCTCGGCAAACAACGCTGAAGCGATGTCGATGATCTCCTGATAGTAATGTTTGATTTGCCGTGGAGCGTGGTGATCCCACGCATCTGGATGAAATGTCCGAAAGCACTCGATGCCATTCGACCGGAAGTGCCAAAGAGCCTTTGGCTCAACCTTTACACGCTGACGATCCGGAAGCACAGCTTTCAAGGCACGATCATAACCGTGACCGCAACCGAAGATGATCAGGTCTGGTTTCAGTAGTTCAATTTCAAATTTGACGGTCGCGACCGAAAAATTGAACAAATGTGCCGAATGCGCGATCGACGTCCGTGAGTAGCCGCGCTTTGGCCGTTGCCAGTCCATCTTCATCAGATTGTTCCAGCAAACAGCTGTCCGATCGCCGCCAGTGAACACATCGGCAAACCGTTTCCACTGCCGCAGGAACTCGCTATTACCAGTGCCACGGAGGTGTTGCTCCTCATAACGAGCTTTCGCGACATCAATGCGGTCCCGGCGCTCGTAAAATTTTTCCAGCTTGTCAAACCAACCGTTGGTTTCTTTGCCGATGAACATCACGCGGACGGGCGCGTCGAGGTAAGTTTGAGACACGCTAAGTAGAAACGGCGCCGACAGTTCGCGAAAATACGGAACGAAGCCTGGCTCAACTGCGGTGAGCGCTTCGGCATAGTAAGAATCCAATACGGCTTGAACGTTGTGTTTGAGCATGGTGTCACCAAATCTATGCCTCGAAGGAGGAGGCCGCCCATCCATGAGCTAGTTGGATGGCGATTTTGGCATGAATGGACTGGATGATCGCATGCGCGAGTGTCCGCTTTAGCTTGCCGCGACGGTCTCTTCAGGGTCGCCAAGACTCGTTCGCCGTTCTCAGAAGCCGACGTTGGCCTGCATCGAATCACGAATGACAGCAAAGCGGTGCATTGCAGCCCCGCAGCGGATAAACGGCGAGCGTCAGCTAAGTTCGATACCTGCCGCCCAAGTTGACGGGGCGAGCGGCGGTTGTACTCCGGACGCGGTCATGGCTGTGTGACGAGCTTGAACGGCAGTTCGTAGTCGTGCGCAATTCGCTTCTACAACTCGAGAGCGCGGTTACTCCGGGTCAGTCGGTTACGTACGTACGCAACTGCCGCCGCTGGCAACCCAGATCCCTCAATGGCAAGCCGAGCACGAGGTCAAGGCACGGTAAGCGTCGGATGACGGCTTATGAGTGTGCACCCGCACGTCGCATGATGCCCGTGCAGGGCAGTCGGGGCTCCGCCAAGCATGCTGTTCCCGTCCCCTTCCGCTATGGTCTGCGTTCCGTGCTCCTTGCATTCAACCGTGTCACCCTTGCGGGCAACCGGCTTGCCGTCCACGATGTCGACGTTTGAACCGGTTGTGACAGCGCCCCCGTGCGGGGCAAGCGTATCGCCTACGACAATGACCTGACGAGCCATCGGTTTACTCCATGAAAAATACCCGGCTCATGATGCAATGCCGTTTCTGAAACCCACTGGCGGTCATTCGATCAACCGCACGACCCTAAACATTGGACAGAAGACAGTGCGATAACGAAATACGCTAACCACGTACCGCCTGTCGCTACGACAACAATCACGAGTACGCTCACCACGTGCGGTATGCGTTTGCGCAGGAGCCAGCTTGCAGCGATCACACCGATAAACGGGAGGAGAAGAATGACCAGTTTGACGATCATCGGCGCTTTAAACGGTGCGTGTGATCAGGCTGTCTACAAGACGATCTCGCCTATGCCGGGCATGCCGGTTTCCGCGTTCGGGCTGCCCAGATATGTCCATTGCAAGTCGTGGGCGGCGACGTCGATGAACTGCGCCGTGGGCTGCGGAAACGCGTGATCCTTCTCGACGAACGCCTGGCGATCCCACCGGTTATACAGGGTGGCCATCGGATGATCGTCGGCTATACGACCTTCCCATATTCCGGTCTGCGGGCAACGCTGCTGGCCGTTGCACCGGACAGGCGAAGTCTGCTGAGCGACCTCGCGCAGAAACCCGGCATCGATCATCTGCTTCAGGAAATCGTACCGCTGCGGGGGCAAGGCATAGGCTTCACCAAGGTAGTGCCATTGCACATGGTCGGCGGTGAGCCATTCGAATGACGGCGCCTCGAAGCGCTCACCGGCCTGGTAGCGTTCAGGTGTGTTCCGCCGGGCGGGAGTCAGCTGGGTTTTGTCAGCAGATAGCGGACCGTAGAGAGCAAGCCAATAGCCATCACGCGGCACAATCTGGTTACCCATAATCGCCATCGTGCTTTGTTCCAACGGCGGCACCGCGTACCCGTGCGAGACGAATTCACGTCCTTGAAGCGCTGCGCTCTGCTGGGCTTTGGGCGTAGGTGTGACGGCCTTTGCAGCATTAATCAACGTTTGTGTGTTGCCGTCCCACTTGGGCAACGGCGCAGGAGGCAGTGGGAGCACCTTGTCGAGGTTGGGCAGTTTCAGGCGTCCGTCGTAGAGTTTCAGGACATCGGCAATCTTGCGATATCGTTGGGCACGTGCCTTGTCGATATGACCAACCAGATTGGTCCCGTTGTCGAGGTCCATGCCGTTAAACTCCGGGACCAGACTGCTAGCACACTGTGCACTTCCCAGCTTTACGCCCTCGTGCAAAATGTTCAGCGCGCGGAGTTTTGCCTCACCCGTATTTGCGCGGGCGTAAATGAGGCCCAGCTTTTCGGCTGCGTCTCCATACCCCTGAGCAAAAGCACATTCAAGCATCTTGGTACCGACTGGCAGATTGCCCCAAAAACCTTCACTGGGATTGTCGTAGGTTGCTGCCAGTTTGTAACCTAGAAAAGTCATTGCAGCGGGACTACCCATATCTGCCGCTCGCTGGAAGAAAGCATAGGCGCTGGTGGCGTCACCGCCCTTGACCATCCTGTTGAGGTGATACACACCCATCCGGTCGTAGGCATCGGGAATATTCAGCTTCATTGCTTTCTCGACCCACTGGATCGCGGCTTCAGGATCCTGTTCCGGCACTCCGGGGCGTTTGCTCAGAATCAATGATGCGAGATTGAGCATCGCTTTCCAGTGGTTTCGCTCGGCGGCCTGCAGATAAAGCTGATACATCTTCGCGTAGTCGATCCTGTCGATAGGGACGCTCGGATCATCCAGCGCCAGTGCCTGCTGAAACCACATCTCGGCCTGCGGATCGAGGGGCGGAACCTGTTGTGCCTCATAGACGCAGTTGAAGTCCTTGCGATGCGGATCGAAGAGCGGGAGTTTCTCGTAACGTGGCAGGTCAGACATGGCAGTGGTCAGCTTGTTACCCAGAGAGGTCAGGGCGCCTGCGTGAGCCGAAGTTACCAGCATCAGCAAGGCAGCGGTGGCAATACGCAGCGCATTGAGAAATGCTTTCATGCGAGGTCCGGTCAGGCGGGGACAGATTGGGTTGAGGATGGTACGGAGATTGAGCCGTACAGGGTAGTGGTCGAACGGTGATCTTCAAACGGCAGCAGGAAGCCAGTCATCGGCTGCGTACCTGCCTGCTGGGCATCCTGATTCTTGTTCATTCGGCGGTTCCAACTATCAAATGCATCGGGTAGATCTTTTGCATTACCGCTGTATTGGATATCACCACCGTAGTGCAGCGCAAACACGCGCTGACGCAGATCGGCAGCATAAAGTTGACCCGTCGCAGCAATATTGATCTCGCTGTCGACTGACATACTGCGCTGATTCAGGTTGGCGCTGCCTACGGTAATAAACACGTCATCGATGATCATCAGCTTCGAGTGGATATAGATTTCTCGATAGGCCATGTTGTGGTCTGCATCAGCGCCACTGGTGCGCAGGCGGGCGACACTCACCTCAAGACCTAGCGTTCGTTCGAGATCCTCCGTGCTGGGGCGGTCAAGTACCTCACCATGTCCTCTGGTACTTTTTCCATAGACAGAATTGAGATTACCCTTGTCCGCCAGATCGCTCTGTTCAGCCATCGACGAACCGGCTCCAAGTAAGGTCAGCGCGTCGTAGGTACGCGGCACCATCTCTCCGCGCTCGGGATGTGGAATCACGATAAACAGGTGCAACTTCGGCATCTCGGTGACCGGTTGTTGTGACGTTTTCATCCAGTCGCTGCAATGCTTCTGTCGCGTCTTGATCAGATTCCGCGCAAACTCCGGGTAAAAGAAATACTGGTTCTCAATATAGATATAGTTGCGGGCGCTACTGGTCGCCTGGAAATAGACTTCCTTGATGGACTTCTCACGCTCATGGGGCTGCGTTCGCAGGATCTGGACAAGATGCGCCGGATTTCCCGCCACCTTCGGAATCTTTACCGGTGGCTCTGGTGGTGTCTGGAACGGAACCGGGTGACCGAGTGCCGCCGCCCATCCGTTCTCGAAGTTGAAGTGCAGTTGCGCAAGCGCCGGCCCAACCACACGGCATGCGTAGTCCTGATAGGGGCGACCATGCACATAGTGTTCGTGGCCCTCCCCGTGCTGAGCTTCAGGTTTCGAAAAGCTGTTTCGCACACCCTCGTAAGCCCTGCTGGCCAGGCTGTCCTTGCTAGGCGCTTGCTGCGTTGACAGTTCACGGGCCAACTCGTCGCTGATCTGTTTATCCGACAGGACCTCACGTTTCGGATCATCTATCGCATGGGCGGTCCGGTCCCAGTAGTCCGTTACCGAATTCAGTCCCATGACGTAGCCGACCGCCTTGCTGCCGCTGTCGTAGGCGTAGTCGATCAGGACTGGCTTCTGGTGGTGCGTTGCAAATTTTTCCAGCTGGCTTTTCTCGTCGGTTACGCTGAGCGTGGCGCTGACGGGCTGGTCCTCTTCAGCAGGTGCAACTGCCCGCAAGGCGGTCGCATCGGCTTGCGAGACACCACGTAGGACAACCTGCAACCGCGGATTCGTGCCGCGTCCACTCTTGCCGCCCGGCAAGTTGACGTTCCACCAGTCGATGCAATATTGATTGCGCGTCGAATCCTTATACGGTGGGTCCTGCTGCAAAGCGTACCGCTGGATCGGGTGCCCCAGGCGGGAGACTGGGACGTCGGTCAATCCTGGCATGTTGTTCTGGACCTTGGACCCATCGTCGTCGTACCAGATCAGCAGGCGCACCGTGACCGGATTCTCCTTGCGCTTCGTGATTTCGTCGAGCAGCTCGCCGTAACGGATGCCGCGCGGCCAGGTGTCGCTGTTCCGCTCAAGCTCCATGCCCGGATCGAAACCCCAGCAGACGATGTCCGCCGACTGCTTCGCTTCCCGTAGGTCTTTGGCGATCTGTTTGAATCCATCTTCGCCGCAGATCATGAAGTTCAGGGTGTTGCCCCGGGTGATCGGGCACGTGCCGTCTCCATGCTTTTCTTTAATGTCCCTGTGCTCAACGAGGAACTGAAGCGCACTCTTCGCCTGCCGTGTCTGCTCGTCGATAGCGACCTTTGCAGGCTTGTGAGTCTTGAGTGGGAACTGGGCCACGTCTAGGTCCTCTTTGATAAATAGGGTGAGCGTCGCGCTCAGCTATGCCGTTCGCCCATGTTCGTGAGCTGGTCGACGTGATCAGGATCGGTTGCAAGCGCGTCTTTCACGTTCAGGTCATATTCCGCGCCGTTGCTCAGTCGTGCCGTGTAGGCGGGTGTGCCAGCCCGGTGATCCTTCACGACAATCCGTCCGAACTCGTCCGTGACACCTTCGCCGATCTTTGCGCTGCCCTTGTATAGCTCGTATGGCTCGCTGGCAATCTGAGTCCCTTCGCCCTGGAGTGCCTGCAATGCGAAGTGCAGTTGATCTTTCTCGGGCGGCAATGCAGGAATCGTCGAAGTGCTCACGCTGTCCGGCCCGGTGAACGTCCTGTTTGCCGAATGAACCTCAAAGCCACCCGACGTGCCGTGCCTGATCTGCCCGGAGATCCACCGGGTATAGCTGCCACCGCCGTTGATCTCGACCTCCTGCTGCGCGCTGAGCGTGATCCTGGTCGCGGTCACCGTCACGTTCAGCTTCGCCAGCAGATTGATACTGTCCTTCAGCGCCTTCACATCGATGTCGCCTGCTGCAGCGACGAGTCGCATGCCTGCCTCGGTGACGAACAGGCGAAACGCACGGCGCGCGCTGGCAAAGAAGCCACCGCCCGTGCTGATCGATACGTGCTCGCCGGTCGTGACGGAGGTGGTCTTGCCGCTGCTCAGATGAATCTGCTCCGGCGTGCTGGTTGCGACCCCTGCGGGACTTGCGATCACGAGGTGCGGTTGCTCGAACTGCTTCAATGCTCCACCGCCCTGAATGGCCTTCGCCTGCGCTTTCAAGGTACTGGCGACTGCCTTCTGTTCGCCATCCTGTGCGCCCGCTGTCTGAGCCGACTGCGCGAGGCTCGCTGCCGTATCCTGGGCATTCGCCAGTTGAAGATTCACCTCATCGACGCTAAACGCGTCACCGGTTGCCCCTGAGCGCGGATGAGTCGTCAGTAGCAGCCCGCGCGCACCACGCACGGCCGCATTCCCGTCGGTGCGCAGCTCCACGCCTTCGCCGCGCTTCTCGCCGCGACCGGACGGCTCACTGACCCGCGTGATATAGCCCGCGTGCAGCCCCGATTCGAGGTGATCGCTGCGTATTTGCGTCTGCACCTGACCGGTGGTGTCGTCCTTGAGCCAGACGTTGTTCTGGCTGCCGCCGATTTCCTTGCTGACGAACCCCGACAGCATGTGCTGATCGGGTAGGTCCCATTGCGGCCGGTTCGCTCCGTTGCCCACGCGCGCCGTAATGAGCGGCCTGTCTGGATCACCGTCGAGAAACGATACAACCGCCTCGTCGCCAATTCTCGGCAGTTGGATACCGCCGAAGCCGCCAGTTGCCCACGGCTGCGCGACACGCATCCAGCACGAACTCTGGTCATCGCGTTGGCCGATGCGGTCCCAGTGAAACTGCACTTTCACGCGGCCCAGTTCGTCTGTATAGACCTCCTGTCCTCCAGGTCCGACCACGGTCACCGTCTGCAACTGCATGACGGGCTTCTGATGTTCAAACGGACTGCGAAACGGCACGGACTTGCGCTGGACCTCGATCTCGACGCGGAAAAAACCGCTCGATCCATCTGCGTGCGTCACGCTGGAAGCCGGGTTGTCCTGAGTGCTTTCACGCGCCTGGGCTAAACGGTTTTGCAGGCTATGCGGGAAGTTCGCATGATGGCTCGATAACGGAATGTTGTTCTCAATCAGCCACACCGTTTCGATGATCGCGAACTGCCGCCTGTCGGCAGCGTCGGGGTCGTGCTCGGGATGCCCGGTGAGTTCGAACCAGCGACCGGCGTCGATGCCGCGCACACCACCGACACCGTAAAACCGCTTCGCCTCCGATTCCCATTGCTCCATACGAATCTTCGACAGGTGTTCGCCGCGTTCCTGTTTCAGGTAGCTATAGGATCCCGTGTATTCGTAGACTTCCAGTTCGTCCGGCAATTCGTGCGACACCGTGGGAATGCTGGTGCCTTTCGGATTGGCGAGCGACGACGGGCTTTTGTAGTCGGCTGTGCGGGTTGTCAGCACCGCGCTGGCAGGGTGCGCTCGCTGGACCAGTGAACCAGTGCGTCCAATTCGCTGTTCGTACCGTAGCGGGAAAACTGCACCGTCTGCGGCGCAAGCGGTTCAAATGTGTCAAGCCGGTCCGTAATCGTCAGCGTATGCGACTTGCCGTCCTCGCCCTGTGTCCAGAAGCCGAACAGTCCTTCCTCTTCGATCAGCCGATGAGCAAAATTCCAGTCGCCTTCATATTGCGTGCAGTAGGACCTCGGCGGTAACGGCGTCGAGAGTTTGAACTGGAAGTGAGCTTTCGCCTGGGGGTGGGCATTGAATACATCGGTCAGGATGGCATCGGCGGACTTGTCCTGCCAGATACGCTGGTCGCGGCGGAATTTGAGGAAATTCATCCACGAAGCAAAACGGATCGAATAACTGGTTAAGCCGCCTTCTGATCCAAGTCGCCGCACGCCGAATACATAGCCGTGAAAGGGACGATAGGATTTATCCGCCGGTTGAAGCCAAAGGGTTACCGGCTGGCCGATCAGTTTCTTAAGCTTGATATTGCCGTTTGTTGACTGAACGTCGAGCGTGAATTCGAAATGCCGCCCAATTCGCGACCAGCCCACCGCCCGTTGCGGTAACAGCACATTGCTTCCGAGCGGCGTGTCCAGTTTCAGCAGACGGTCCTGCTGGATCAGGTCACCTTGAATGGCTCTAACAATATCCTGCTCATCCATATCCCCCCCGGTGCATTTTTTTCGTGTTTATTGTCGAAAGCGGCGGAGGATTTTGCGATCCGGAAGTCAATCAATTGACCGATAAAGCCTGCATTCCGACAGGAGATTCGATGCCGCTAACACGTGCGGGCCGTATCGTTAGCGCATTAAAGTGCGTAAGGACTCTCCCTGAAACCAATCAGATGCTAGAGGGGGGAGTTTCATCTGATCATATCAGGCTTTGTATAATTTCAAGGCAGATTGGTGACATGACTTAGCGGTTTTATGCTGGATGGATTTATTCCGCTCGCCTCGGGATGGCGCGCTCAAGTTTGTCCTGTCTTGCGACAGTCGTTTATCCGGAATAAATATTGACGAACCCGTCGACTTGCAAGATGACTACGATTGAGAGTTTCCGCGCAAACTTGCGTACGCGGGTTATCAGGTAAATCATTTAAAATAAACAAATCGCGAAAAATTTCGTAAAGTTTCGGATTAAATTGTTCTGGGATTTGGTACGCCAAAAATCGTGTCGAATATTCGCTTCCACTGAAACAACGTCGCCTTGGTTCTGTGCCGTTTTCCATGATTTTCTGAGCTTGAGATGCCGCTACTTAACTGTTCCCGAACGATGGTCTCTGGTTCGGATGGACTGGTATCGCGAGATAGTTGAACCAGTGCATCCCACGCGCGATCGCGATTGATACTGCCCATAGCGGCCGCAGGATCTCGCGGCCTGCGCGTGCAGGTTGTTGTCACTTCGGGCGGCCTGGCCGTGCGGTGTTCTCACGAAGCTGCTGCGAGCCTTGGCAATGCTGCAGTAATGGCAACTGCTACCAAGCGAGGTTTGACGGCGTAACACTAAACGAACCCACACACGCTGCACAAATTCGAAAAAACGTAACTTCACGACAAGAAGCTGGTGATGCGGATCGCGTCTAAAAGACAAGGATATCCGACCCAACGCAAGGCTGTAGTTCGGGATTAGCTGACATCCGACCAGATAAGGCGCATACGGCGAGTGGTGGACTGCAGACGGCGGTGATATCACGCGGCTCGATGTCAGCTTCCCTCTTCAGCGAACTCACCCTTTCGACCCACTGCAGTCAGATAACTTTCTCTAAACCGGTCAGTCAGCCGAACCCCCATTTCGCGAACTGGAGTGCCAAAAAGCGGCCGTTGGCGACTTCACCCAATCGGCCAGAAGTGGTCGCCTGAATCTCGCTGTCGAGTGTCCGCTCTCAAAACACTACGCCCCTACACTGAAAGCGCGATGGATTGCGGTGCGCCTGTAGGCTAGAGGATCGACTTCACAACGCGAAGCGTCGTGCTAGCATCTGCGTCCCATTGGAGATTGGAGAATATATGCGCAGTGTGCTTACTACCGTGGTATCGCTTCTTACACTTGTTGGCTGCGCACAGCCCCGACACTCTGAAACAAGCATCGAGTGCAAATTCTCGCCGCCTGAGTACCCGGCACTCTCGCGACGCAACAGGGAAACGGGAACGGTAGATGTACGAGCAATGACAGATAGCGACGGGAAAATTACTGGCGTAGCGCTTGAAAGAAGTAGCGGCTATCAACGCCTAGATGCTGCTGCACTAGCCGCTATGCGAGCTTCAACATGCGAACCTCTCTACCGAAACGGTACTCGCGCGCCGTTTTCACTGACGCAAACCTTCCACTTTAATTTGACCGACTAGATTCATTTTCGACTTAATACGACGCCTATCGGCGACAACGCATTGCAGCAATTCTTCCGCGCTCGCAGGGCTATAAGCCTGGCGACGACGCAACATGCAAGGAACATGGCCTTCAGGGCAACCGATCGCACTCGAGTCGCGCTCCTTGATGTTTAGATCGGGTGCAGTGACTCGATCGCAGTGTGACCGCTTTGCGTCGGACAGCGGTCATCGGTGAGTACTTGATGAACGACCGCTCAGGGTCGCATGCGGAAGTTCGCGACGCTGCACGATTCATCCGGCATCGTTTAGCGCGATCTTCCGATTTCGGCCATGAACCGGCATTCGTTCGCGTTGGTCGACTGGCCGCTGCCGTTTCGCTAAACGCCTTTCAACGGTTGCTGGAGGCGGTCGTGTCATCGGTGCTGGCGGGTAGTGATTCGGCCTTGGCGGGCAGGCGCAGATTGTGCAACGTACCGCGACTGCGTGTCGCAATGCTGTCATTCAAAAACGGTACGGGCTAATGTTGGGTTCCCGCAATGGTGAATGAGTTTTCCCGACCCCGAGCGGTCCTTCTTCGAGTACCGACAGACATCCGCTTTGCATATGGACTGAGACGGTCGCACAACGCTCAGAACGACTTTGTCTGGCGAGCGCACAAGGACGGCAGACCGCCGTGCTTTGTTCACTGCTTAACCGCTAACAATTGTGAGCGTCGGATGAAGGAGCTGCCCTGGCTGGCCCTCGCGCCACCTACCTGATTTGCTCCGTGGATCGATTCGCGCGAATTCGCCATAATGGCAGGCATACTTTCTCGAATAAAAACAGGATGCCTTATGAGTGATATTCAGCTATTTCGTCTCTCGAATGGAACAGCGAGTGAACTACCGAGCCAAGTCGCGAAGCTGGAGAAGCACCTGCAAAGCTTGATGGAAGTGAACATGCAAACGTTACTCGGCGTGCACTTCCTCGCCACCGAATACACAACCGGCAAGACCCATCGGGGCCGCATTGATTCTCTGGGCCTGGACGAGAACGGATGTCCGGTCATTGTCGAGTACAAGCGGCATAGTAACGAAAACGTTATCAACCAAGGGTTGTACTATTTGGACTGGTTGCTCGACCATCAAGCGGAATTCCGCTGGTTGGTAATGGACAAGCTCGGAAAAGATGAGGCCGACAAGATCGAATGGGCTGGCACACGCCTTCTGTGTGTCGCCGCCGATTTCACGCGCTACGACCAGCATGCCGTTCAACAGATCCCGCGAAACGTCGAACTGATTCGGTACAAACTGTTCGGAGATGACTTACTGCTACTGGAACTGGTCAACGCGCAAAGCACCCCTGAAAGTGCAGTGAACACATCAGCGTCGACCGGCGCACTCGCTCCGGCTGAATCGGTCTCTGCGGTGGGAGCAGGCGCCATGCCTGACGTCGCGAAACCGGCAGGAAAGGACAAGACGGTTGACGAGCAACTCGCGCTTGCTTCTCAAGAAATACGTGATCTTCACGCAAATATCGCCAGTTTTCTGCTGAGCATGGGGGACGACGTGCAGGAAAAGCGGTTAAAGCTCTATACCGCGTTTCGGCGTCTGAAGAATTTTGCATGTGCGATTCCGTATCCGAACAAGATACTGATGACCCTACGGCTCGCCCCTATCACGGTCGGGTTGGAGGAGGGCTTTTCTCGGGACATCAGCCAGATCGGTCATTGGGGCACCGGGGACGTCGAATTGACGTTGCGCAGTCAAGCCGATTTCGATCGTGCGAAGGCATTGCTCGAACGCAGCTATACCGAGGCCTGAGCAACGCCGTCACGCGTGATGATTGGTCAATTCCGATCGAATATGGGCTGACCGTTGTTACGGCCAAGTAGTCAAACGCGGCACGGTTACCACCATCAGCGCGAATGGCGATGACTCGTCGACCACGTCAACACTGGTCGTCTTCTCATTGACGTGCTCGACATCGAGGCAGAATGTGAAGTGCCTGATTCGTCTACTCGTAGTCTGACCGTTATCGAAACGGTAGAAACCACCGCTCCGATCGCCGAACCTCAGATGCGACGACCGTCTTCCAGACCGGCTGAACCTGCATCTAAGTCGCCGGATATGGCCGACCAATCCCTCGTACCCAAAAATTCCGCGGATACGTACGGCAGCGTCACATCGGGGAGCCTATGCACCGGAGGCAACCCTCAGACAGTACCCGCCTCGCGCTCCTGCCCAACTCCCACATAACAGTCAAATATCGTCACCAGATGGTGGATCGCCTGCTCGAGATCGTCTGTCGGCATGTCAGCACGGTGTGTCAGTTGTTGCAACTCCCTGGACGTAAGCGCATGCACGAGCTTTACAGCCAGTCTGTCGTACTGCGCGGCTCTTTCTTTGTCGTCTGCGTCCGGCTCCTCGCTTCGCAGCATCTCCGTGACCGCAGCGGCGCCGCACACCAATCGCATCGCGATGCTCAGGTTCTGCAAATGTTCAAGCCGCGCCGATCTCCGATACCCTTCGAGAAGCATACGTTCTCTCGCGACTTCGAGCCGTGAACTGGCGAGACCTGCCTCGCGCTGAAGTTTATCGAGTGCGTCCATGGATCCGGCCGGCATTCTGAGTGCGGCGGAAGCGAATGCCATGTTTGCCGAAATCGCAGCGGAGATCGTTGCATTGAGTGCATGACTTTCCTTCGTCGGCAGGAGAAGGAAGCTTGCTGCCACGCCGACACAGGCGCCGACAAATTCATTGGCCAGACGCGCGACAATCAGGCCGTGCGCGGGATGGATAAAGTCCGACAGCAGCATGAACATCGGCGTGATGAAGACCACAAATAGTCCGTAGTTGACGAGTCTCAAGGAGACGGTCACCGCGGCAAGCAGCAAGATAGCCAATGAAGTGCTAACCGGACTGGACAGTGTCGTCAAGAGAACTGCCGCAATCGTTCCGCCGATGAAGCTGCCGCACGCACGCTCCAGCACCCGCAGCCATGTATTGGCAGAAAGGGGCTGCGTGACGACAATTGCTGCTATTGCCCCCCAGTACGCAAACGTCACACTGAGCGATGTGCCGATCACGAACGCGAGCACCGTGGCAACAGCAACTCTCAGCGCGTGCGTCCAGACCAGCCTGTCGATTGCGAATGGAGCCGAAGGCGCAGGCGCGGCCGTCGTGGATTCGATTGGAACCCGAGGTTTATGGCCGGCGACATGAGTGATGGCCGTGGCCGCATAAGCAAGCGCTCGCGCGGTCTGGTCTTTGCGTTCAGCGGTCTGCTGCAATAAAACGTGTGCCTGTGCGATCAGTTGCGGTGGAATGGGTTGTTCCCGCTGCGCTTGCGCAACCACGCTATGCAGCAACTGTCGCAAGCCAACGAGTTGTTGCCGCGATTTATCGTCGATGACACATGCCTCGTTGCGTCGAACATGGCCGATTGCAATCAGCGCGGAAAAAATCCGTCCTGCGGCATCGACGCCAGGACCGAGATCGGGGGCGGTACGGACGTCGTGCGCCGCCAGAGCCCTGGCGCGCTCGATGGCCATACGGACGCCGCGGCGATGCACAGTATCGAACTCGATCCAGCCCTGTGCGTCGTTTCCCGGTCGCGAATCCAGCGACTCCAGCAAGCCAGCCATGTCGGCGAGTCGGTCGAAAATCGTTGCAAGTGCAAAGCCCGCAGACTGCGGATGCGAGATCGGCCACAGGAAGATGCAAAACAGCATCGTCCACATCGACCCGAGCAGAAAATAGCCGCCGTGAACAAGTGCAACAGCAAGCGGTGCGGGCGACGCAATCCCGATCACCACCGCAAGCGACGCAATCAATCCCGCCTGCGCTGGCATGGGTCCGAGCGAGGGTTTGTAGGAGCGCGTCAGTCCACAGAGCAAGACGAGAACAAACAGCGTAACGAGGCTGACTGCGTAGCCCCAAAGCGCAGCATAGGACGCGAGGGGCATGACGACCACGCCCATGGCCGTAAAGATGGCCATCGCCTTCAGGCGCTGCGACTTCGACCCTTGCGGATCGCACAGACAGTTCCAGAAAGCCGCCACCGCGCTGAATGCGATGTCAGCACGACCGAGCATCGCCGCAGCACAGAGCATCGGCGCCATGGCAAGCGCGGCGTGTATGCCTTCCGCAATTCCGATCCGTTCGGGCGTGATCGCGAAGACATGTCCCTCCGCTCGAACCGTGCGGCGGCTGACCATGGATACGAACCTGGCGATGATCGTCATAGTATTTTCTTTGTTCTGGAAATGTTGATCGCTGAAGGGCAGGATCCACGGAAATCCGGATCGCCGCGTGATGCTGCCCGGGCGTCAGTATTGCGCGTTTTCAGAACTTCATCGACCAATATTATCCTGGCCTTAAAGCGTACCTCTGGTCGTGCATTGAGATGCTCGACGATACGCTCACAACAGACGCCCGACCATACGGGCGTCGCGCGAAGAGCGCCTATACGGTCGGGGGCAGGGAAGTGGACGGTCGGCAACAGCGGTGGTCACGCGGCCTCAACGGCACCCTCGGTCGCTCAGAGAGCCGCACTTCGATGTGCCTTCTGCGTACGCGTTGAACCAATAGCGTCAACGCTGTCTGCCGACGGCAATCTGACAGATCTACTCGCGCCACGCACCAAAATGCGCGAACTCATTCACGGACAGCCGCACTCGGGGTGCCATCTCACGCTCGTTCAACGGAGTCGGCAGCGACTGAGGATCGCCGTGATGGGCGACAGAAATCATCGTCAACACCTCGTATCGCGCCGGGATCGCAAATGCATCGCGAAATGCGGCCGCGTCGATACCGCTCATTGCGTGCGCGGCGAGCCCGCGCGCGTGCGCTTCGAGAAGCAGCGCCATCGCGGCTGCGCCTGCGTCATAGCCGGCTGTCGCGTTGAGGGTACCTTTGGCAGTCTGCGTGTCGGTCAACACGGCGAACAACACTTGCGCGTTGGTGTTCCATGACTGATTGAACGGAATCAGCGTCGCAAATGCACGATTGAATGCGTCGAGGTCGACAGCCTTTTCGAACACGACGAAACGCCATGGCTGCGCGTTATAGGCGGACGGCGCCCAGCGCGCCGCTTCAAGCAGTGACAGCACCTGTGAATGCGCGACAGCCTGGTCCGAATACGCGCGCGGGCTCCAGCGTCCTGCGAGCAGCGGGTGAATGTCGATGTCGGTCGGTGTATTGCGGAGAGTCATCAATGGATCTCGGATAAGCACGGCCGCGCTCGCCCTGCGTGGGCGAAGCGCGACCGTCTGCGGAAAAGATGTCAGGTGGAAAGAGCGCGCGAAGGCACCATGACGGTTACGTCGATCTCGACCAGCATGTCGGGGTCGACGAGACCTGCAACGAGCACGAATGTACTGGCCGGAAAACGCCCCGCAGAAAAATGCTTGCTGCGTTCCGCGTGAATGGCCGGCAACCACTCGCGCGATGTCGAGTACGTGACGATCTTCACGATATCGTCGAGCGACGCGCCGAGTTCGCGCACCGCTATGCCGATGTTGTTCCAGATCTGCGCCATCTGCGCGGCAATATCGTGCCGGCCGACCAGTTCACCCTGTGCGTCCCACGCGACCTGGCCGGTCAGGAACACGGGCGACCCGTCCTTCACGATGCCATGCGTGTAGTAGCTTTGCGTTTTGAGTCCCGGCGGATTGACGTAACGTGTGCTCATGCGTGGGCTCCGCGCAGTGTCAGTGCATTGGTGCGCAGACCGTTCTCGGCGAGCGCATCGACGACCGAGGTGCCGATGGTACGCAGATCGTCGATGAAATCCGGCACGATGACAGTAATGCCATCAAGATCCGCACCCTTGACGATGGTCGCAAGCTTCTGCCCGATCGTCGCGGGCGATCCGACGATCGCGGCCGGCGTCAGCGATTTCGCCGCATTGCCCTGCGCGATAAAGCGCTTGGCCATGGTGTTCTGTGCAAGGCTTTTGTCGCCGGAATATTCGCGCGTCTGATTGTCGAGCGCCTCGGTGTCCACGCCGGAATTGAAATAGTCGACACGTTCCTGCGCCATCGCGTCCGTGTCGCCCGGCACGATGGTGAAGAGGCCATACGTCTTGAAGTCGTGCTTGCCGACTTCGGCGGCCAGTTCCTTCGCGCGCCGGCCGGTTTTGATGAAGTCGTCCTTGTCGCTACCGAGCAGGAAGCTCGCGGTGCAATTGCGGATCGTGAAGCGAAAGCCGGTGTCGGAGCCGCCTGCGCAGATGATCGGCGGCATGGTCGAGGGCTTCGGGTTCGACATGCAGTCTTCGAGCGTGAAGTACTCGCCCTTGTGATTCACGCGGTCCTCGGTCCACAGGCGTTTGAGCACCGTCAACCATTCCTCGGCAAAGGCATAGCGGCCCGCGTGATCGAGGTCGCGCCACAATCCCATTTGCCCCTGATCGTACGGGTTGGAACCGGCAACGATATTCAGCCCGAAGCGACCCTTCGACACCTGATCGATCACCGCCGCCATCTTCGCGACGATGGCCGGGTGGAACACCATCGTGTGCACGGTGCCCCACACCTGGATGCGCGATGTCGCCTCGGCGAGCGCGGACATCGTCGACAGCGATTCGAGCGTGATGTCCCAGTGCTGGCTCGGGCCGCCGTAGCCGCGCCACTTCGCCATGCTCAGCGCAAAGTCGAGTCCGAGTTCCTCGGCGAGCTGCGCGACCGCCTTGTTGTATTCGTAGGTGGCGGGCAATTGCGGGCTGGTGGTCGACGTGATCCAGCCGCCGTTGCCGACCGGAAGAAATACGCCGAGTTCGACGCTATTACGTTCTGTGCTCATGGTCATTCCTGAAGTCAAAGGTGATGCATTCAATTCAAGCGGCGTCGAGCGCGGCGGGCACTGCGAGCGCCTTGCGGGATTCTTCGTGGAGCGTCTCCAGCAACTGCTCTTCGAACAGGCCGAACTCGCGCGACCCGGACATCGCGAGCGTGCGGGGTCGCGGCAGGTCGATACGCAGATCGAGTTTCACGCTGGTCGGCCGCGCGCCGAGCACGACGACCCGATCCGACAGAAAGATCGCCTCGTGGATGTCGTGCGTGATCATCACGGCGGTCCATGCATGCTGCGACCACACCTCCTGCAGCCAGTTCTGCATCTCGATGCGCGTGAGCGAGTCGAGCGCGCCGAACGGTTCGTCCAGCAGCAGGATGTCGCGGCCCAGTACGACAGTGCGCAGGAACGCCGCGCGCTGGCGCATGCCGCCGGACAATTCGAACGGCAGATTGTTTTCGAAACCGGCGAGACCGAAGGCGGGGAACAGTTCACGTGCCTTCTTCTGCGCGTCCTTGCGTTTCACGCCGGCCAGTTCGAGCCCGAGCGTGGTGTTCTGGAGAATCGTGCGCCACGGGAACAGCAGATCCTTTTGCGGCATATACGCAAACGGTGTGCAGTCGCCGGTGCGGTCGCGGCCGTCGACCAGCACATGACCGCTGCTCGGCGGTTCGAGTCCGGCCATGATGTTGAACACGGTGCTCTTGCCGCAGCCCGACGGTCCGATCACCGACACGAACTCGCCGGGCCTGGCCTTGAACGAGACGTCGCTTACCACATCGCGCACGGCGTTCTTGCCGAGCGCGAACGATTTGCGCACGCCGAGCAATTCGATTTTGTTGACACTCATGATGGGCTCCCGGGTCCGGTTGTCATTTGCCGCGACGGCGTGCCTTGATATGCCAGGGCACGACCGCGTACTCGACCGCATAGGTCAGGCAGAACAGCGCGACGCTGAGGATCGCGGTGACGATCACCGCAGCGAGCACGAGATCCGTGCGGAACGCGTTTTTCTGCATGCCCATATAGATGCCGAGGCCGAACTCGGCACCCACGTATTCGGCGAATATCGCGCCCGTGACCGCATAGGTGATGCTGATGCGCAGCGCGGTGAAGAAGGCCGGCAGCGCCGACGGCAGCCGCACGTAACAGAACAGTTTCCAGCGGTTGCCGCCCATGCTCTTCACGAGATTGGCCGATTCTCGGTCGGCCGAATCGAAGCCTTCGACGAGTCCGACCGTGACCGGAAAGAACGTCACCAGCGCGATCACCAGCACCTTGGGCAACAGGCCGAAGCCGAACCAGATGATGACGAGTGGCGCGATGGCGATCACCGGAATGGTTTGCGACGCGACCAGCAGCGGCATCAGGCCGCGCCGCAACCATTCGGAGAAGTCGATCGCGACAGCAAGCCCCCAGCCGATCACGAGCGATACCGAGAAGCCGATCAACGTGACATAGAGCGTCGGCAGCGTGTTGTCCCACAGGTCGCCGCGCGCGAGCCAGCCCTGTTCGATCACACGCGACGGCGCCGGCAGAATCTCGGGCGCGACCCCGGTGACGCGGACCGCCCCTTCCCAGATCAGCAGCAGCACCAGCACGACGACGACCGGCGGCGTAATGCGCACCAGCAGATCGCGCAGCGCGGGTTCGCCGCGTGCCTTGCCGACGGTGACGCCGGCTGCCGTGGCCGGGCGGCTCACGGCGTGATGACCTGGCTCGGCGCCAGGCTGGGACAGTTGAGGCGGTGTGGATGATGCAAGCTCGCGCATGGGGATACCTCTCGCACGTTAAGACTGAACGACACGGCTAGTTTTTGACCAGATAGTCGTTCGTGAAGTAATTTGCCCAGTTCGGTTCGCTGGCGAGCGGCTTGCCGTCCGGACCGGCCAGCAGGCCTTTCTTGAACAGGAAGCCCGACAGCCCCGACCATTGCGCGAGCGTCTGCGTGCCGACCTTGCCTTGCGCATCGCGATAATCGGGGCTCAGCAGCTTCTGGCTTTCGACCACGAAGTCTTTGTCCTGGAACGCCGACGGGTTTTCCTTGATCAGGCTTTGCGCCGCTTCTTCCGGGTGGGCGGCAGCGAACTCATAACCCTTCTGCAACGCGGCGACGAATTTATGTGCGACGGCATCGTGTGTCTTCAGCCACGCCGGATTCGACACGACGATCACCGCATACGCGTCGGGAAAACCGTAGTCGGTGTACTTGAAGTACTTGACGGGCTTGCCGGCGCGCTTCGCTTCGAGTCCTTCCCACGCCATGTACGGCAGCGCGAAATCCACCGTGCCCTGCTTGAGCGCGTCGATATACGACGAGCGCAGCGTGATCAGCTTGAAGTCGCCTTTGCCGCCGGCGTTCTTGATGACCTGCGAGACGATCGCGCGCTCGCCCGGCGTGCCGACGCCGCCGAACTTCGCGCCGTCTAACTGTTTCGGGCTGGTGATGTCCGTGCGGCTCGCCAGTACGCCGATCGACGATGCCCAGTGCTGGTCGACGGCGAACACCGACTTCACCTTCGCGCCTGCCGCGATTGAGAACGTCACCGCGTCCTGGAACGTCGTGCCGAAATCGGCGACGCCCGCGCTCACCAGCGCGTCGGGCGAGGTCTGGTTGTACGGCAGCACCTTCACGTCGATGCCGGCGTCCTTGAAATAGCCTTTATCGATTGCGACGAACAGGCCGGTGTGGTCCGTATTCGGCGTCCAGTCGAGTGCGAAGCGAACGGTGGTGAGCGGCTCGGCGGCGGACGCGTGCAGCATCCCCGCTGCAAGCAGTGCGACGGCCGCGGCCGACTTGATCAGGCTGGAAAACATAGCGTGGGTTTTCACGTCAAAGACCTCGAGGTATCGAAGAAGAAATTGCAGGGAACGTGGCGGCCGTCCATCTTCGCGATGCGCGGCCGCCTCAGGATCAGGCGGCGGGCGTCGAAAAGCCGAAGCGTCGTTGCCAGTACAGCAGACCGTGAGCAGGCGTCGGACTCGACGCCGCTTCGATGTTCGCGAACACCAGTTGATGATCGCCAGCTTCCACGATGCGGTTGACCGTGCAGCCGAACCACGCGGCGGCGTCGCTCACGACCGGCCCCCAGCCCTGGTCGAGCGTCGTGATATCGCGCAGGCGGTCTTCGGCCTTCGCGGCGCAGGCGGCGGCGACATGCGCCTGCTCGTGTGCCAGCACACTCAACGCAACCCGGCTGTCCTCGCAGATACGCGCGAGAAAGCTGGAGGTGTGCGCGAGAGCGAACATCAGGACGGGCGGTGTGAACGAGATCGACGTGAACGCGGTGACGGTCGTCGCGTGCGAGCGACCGGCGGCGTCGCGCAGCGTGATGACGGCGACCGGCGCCGCGACGTTGGCCCATGCATCGGCCAGCGCGGGGCGCAGGTCGGCTGCATCGGCGAAGGTTCCGGTTGGCGGCTCGCGCAACACATTGACGAGCGCTTCAGTGAGAGTTTCCATCATGGCTTCCTTGATTCAATGCGTGTCATGCGATGCGGCACTGTCGCTGCGGGTGCAGGTCGCGTCGTGACGTTTCCAGTTTTCCCGGTGCTGCGAAGGCGAAATACCGAAGTGGCTTTTGAATACGCGGCTGAAGTAAGCCGAATCGTTGAAACCCCAGCGAAAGCAGACGTCGGAAATGCTTTCGCGGAAGTACACGGGATTCATCAACTCTTCGTACGCGTTTTCCAGCCGACGTCGCCGCACATACAGGTTGAAGGCCTCGCCGCCTTCGCTGAGGATCTTCTGCAGATAGCGCGGCGAGATCGACAGAACCGGCGCGACGTTAGCGGGTGAAATGCCCGCGTCGCGCAACTGCTGGTCGATCGCTTCGTGTGCGCGGCCAAGCAGCACCGCGCGGCTTGCGGAGATATCGCTCTGGTCGGGGACCGCCGCGAGTGCCGCGATGAAGAACTCGGATATCGAGATCTCGATGGCGCGCTGCTCGGCCTCGCTCATCGAGCCGAACGCTTGCGCAAATGTATCGAGCAGCGCGGCGAGCATGCGCGCGGCGCCGGTATTTGCGCGCACCAGTTGCACCGGCTTCAGCGCAGACGCCGCCAGCGAGCGTGGCACGCGTCCGGAGCGCGGCAGGTGCACGATCTGGATCGTCATGTGCTCCGGCGCGTCGAAGCTCACACGGCGGCCGAGCGGCCCGAAGACCATGTCGCCGGGACCCAGCAGGATCGACTCGTGCGCGCTACGCACCCGCACCGATCCTTCGATCAGCAGCGCGAGCCAGTATTCGTTCGGGCGACGCCGGTCGTCGGTCGTGATGGTCTGTGCGCGGGCTTGCAGATTGACTATCTCGAAGCCGCCCGGCGCGCGCCAGCGGCGCACGCTGGCAACCACGTCGCCGCCTTCGTCGCTCGGCGCGATGTCCCAGTTCAGATCTTCGACGAAGCGCTGCCAGGCGCCGGTGCGTGCAGAGGCGGGCAGTTGCGATGCGTCGAAGTAGGAGATGTCGAGCACGATGAGTCCTTGCGCGAGAGTCGTGAGCGAGCGGCTACGCTGCCGACGCAGTGAGAAAGCCGGTGATGAGCGTGTTGAACTGTTGCGGCACGACGCGCGAGCAACTATGTCCACCGGTTTCGAGCACTTCGAGACGGCTGCCGGCAATCGCATCGGCGAGCCGTCGGGATTGATACGGCGGCGTGAGAATGTCGTCCGCCGCGCAGACGACCAGCGTCGGCGTTGCGACGTCGGCGAGACGTTCGAGCCAGTCGAACGCAAGAATCGCGTCGATGCGCCCGGTGACGACTGCATAAGGCTGTGCGAGCACGGCGGCATTACGTGCCTCGACTTCCAGCGCCTGCGCGTTTTCCTGCACGTACCACGCGGGATACATGAAGAGGATGTTGCCGTGGCAGTACGCGTCGGTGCCCGCGCCGTCGAGCACCGCGCGGCGCAGTTTGAAGCACCAGGTGAAATGCTCATCGGTTGCGGGCCACGACGCGTACAGCACCATCGCCTGCACGCGCTCGGGCGTGGTGCTCGCGAGCACCTGACAGATCGCGCCACCCGTCGAATGACCGACGAACCGCGCGGACCGATGGCCGAGGTGATCCATCAGCGCAATCACGTCGTCGGCCAGCAACTCGACCGAGTAGGCCATCTCAGGACGCTCCGACCGGTCGGTGCCGCGCTGATCGTGCAGTACCACGGTGTGATCGCGCGCCAGATCCGCGAGGTTGGGTTCCCAGAATCGCGCGCTGCCGCCGAGACCGGAGATCAGGTAAAGCAGCGGACCGGATCCGTGGACTTCGTAGTACAGCTCAATTCCATTGATTCGTGCGGTGGGCATACGATGACGGTGGTTAAGTTGAATACGGTCCGGGCTGCGTTCGCCCGGGTGGGTACGACGAAGTACGGCTGATGCGCCAGCCGTTTATCCGATATGCGCAACCGCGGCGATCTCGACGAGAAACTCCGGTTTCACCATTTCCAGCTTCACGCAGAAGCGCGCCGGACGGGGTGCCTTGAAGTACTCCATATAGACCTTGTTCATTTCCGCGTAGTACGTCATGTCGCGAATGAAAATGTGATTCATCGCGACGTCTTCGAGCTTTGCTCCCGCCGCTTCGAGCACGCCCTTGATGTTCTCGATCACCTGGCGCGTTTGCGCGGTGATGTCGCCGTGTCCGACGATCTCGTTGGTGACCGGATCGGTCGACAGCATGCCGGCGACATAAACGGTTTGGCCGGCTTTGACACCCCATGAGAGATGCGTGGCAGCGGTGGTCCAGCCTTCGGGATGAATGTGTTCGTTCATGGTTGAGTTCGTCTGAAGCGTTAAAGAAAACGTGAAGAGAAGCGTCAAAAAATTACGGCTGCGAAAAGAACATACGACGCTCGAATCCACTTGCCGGTTTGGACAATTCGTATTGCCCGTCACCGTTGATACGTGCCATCGCAATCGACATGACTAGATTGCCATGCACAAATTACCTGGGTTTGGACTCACGGCGCCAATCTGTTGGAGCCTTGTGTCGTGTTGCGATTTCTTCTTGAGTCCGGATCTTTTGGCTGCTTAAAGTGAACACACTCACTACCGAACCAGAGGATTGAACATGTCGTACACGTATCTCGGCAACACAGGACTGCAGGTGTCGGACATCTGTCTCGGCGCGATGATGTTTGGCGGACAGACCGATGTGCAGACCTCGCATCGCATCGTCGCGAAGGCGTTCGATCACGGTGTCAACTTCATCGACACGGCGGACATGTATCACGCGGGTGAATCGGAGCGCACGGTCGGCTCGGCGATCGCGGGCCAGCGCGATGCGTGGGTCGTCGCGACCAAGGTCGGCAATCCGATGGGGGCGCGGCCCAACGAGCAGGGCATGTCGCGCAAATGGATCATGCAGGCGGTAGAAGGCAGTCTCGCGCGCCTGAACACCGACTACATCGATCTGCTCTACGTGCATCGCGCCGACTTCAGCGCGCCGCTCGGCGAGATGGTCCGCGCATTTGCCGATCTGATCCGGCAGGGCAAAGTGCGTTACTTCGGCGTGTCGAACTTCAAGGCGTGGCGTCTCGGTGAAACCGTGCGTCTCGCCGACGAAGCCGGGATCGACCGGCCGGCGGCGACGCAGCCGCTGTACAACATCGTCAATCGCGAGGCGGAACTCGAGCATCTGCCGGCGGCTGCCGCGTATGGCGTCGGCGTGGTCACGTACAGTCCGCTCGCGCGCGGCATCCTGACCGGAAAATATGCGCGTGGTGAAGCACCCGCTGCCGACACGCGCGCAGGCCGTGCCGATCCGCGCATGTTGCAGGCCGAGTGGCGCGACGAATCGCTGCTCGTCGCGCAGCAACTCGCCGACCATGCACGCCGTACCGGCACGACGGCGAGCGCGCTCGCGTTGCAATGGGTGCAGGCCAACCGCCGCGTGAGTTCCGTGATTTGCGGTCCGCGCACGGAGGCGCAATGGGACGACTACATGAAGCCCGCGCCGCGCGCCTTCACTGCCGAAGACGAAGCATTCATCGATCAACTGGTGCTGCCGGGCAAGTCTTCTTCGTTGCATCATCTCGATCCCCATCATCCTGTTGAAGGACGTTGCGCGTTTTAATGCGCGCCTCGATTCGCGATGCAATGGCCGGATCAGGTGATCCGGCCAACTGCTGGCGACGCTGCGATGGACCCAGATTAGGGATGCAAATTTGTCGCGACAAGCGCCGAAAGTGATAGTTATCGTTGCCGGAATCGCAACACGTCAGTGCGCCCGCTGCGTTCGTGCGGTGGCGTACAAAAGAAGCTATGCGCTCCGCAAGCGCTTGCCACAAAAGGTTTTTGGCGCACTGGACGGCGCTTTTATGTCCACCCAACATGTCGTCATGGATCCGGCTTGGAGGGGCTTTGTCCAAACTCCGCGCTGTTTCCAAGAGGTGTAACTGGCATCGTGAAACTACTTTCCTTGCGGTATTTCCATGAAGTCGCGCGGTTGGGCTCGATCCGCCGGGCGGCGGATCTGTTGCACGTCGCGCCGTCGGCGGTCAGCCGGCAGATCGCCCAACTCGAGAGCGATCTCGACGCCGTGCTGTTTTTTCGCTCGAAGGCGGGCGTCGCGCTGACGAACGCGGGCGAGACCTACTGGCGGCAGACGCGACGCGTCATGCTCGATCTCGCGAGCGCGCGGCAATCGCTCGACGATATGCGCGGACTGCGGCGCGGCGAAGTGCGCATTCACGTGATCGAAGGTCTCGTATCGGACTGGCTGCCGAGGCTCGTGCGCGAATTTCACAAGCTGTACCCGGGTATCCGCTTGCGCATCCGTTCATCGTCGACCGATCAGATCATGGCGGCGCTGCTCGAACACGAGGCGGACATCGGCCTCACGTTCAATGCGCCGACCCGGGACGAAATTCAGACGATCGACGAATACATCGAGCCGGTGACCTGTCTCGTGGCGCCGGATCATCCGTTTGCGAACGCGACCCAACTGAAGATCAGCCAGTTGCTCAACGAACCGATGGCGCTCGCGGAATCGAGTTTCGGGTTGCGGCAGTTGATCGAACGCGCGTTTCAACGCTACCGCTCGGATTTCGAGCCGGCCATTACGACCAATTCGCTCGAACTCACGAAGGCAATGGCGATGACCGGCACGATGATCGCGTTCATGCCGACCCTGACAGTGCAGCGGGAATTGAAAGAGGGCGTATTGCGGCCGATTCCGGTGGAATCGAAGGAACTCGCGGAATCGCGCACGGGCTTGTGCATACATCGCGATCGCGCGTTGTCGTTTGCAGCGCGGGAGATGCTGAAGATCATGCGCGCGGAGTTTCGCGCGCTCAACCAGGCGCAGAGCGCGCCCAGACGACGCCGCGCGTGACGCGCGACGAAGGTGGCTGGCCGCATCGCCGCACGAAATTGTCGATCAGGTCACCGCGCCAACGTGTCTGCGGCGCCCGCGCAGTACGATCGTGACCAGCAACGCGCCAACCACGAGACCACCGGCCACGACCAGCAGGGCGATATCCGTGCGGCCGGTCAGCTCTTTCAGATAGCCGATCATGTACGGCGCCACGAAGCCAGCCAGGTTGCCGATCGAATTGATCATCGCGATGCCCGCGGCAGCGATCACACCGGCCAGGAAGGCGGTCGGCAGGCTCCAGAACAGCGCCGGGATCGACAGCACGCCCATATTCGCGAGACACAGCGCGACGATGCCAAGCACGGGTTCGTTCTGCCATGCTACGCACAGTGCAAAGCCAATCGCCGCCATCGAAAATGCGGCGACCAGGTGCCACTTCCGTTCGTTGCGGCGGTCGGCGCTATAGCCGAATGCGAGCATGCAGACGATCGCGCACAATCCGGGTATCGCATTGAGCACGCCGATGGTGAACGGATCGGTGGTGCCCATCCTCTGGATCAAGGTCGGCATCCAGAAGCTGATGGCATAGAGTCCCATGTTGTAAGTGAAATAGATGACGACCAGTGCCCACACCCGCGCATTGGTGAGCAGCGCGGTGAAGCCATGCGCGATCTTGTGGCTGTCTTCCTTCATCATCAGGCTGCTCAGATGATCCTTTTCGTTGTCATCGAGCCAGTCCACCCGGCGAATATCCTCGCTCATGCGGAAGAAAATATAGATCCCAAGCAGTATTGTCGGCACACCTTCGCACAGGATCAGCCATTGCCAGCCGCGCAGGCCTCCCACGCCCGACATGAACTTGAGTATCGACCCCGACAGCACGCCGCCGATCACGCCTGACGACGCGAGCGCGATATAGAAGACGCCCCATGCCCGTCCGCGGCGCGCCGCCGGATACCATTGCGACATGTAATAGATCGCGCCGGGAATGAAGCCCGCTTCCGCCAGCCCGAGCAGAAACCGCATGATGTAGAACTGCATCGGCGTGCGGATGAAGATCGTCGCGCACGAAATCAGACCCCAGGTGATCATGATTCGTGAGATCCAGCGGCGCGCGCCGACTTTGTGCAGGATCACGTTGCTCGGCACTTCGAGCAGAAAGTAACCGAGAAAGAAGATGCCGGCGCCAAAGCCATAGACGGCATCGCTGAATTGCAAGTCGCCCGCCATCTGAAGCTTCGCAAAGCCGACATTGACGCGGTCCAGATACGAGAAGAAAAAGCCCAGCATCAGCACCGGCAGGATCCGCACCGAAATCTTGCGGAAGAGAAGGTTCTCGTCAATCTTTATCATGGCTGTCTCCCTTTTGTTTTGTGTCGTCTGTGCCTCGTACAGCTCAGGTCACGCGATAAAAACGCTGCGCGGTGGTGGCGAAAAGTTTTCGCAGGTCGCTTTCGGTTGCGTCTGGCAACGCACCGAGCACGTCGGCGACGATCTCGGTGAAACTCGCCGACAGATTGCCGACCGGCAGATTGCTTGCGAACATCGAGCGCTCATAACCGAACAGGTCGACCGCCTCGCGAATCACGCGACGGTTGCTCGCGCTGTCCCACGAACCGTTCGGCAGGCCCAGTTCCGATACCTTGAGGTACACATTAGGGCAGGCGGCGAGAGCCTCCATGCCGTGGCGCCAGATCGCGACGCCTTCGTCCGAACGATCGAGCGGCAGTCCGAGGTGGTTAGTCACGATCGGCGTGCCGGGGAATGCGCGCGCCACTTCGGCGGCTTCTTCGAGGTGCCAGTAGGGCACCCGCAAGTCCCACGAAAACCCGAACCGTTCGAGGAGCGCGAGACCTCGCAGCCACGCATCGTCCTGCATCGTGCCGGGCTGGCCGCGCACGGACGCGCCCGGGCCAGCCGAGATTTCCGGTTTCGAGCGCACGCCGCGCGCAAGCGGACTTTTCGCGTGACCTTCGAGTACCGCCTCGCAATCGGGTTGCACGAAGAACACGTGCCCGACGATTGCGCTCGGCAAGCCGGTTGCGGCATTCAGTTGCGTGAGGAATTCGGTTTCCTGAACCTGCTCGTCGCGCGAGCGTTCGGCTTCGACGTGCACAGTGCCGATCACGTCGAAGCCAGCCGTGGCTGCGCGATACTGCGCGGGCAGGAAGTTCTGGCACATGCGGCGGTAATCGCCGAGAAAGAAGTGCTCGTCGTAGTCGTCGGTGAGCCAGGGGAAGTGCCCGTTCGACAGATCCCAGAAATGATGATGCGCGTCGAAAATCGGCAGATCGAAGCCGAGTTCGTTGTGAGTCGATGGGGTCATGCTTGCTCCTGTCATGGCGTTGCCGGCCGACCGGCCGGTCGATACACACGCACTGCCGTGTCGTTGAAAAATGCGCGCTGTCCGGTCGGTGTCCACTGTGCGACGGGTTGCCGGAATCCGTCGATCAGGCCTACCAGCGCGCGCCGAATGTTTGCCGCAATTCGCCGATCTGCGACTCGTCGAGCGGTTCGATCGCGATCCGCTGGTGGCGCAGCATCAGATAGAGCTTTGCGGTTTCCTCGAGTTCTTCGAGTGCAGCCGACGCTTCGCGCAGACTGCGATGCCACATCACCGGTCCGAGCCGTTCGAGCAGAACGCCGCGCACGCTGGCCGCGAGTTCGCGCACCTGGTGGGCCACGGCGGGGTCGCCAGGACGCCGGTACGCAATCAGCGGCACATGGCCCACTTTCATCACGAAGTAAGGCGTGATCGGCGGCAATACGTCGTCGGGCTGCCAGACCCCGGCGAGTGTCAGCGCGACGAGGTGAGTCGAATGCGTATGCACGACAGCGCGCATCTCCGGCTGATGATCGTAGACCGCGCGATGCAGCGCCAGCGTCTTCGACGGCTTGTCGCCCGACACCCAGTCGCCCGCGAGGCTC
The DNA here is from genome assembly GCF_900099835.1 of Paraburkholderia fungorum. Taxonomy (NCBI): domain Bacteria; kingdom Pseudomonadati; phylum Pseudomonadota; class Betaproteobacteria; order Burkholderiales; family Burkholderiaceae; genus Paraburkholderia; species Paraburkholderia fungorum. The sequence goes on from NZ_FNKP01000003.1 coordinate 46,975, forward strand.
ACCTTCGCAATGCGGGCGGGATCGAGTTGGCCCAGACAGGCATCGGTTGAGGTGATCAGCCAGCCGTCGTCGAGACGCGTGCTGATATTGCCCGCCGTGCCCACCGTATAGCCTCGGTCGAAGAGGCTCTTGCCGGTGCGCGCGATCTCTTCGCGAAGCGTGCTTTCGGTGCTCATCGTTGGTTTCCGTCAGTGTTGAAGCGTCAGCGCGCGCGTGAAGAAGTCCTCGCCGCCAAAATTGCCGGACTTCAGCGCGAGCGCCACGTTGCCGTACTGGCTTTCGCCGACGGTCCAGGGCACGCCCGGATCGATCGGCGCACCGATACGCAAGCGCGACACGGCGAGCGCCTGCACCACGGCGCCCGAGGTTTCGCCACCCGCGACGACGAAGCGGCGCACGCCGCTCGCCGCGAGTCGTCGCGCGATGTCGGCGAGTGCGGATTCGACCAGCTGGCTGGCGCGTTCGACACCGAGTTGCTGCTGCACCTGATGCAGCACGTCAGGCGTGGCGGTCGCATAAAGCAGCACGGTTTCGTCGTGTTGCGCGAAGAATTCGAGCGCCTGATCCACCACGGCTTCACCAGCGGCGAGCGCGAGCGGATCGATCCGCATGGCAGGGCGCTTCGCGCACCAGTGCGCGACCTGCGCATTGCTCGCGCGCGAACTGCTGCCCGCGAGAACGACGTCCCGGCCGCCGACGTCGGGAAGCTGCGACGCTTCGCTGCCGTCGTCGAGCAGGCCCGCTGCGCGGAAGTTTTCCGGCAGACCGAGCGCCAGACCGGAGCCGCCCGTCAGCAACGGTGCATCGGCGAACGCCCGGCCGAGTGTGCGCAGATCGTCGTTGGAGATCGCATCGGCAATCGCGATGCGCACGCCATCGGTGCGTAAAGCCTGAATTGCCGCGCGCGCTGCATCGGCCCCTTTGGCGAGGGCGTCATAGCGCAGGAGACCTGTTTTCACGGTGCTCTGGCTCGCGAGCACGCGCACCAGATTCGGATCGGTCATCGGCGTGAGCGGATGCTTTTCCATGCCGGATTCATTGAGCAACGCATCGCCCACGAACAGATAGCCGCGATACACGGTGCGGCCGTTTTCCGGGAACGCCGGGCAGGCGATCGTGAAATCCGTGCCGAGCGCTTTCATCAGCGCTTCCGTGACGGGGCCGATGTTGCCGTCGACGGTCGAATCGAAGGTCGAGCAGTACTTGAAGAAGAACTGTCGGCAGCCTTGCGCCTTGAGCCATTCGAGGGCCGCAAGCGATTGCGCAATGGCGTCGGCGGCCGGGATCGTGCGCGACTTGAGTGCGACGACCAGCGCGTCCGCCTCGACGGCATCGCCGGATGTGGGCACGCCGTTCGTCTGCACCGTGCGCATGCCGCCGCGCACCAGCATGCTGGCGAGATCGGTGGCGCCGGTGAAATCGTCGGCAATACAGCCGAGCAGGGCGGAGGAGCGGTTCATGTGATGCTCCTTACAGCGCCGGATTCCGTTGCCACGCGTCGTAGAGCGCAGATCCGTCGAGTTCGAGCGCGTCGAGCGGCACGAGGCTGCCCTGGGCGACGTCCGCCTTCAGTTTCTTGTTAGCAGCCAGGTAAAACGGCGCGGCGTTACCTGCATTGACCTGGTCGATCAGCAACGCAACCGTCCCGTCGATCACATGATGATGTCCGCCCATGCTGAGCGTCTCGCCGGCCTTGAAATCGCGGGTGACGCGCGCGACCATGCGCGCGTGCGGCAACTGCGTGCTGCTGCCGGTCGGCTGCCGCGTCAGCACGGCCGAAAAAAGGCTGGTCGGCGTTTCGAGACCCATCAGGTGATACGGCAGGTAGATGCACGCGTATTTGCCGCTCTTGCTGACGATATGGCCTTTTTGCTTGAGCAGTTGCCACGTTTCGTCGTCCTTGCAGCGAACGATCACGAACACGCCGCCGCCAAAGCTCACGTCGTCGGGGCGGCGCAGACAGTTGAATACGTCGACGACGCCCGTGCGATCCAGAATGCCGCCGTCTTCTTTCGGCACGAAGATGTCGGCGAGTTCGGAAATGCGCGCAAGCGGATAGTTGAGCGCATCGGCAGCGGGCAGCAGGCCCGTGGAATTGGCGACGACATTGAGTTCGCAATAGTCGGGTGTCGCGCTTTGCGGCAGCATCGAGAACGCGTCCCGACGCGCAGCCAGCGTGGCGGCCACGTCGTCGCCGAGCGCCCAGCACGACGCGAGCGACGCGGCGTGACGCTGATCCAGATAATCGACGGTCTGTGCCTGCGTGTCGTAAATGAAGTCGTATTCGCTCGACTTGCCCGCCGCGACCACGTCGAAACCGAGTACCCGCGCCCATGTGACGAGGCCGATCAGGTTGCTCGGCTGGTCGCCGTCCGGGGTCGTGTACACCACGTTGTGGTCGAGGGCGAGACGGTTCAGATAGGGGCCGACCACCGAGTCGGTTTCTTTCGTGGCCATTGCGACATGCACGCCGCGCCTTAGCGCCGCCTGCGCGATGCGCACGCTGACCTCCGGCTGGCCGGTCGCCTCGACGACGATGTCGAGTTCCACTTCATCGAGCAGCTGGTAGTCCCCGACCAGTGCGATGCGTTTGGCGTCGCGCGCGGCACGCACGTCATCGGCGTGGCGGCAGACCATCGCGGCATCGGCGGCGAAACCGAGCGACGCGAGCGTCGCCAGCGTGCCTTCGATGTCGAGATCGCACAGCGCGGCAATCTCGAGCGACGGCAACGCGCGGCACTGCACGAGCAGCGAACGGCCGAATCCGCCTTTCGGGCCGACGAGGGCCATGCGGATCGTCCGGGTGGCGAGTTCGGTAAAGAGGTGTTGGTAGTTCATCGTAAGACCTTGTCCTGTATGTAAAGCAGTGAACGGGCAGCACGCAGAGGCGGCGATCAGCCGACCACCGCGTTGAGCAGCATGATCATGGCGAGCGCGACGAGCGACTGGAACGAGACCAGCAGCGTCCACGTCTTGAGCGTGTCGCTGACGCTCAGGCGGAAATATTCCTTGAACAGCCAGAAGCCCGAATCGTTCAGATGTGACAGCATCAGGCCGCCGGAACTGACCGCCAGCACCAGCAATTCGAGATTCACGCCAGGCGTCGCGGCGGCAATCGGCGCGACGATGCCGGCGGCTGTCGCGGTTGCAACGGTCGCCGAGCCGATCGCGATGCGGATCACGGCGGCGACGCACCAGCCGAGCACCAGTGGCGACAGCGACCACTGGGTTGCCGCGTGGGCGATGGCGTCGCTCAGATGCGTCGCTATCAGCATTTCCTTGAGGCCGCCGCCTGCACCGAGAATCAGGATCACGCCGGCTCCGGGCGCGACGCTCTTGCCGAGCAGTGTCTGGATCTGGCCAAGGTTGAGTCCGCTGCGAATACCCAGCGACCAGATCGCAAACAGCACCGCGATCAGTAACGACACGATGGGGTCGCCAATCGTCTCCAGCAGTTCGCGCGAGAAGCCGCCAGTGGGCAGGTAGTCACGGCCGAATGTGCGGATCATCATCAGCACCGGCGGAAGCAGCACCGTGATCAGCACGAGACCGAACGGGGGCACCGGACGCGCGGCATGGGCGGCATCGGCCGGTGCCGGTTTGAACATGGCTTCGCCGGGCGTAACGGGGAGAAAGCGCAGCGCGAATGCCGTGAAGAGCGGGCCGGACAGGATGGCCATCGGCACCGCGATGAGCAGGCCATAGAAAATCGTGCGGCCGGCGTCGGCGTGCAGCGCGGCGAGCGCGAGCGTCGGTGAAGGATGAGGCGGCAACAGGCCGTGTGAGACATAGAGACCCGCCGCCATCGGAATACCCACCGCGAGCAGCGGGCTTTGGGTGCGGTTCGCGATCGCATAGACGAGCGGCACCAGCATCACGAAGCTGACATCGAACAGATGGGGCAGCCCGATCAGCAGCGACGCCGCACAGATCGCAGCCGGAATCCACCGCTTCGAGCCCAGCCCGATAAACGTATCGGCGATGCGGTTGGCCCCGCCGGATTCGAGCAGCAGACCTCCGAGCATCGTGCCGAGCCCGACCACCAGTCCGACCGAACTCAGGATCGAGCCAAAACCTTTTTCAAAGCTTTTGATGACCGCCGTGGGTGCGAGTCCCGCCGAGACGCCGAGAAACGCCGATGTCAGGATCAGTGCGAGAAAGGGGGGAAGCTTCACGCGGGTGATCAGTACGACCAGCAACACCAGCGCAAAGGCGGGTGCAATGAGAGGATGAAGCAGCGACTGCATGGAAAGCTCGATAGGGCGAAAAGCCCACGGTAACGATGACAGTGCCAAGAGTAACGCAATTTTGGTATACCAAATAAGGTGGTAATTACCCTAGAGATTGCGTGCCGTTATCATGCTGTGTGAATCGGCAAATTTCTTTAAAAGTGCCTAAAATAGCTTTATATATTTGCTAGTTAATGCAAATTGTAGCGATTCTATGGGAATTTCGATGGTCTGAGTTGAGCATGGTGCGCTGGGCAACCTAATCTTCGCCGAATTGGTATTCCAAAAAAATTGTCTCCGCCATGGGCGTGCCGTTTTTCTCTTGCGAGGGGATGTCGAAGGGATGCGCTGCTAAAATGACGGCTTGAACCACTCGTGCTCACGGGCCGCTTACGATGTGCTCACGAGACACTGCATCAGGTAGAAACATGACGCCGGACCAGGAAGACGACCACGACCTCCCCAACGCAATCGATCCGGTCGACGAGCTGCTGTCGCAGCAGATTGCCCAGCGTTTGCGCACGCTCATCGCAACCGACGAACTCAAGCCGGGCGAGCGTCTACGGGAGCGCACGCTCGCAGACAGGTTGCAGGTGTCGCGCACGCCGCTGCGTGAAGCGCTGAAAGAGTTGGCCGGCGACGGCCTTGTCGTGGTGCTGCCCAAGCGCGGCGCGGTGGTCGCGGATCTCGGCGCGCAGCAGATCAGCGAAAAGCTGGACGTACTCGGCATGATCGAATCGTTCGGCGGCGAGCAGGCCTGCCGTCTTGCGACGGACGGCGAACTGGCCGAAATCCGCGCGTTGCATCATGAGATGCATGCCGCTTACGAGCGGCGCGACCGGATCAGCTACTTCAATCTGAATCAGGCGATTCACAAGAGCATCATTGCGGCGGCGAAGAACGAGACGTTGCATCAGATGCACGAGCGTCTTAACCGGCAGTTGTACCGCTACCGGTTTCAAGGCAGCGTCACGTCGGAAACGTGGCACACGGCCATCGACGAACACGAAGTGATAATCAGGCTGCTATCTGCACGACGCGGAAAGGAACTGGGCGAGTTCCTGCAACGCCACGTCCACAGCACATGGGAGCAGTTGACCCCGGGTGAGGGCGGCGAACGGGCACCCAAGGCCGACAGGCTGACTGAGGCTTGAAGAGTGCGGGTTCAGCACGACTCGTGGCCAGCAGCCGACTGAAGCATTTCCAAAGGAAACATCTCCGCCCGACAAGGGCATGCCTCGCTTCGCCGAGGCGTGACTCAATGCAAGTGAGCAGCCGGCCTCCACGTCTGAAGCTTCGCGTACAACTCAGCGGCTGACATTTCGTGTTCTTTTGTACGAACACGCACAGTGCCGGGCTAGGCTTTTCTGCATCTTCAAAAGCTGTGCGGCGGACCCGTCAGGAGGAACGCATGGAAGACGTGGATGTGCTGGTCATCGGTGCAGGACCGGTCGGGCTGCTGCTCGGCGCCGAATTGCAGCGCGCGGGTGTCGTCGTAAGCGTGATCGACAAGATGCCCTCCAGAGGGTTTTTCTGCAAAGCACTGGGCATTACGCCACGAACGCTCGAGATTTTCGACGATCTCGGTATCGTGGATCGCGCGATCGAGGCAGGAGTATGGCTGACCGGCGTCGAGACGTGGGTCGATGGCACGATGGTGCCGGGGCGCAGCATGCGTTTGCCGGAGCACGGCCTGCCTTACGGATCGCTCTCGCTCCCGCAGTACGAGACGGAGCGCTTACTCGAGTCCGCATTCGCCGAACACGGCGGTCAGGTGAACTACGGTTTGATGCTGGACCGGTTCGAGGTCGATACGGATTGCGTCAAGGTGTATCTGGCCGACGCACAAGGCGAAGAACACGTGGTGCGCTGCAAGTGGCTGGTGGGCTGCGATGGGGCTCACAGCAAGGTGCGCTCCGCACTCGGTTTGTCGTTCGAAGGCGAGCAGTACCCGCAGACCTTCGCGCTCGCCGACGTGGACGTGGATTGGACACTACCGCGCGGGCCCATGTACCGGTTCGAAAGGACCGGTTCCGAGCACGCGAAGACGAGTGCGGTCGCAGTGCCCATTCGCGGCTCGACGCGACGCTACCGGCTCTCGATGATCGTGCCCGAAGACCGGGCGTCATCGCTCGCGGCCATTGGCGCACCCGACTTCGACACGATGTGCGGTCTGCTGTTGCCGTCACTGCCAGACGGCGTGCAACTGTCTTCAATGCGATGGTCGTCGGTCTATCGGGTGAGCCACCGCATCGCATCGGCTTATGGGCGCGGCCGGGTATTGATTGCAGGCGACGCCGCACACATTCATCCTCCCGTAGGCGGTCAGGGCATGAACACGGGCCTCCAGGATGTGCACAATCTTTCATGGAAGCTCGCCCATGTGGCGAAGGGTCTCGCCGGCGCTGACTTGCTCGATAGCTATTCGGCGGAACGACATCCGGTCGGCGTCGATGTCGTCAAATCAACGAGCGCGGCACTCAATGCCGTGCTCGCGCAGCAGGCCGGCAATCCGGCAATGCGCGAAACGCAACTGCTCATCACATATCGCGGAAGCCCGATCGTCACCGATGATTGGTCCGACGCAGACCCTGTGTCACCCGCATCGGGCGACCGGCTTCCGGATGCCGGTGGCTTGTCGCAACGTTTCGTCGGACATGCAAGGCGGCTGCACGAGTTTGTCGGCCGTGGCCGGTATACGCTTGTTGGCTACGTCGACGCGATGGACCAGCAATTTGACGCCTTCCGTGAACTCTGTCGAGCGTTCGCTACGTGGTCAGGCGACGTTGGGGCGGCGGTTCTCGTCACGGCACAGGGCTGCGACATGCCGCACTCAGAACTGATGACGACACTGACGGATGCAGCGGGTGAATTCGCGACCGCATACCATCCGGCCAATGGCGCTGTATGGATCGTGAGGCCAGATGGTCATATCGGATGGCGCAGCGGCCGTTGCTCGATTGATGACATGGGAAACTGGCTAAGACGCCTGGGCTATAAATCGATCGGATAGGGGACGGCGGCGAACGGGCGGTCCGGAGAGACTCGACGGGCGATCTTGGCCGGTCGCTGTCGGACTCAGATCGGCCTGTAGCAGCCGTTCAGCATCACCTCATAGATCGCCAACAATCACCGGACGGATAAAGCATGGCTATTTTCTGGATTCATATGCCATGCGTACGGCCAGACCTGTCAGAACGGTTCCCATCAGCCAACGCTGTACCAATAGCCACACCGGGCGTCCGGACAGGAAGGTAGATATCGATCCGGCCGTCACGGCGATAAGAGCGTTCACGGCAAGGCTGATTGAAATCTGAACGGTGCCGAGCGCCAGTGATTGGGTGAGCACACTGCCATGCCCCGGCGTAATGAACTGAGGAAGCAGGGATAGATACATAACGGCGATTTTCGGATTCGCCAGGTTAGTGATGAATCCCATACTGAACAGCTTGCTCGGGGTATCTACCGGCAGATTGCGCACTGTGAACGCGGACCGCCCACCGGGCTTAACCGCTTGCCACGCAAGAAATAGAAGGTACAAAGCCCCGCCGAAACGAAGCGTGTCATAAGCGTAAGGTATCGCAAATACGAAAGCCGTAATCCCGAATGCTGCGCAGAGCATGTAAAACACAAAACCCAGAGCAACGCCGCTTAACGAAATAAGGCCTGCGCGTCTACCTTGGCAAATTGAGCGGGAAATCAGATAGATCATGTTCGGTCCCGGCGTTAAAACCATTCCCAACGCTACGAGGCCGAACATGAGCAGATTTGCGAAATCAGGCATAACCCCTTCTCCAGAGATAGTAGGTAATGCCCAGGCGCGCGGCGGCGAATAACCTCACGCTCCCCGATAGGACTCTATCTGTATGCGCCAGTCACATGAGTGCGAAGATTATTGCATAGACAAAATACACAGAAAAGAAGGGACGGGTGACTGCAGTGTTTCGGCTTCCGTCCTGCGCCCTGACCGTTTAAGCGTCGTTCGCGGTCCACGGAGAATCCGGGCAGATATCGCACTGCACCCGAGACAGGCGGAGCCCTCTTCGGAACGTACGCTCTCTACCCCGAAACCGCCGATGCACGGCAGATCGCTCAAGAACGTTTGGAAGCGGAGTGCATTCCCATATGAAACGCTGAAGTGAGTCACTGTGTAGTTAGTCTTCTATCCGTTTCCACTTGTCTGGGGTCGTCAAGCCTAATTCAATTGCTCTGGAATTGCGTCAATAATACTGATTAACTGAGTCGCGGACATATTTTCCGACTATCTTATGCAATACAATTTTCTTTCGAGATATTAATTAACGGCACTTGCGAACGGGGGCGTTTTGTATAAGCTGATGAAAGACATTCCGAATCTAATAATGCATTAACGAGAGACGATCAATCGAGGGTTCTGATATGTGCGTCACATGATCAGGCGTCAGCCCTGAGGGCATTGCGCGTAGGTAGCGCACGCAACCAAAAATTTAGGTTAATGCAATTTTTTGCCTGTCGATTTTCGATTCGGCGGATATTGCTCGCCATTCTGAAATGGGCGGTGACTAACCCTATTAATGTGCGAATTGGCTTTGGGGGTGATCGTGAAAGGCGTCGTTGATTTTAATAGATTCAGTCTGCAAAAAACCGCGTTTGCTGCCAGCGCGTTTCTGGTATTCAGCATAGTTGGCACAGGCGAAGCGGACGCAACCTGTACCACGGCCGGCGCGATCGTCACCTGCACTGGCGCGGCCAATCCGCTTGCGCCGAGCTTATCGAGTTCGATCAGCAATCAGACGGTCAACATCGGCTCGACCGGGACTCTCGGCGTACTGCTTGGAGTCGGCGGAACTGCGCTGACGCTCACCGGCAGCAACGTGACGCTGAATAATGCGGGCGTCATCGATCCATCGTTGCTGGGCGTGGCGAGCCTGCTGTCGAGCGGCGCGTCGATTGGCAATTCGTCGGCGAACACGATCAACGTGACCAACAGCGGCACGATCAAAGGGACGACCGGCTTGCTGGGAGTCAATCTCGCCAATCTGACCGGCCTCGCACTCGCGGTGCAGAACGGCACGGGTGGCGTCACTACGATCACGAATAGCGGCACGATGGGGGTGGCGACGCTGCTTGGCCTGACGGTCGCACCGGGCGATATGGCGGCGATCGTCGCGTATGGCGGCGGCCAGATTGCCTTCACCAACAGCAGCACGGGTGTGATCAACGGGCGAGTTGCGTTCCAGGCGTCCGGCACTCCGGGTGCGGGCAATTCATTCGTCAATGCAGGCACGATTATCGGCAGCGTGTCGCTGGGCGCGGGGAGCACCAACTCGTTCACGGCCCGCACGGGCTCGTCGGTATCGGCGGGCGTTGGCGCGAGCGGCAATCTGCTCGGCATCGTGGGATTGTCGGTGGGATTCGCAGCGGCCGGCGTCGTCGACGGCGGCGCGGGCGGCAACAATACGCTGCACCTGCAACAGGCAAGCGGAGGCCCCGCAACGGGATCGCTAAGCAACCCGAACTACATCAACTTCCAGCATCTCGCGGTCGACAGCGGCACGTGGACATTGAGCGGCGCGTCCACCGCGAGCGATGCGACACTCGGCAGCGGCTCGGTGTCAATCATCGACAACGCGGCCGGTTTCGGCACCGGTCTGATCACGTCGAACGGCGGGGCGGTGCAGGCGGCGGTGGCGGGGCTCAACCTCGGCAACACACTCGCGTTCGGAACCGGCGGGCTGACCGTGCAGGGCGCCAATGCGACGACGCTATCGGGCGTGGCAAGCGGAACGGGCGGCTTGACGAAATCCGGTGCCGGCACTTTGACGCTCGGCGGTGCCAATACCTATTCAGGCGGGACGACGCTGAACGGCGGAGGGCTCGTCGCCGGCAACAGCAGCGCTCTCGGCACGGGCGCGCTCACCGTGACGGGTTCGGGCACGCTCGATACGAGCGCTGCAGGGCTGACACTGGCAAATCAGATCGCGCTCGGCGCTGGTAATGTGCTGACGCTGGGCGGCAGCAATGCGTTGACGCTCGGCGGTCCGATCAGCGGCGCGGGCGCGCTGACAAAAAACGGCGCAGCCACGGTCACCCTGACCGGCGTGAACAGCTTCACCGGTCCGGCGACAATCAACGCCGGCACGCTCGCGCTCGGCGGAGCAGGCACGCTGTCGCCCAGCAGCGCGGTGCTATTGAATGCAGCGGGAACGGTGCTCGACATCAGCGCGGCGTCGGCCAGCCAGACGCTTGCCGAACTCTCCGGCAGCGGCAATGTCGCGTTAGGTGCAAACACCCTAACGTTCGGCGATGCGAACAATCTGGCGTTGAGCGGCGTCATCGGCGGAACGGGGCGCATCGTCAAGCAGGGCAGCGGCACCCAAACGCTGAGCGGCGTGAACACCTACTCGGGCGGCACCACGATCAACGCGGGTACGCTCGCGCTGTCCGGCAATGGTGCGTTGGCGGGCAGCGGCGCGGTGAACCTGGCGGGTGCGGGCGCGCAGTTCGATATCGGCGCGGCGAGCGGCGCCAGGACCATTGGCGCACTGTCCGGCGTGACGGGCTCAGGCGTGACGCTCGGCGCGAATACGCTGACGTTCGGCGACGTGACGAACCTGGCGTTCGGCGGCGTGATCAACGGGACGGGCGGAGTCGTCAAACAGGGCAGCGGCAGCGAAACGCTCACTGCCGCCAACACCTATACCGGCGGCACGACGATCAATGCGGGCACGCTTGCGCTCGGCGCAGGCGGTTCTCTCGCGGCAGGCGGTTTCGTCAATCTGGCCGGCACGGGCAGCGGCTTCGACATCACGGGCGCGTCAGGGACGCAAACGATCGGCGGACTGAGCGGCGTGACGGGCAGCACGATCTCGCTCGGGGCCAACACGCTGACCTTCGGCGGCATGACCAGTCGTACGCTTGGCAGCGCGATCGCGGGCACGGGCGGTGTGGTCAAGCAGGGCAGTGGCACGGAGACGCTTACGGCTGCCAATACCTATACAGGCGGGACGACAGTCGGCGCGGGCACACTCGCACTCGGCGCGGGCGGCAGTCTCGCGGCGACAGGCGGCGTGACGCTCGCAGGCGCGGGGGCGGGCTTCGATATCGGCGCGTCCGGCGCGAGTCAGGCGATCGGCGCGCTGGCCGGTGTCGGCGGCACGATGGTGACGCTCGGCGGCAACACGCTGACGTTCGGCGATGCGACGAACCAGACGTTCGGCGGCGTGATCGGCGGCACGGGCGGTATCGTCAAACAGGGCAACGGCACTGAGACGCTGACGGCGGCCAGTACGTTCACCGGCGGCACGACCGTCAACGCGGGCACGCTGGCGCTGTCCGGCGCGGGCGCGCTGGCTACCGGGGGCAATTTGACACTGGCCAACGCCGGTAGCGATTTCGATATCAGCGGCGCGACGGGCGCCGGGGCCATCGGTACGTTGAACGGCGCCGCGGGTAGCCACGTGTCGCTGGGCGTGAATACGCTGACCTTCGGCAACGCGGCGAATGGCGCGTTCGGCGGCACGATCGACGGCACGGGTGGGATCGTCAAGCAGGGCGACGGCATTGAGACGCTGAGCGGCGCGAATACCTACACCGGTGGCACCACGATCAATGCCGGTACGCTCGCGCTGGGCGCGGGCGGCAGTCTCGCGGCGACAGGCGGCGTGACGCTCGCAGGCGCGGGGGCGGGCTTCGACATCGGCGCGTCCGGCGCGAGTCAGACGATCGGCGCGCTGGCCGGTGTCGGCGGCACGGCGGTGACGCTCGGCGGTAACACGCTGACGTTCGGCGATGCGACCAACCAGACCTTGGCCGGCGTGATCGGCGGCACGGGCGGTATCGTCAAGCAGGGTAGCGGCGTCGAAACGCTGAGCGGTGCGAACACGTATGGTGGCGGCACGGCGCTCGACGCAGGCGGCCTCACGCTGGGCAACAACACAGCGTTGGGGACGGGCGCGTTGTCGGTGAACGGCGCGGCGACGCTCGATAACAGCGCGGCGCTCACGCTCGCCAACAACGTCGGACTGAACGCGGGCCTCACAGTACTCGGCTCGAACAATCTCACGCTGGGCGGCGTGCTGTCAGGCAGCGGAGCGTTGACGAAGAACGGTGCGTCGACACTGACGCTAGGCGGTGTGAATACGTTCACCGGTCCTGTGACGGTCAACGCGGGCACGCTCGCACTCGCTGGCGCGGGCAATCTGTCGGGCTCGTCCGATATGAATCTGGCGAACGCAGGGTCAAGTCTCGACGTGAGCGCTGCGACGAATGCGCCGGTCATCGGCGCGTTGAACGGCGTGAGCGGCAGCAGCGTCGCGCTGGGCGCGAAGTCGCTGACGCTCGGCGACGCCAGCAACGGCGCGTTTGCGGGCACGATCGGCGGAACCGGCGGGCTGCTCAAGCAAGGCTCGGGAGTCGAAACCCTAAGCGGCACGAACACCTTCAGCGGCGGCACGACGATCGACGACGGCACCGTCGCACTCGGCGCGGGCGGCAGTCTCGCGGGCAGCGGCGCGATAACGCTAGGCGGCGCAACCTCGATCTTCGATATCGGCAATGCGGGGGCGAACCAGACGGTCGGCGCGCTATCTGGCGTGGCGGGCGGCAGTGTGTCGCTCGGTGCGAATTCGTTGACATTCGGCGATTCGACCGACCAGACGCTCGCCAGCACGGTTACGGGTACAGGCGGACTCGTCAAGCAAGGCAGCGGCACAGAAACGTTGAGCGCTGCGAACACCTACAGCGGCGGCACGACGCTGAACGCAGGTGGTCTCGTGACCGGCAACGACTCGGCGCTCGGCGCAGGCACGCTGACAGTGAACGGCGCGAGCACGCTCGACAGCAGTACCGCGACGACGCTCGCTAACAACGTGCTGCTTAATTCTGGGCTCACGGTGCTGGGCACCAACGAACTGACGCTCAACGGCGCGCTGTCGGGCACCGGCGGACTGACCAAGGACGGCTTGGCCACGCTAACGCTGAACGGCGCGAACACCTACACAGGCGGTACGCAGATCAACGCGGGCACGCTTGCGCTCGGCGCGAATGCAAGCCTTGCCGCGAGCGGAGCCGTGGACGTGGTGAGCGGCGCGACCTTCGACCTGTCGGCGGGTAACGGCCAGCAGGTCTTCGGCACGCTGACTGGCGGCGGAACGGTCGACCTCGGCTCGAACGTGCTGACCGTGGGCAGCGCCGCCGACGGAACGTACAGCGGCTCGATCGGCGGCACCGGCAGTCTCGTCAAAGTCGGTTCGGGTACCGAAACAATGACTGGCACCAACACCTACATCGGCGGCACGGCAATCGACGCGGGCACCCTCGCGCTCGGCGCGGGCGGCACGCTTGCCGCCATCGGCAGCGTGGCGCTCAACGGGATCGGCTCGGGCTTCGACATTAGCGCGTCCAGTGCGGATCAGACGATCGGCGCATTGTCTGGTGTCGGCGGCAGTGCGGTGACGCTCGGCGCGAACACGCTGACGTTCGGCGACGCATCGGATCAGACCGTCGGCAGCACGATCGGCGGCACGGGCGGCATCATTAAGGCAGGCAGCGGCACTGAAACGCTCACCGGTGCGAACACGTACAGCGGGGGCACGACGATCGCCGACGGAACGCTCGCGATCGGCGCGAGCGGTAGTCTCGCGTCAAGCGGTGCGGTGACGCTGAGCGGCGCGAATTCGGTGTTCGACATCGGCAACGCGGGCGCGGCCCAGACGATCGGCGCGCTGTCGGGTGTCGGGGGTAGCGCGATCACGTTGGGCGCGAATACGCTGAACTTCGGCGATGCGTCGGATCAGACGTTCGCGGGTGCAATCGGCGGCACGGGTGGCATCGTCAAGCTGGGTAGCGGCACTGAAACGCTTGGCGGCGCGAACACCTATACGGGCAGCACGACGATCGATGCAGGTACGCTCGCGCTGGCTGGTGCGGGGAATCTGTCGTCGGCGACCGATGTGACGCTGGCCAGCGCGGGCGCGGGCTTCGATGTCAGCGGCTCGAGCGGCGCGCCGACCATCGGCGCATTGAACGGCGTGAGCGGCACGACGGTCGCGCTGGGCGCCAACACGCTGACGCTCGGCGATACGAACAACGGCACGTTTGCGGGCACGATCGGAGGAACCGGCGGCCTGGTCAAGCAGGGTAGCGGTACCGAAACGCTGAGCGGTCCGAACACCTATTCCGGTGGAACGACGATCAATGCGGGTACCTTGGCGTTGTCGGGAAGCGGCAGCCTTGCATCGAACAGTGCAGTGAATCTGACCGGCGCGGGATCGACGTTGGACATCAGCGGTGCGTCGTCCGGGCAAACCGTAGGGGCACTCGGCGGCACGGCAGGTAGCACGGTATCGCTGGGCGCCAACTCGCTGAGCTTCGGCGATTCGACCGCTCAGACGCTCGCCAGCACCGTCACCGGAACGGGTGGGCTCGTCAAGCAAGGCAGCGGCACAGAAACGTTGAGCGCTGCGAACACCTACAGCGGCGGCACGACGCTCGACGCGGGCGGTCTGGTGATCGGCAACAACTCGGCGCTGGGCACGGGAACGTTGACAGTGAATGGAACCGGCACGCTCGACAGCAGTACCGCGACGACGCTCGCCAACAACGTGCTGCTCAATTCGGGGCTCACGGTGCTGGGCACCAACGACCTGACACTGAACGGCGTGCTGTCGGGCACCGGCGGACTGACCAAGGACGGCGCGGCCACGTTGACGCTGAACGGCGCGAATACGTACACGGGTGGCACAACGATCAATGCAGGCACGCTCTCGCTCGGCGCGAATGCGAGCCTGGCGGCGAGCGGCATCGTGGATGTCGTCGACGGCGCGACCTTCGATCTGTCGGCGGGCAACGGCCAGCAGATCTTCGGTACGCTGACCGGCGGCGGGACAGTCAACCTCGGCAGCAACGCGCTGACGCTCGGTGACGCGAACGACGGCACCTACAGTGGATCGATCGGTGGCACCGGCAGTTTGACCAAAGTCGGCGCGGGCACCGAGACGCTGACCGGCACCAACACCTTCACGGGCGGCACGACGATCGATGCAGGCACGCTTGCGCTTGGCGCAGGCGGCACGCTTGCACCGACAGGCAGTGTGATGCTCGGTGCTGCCGGTACGGGCTTCGACATCAGCGGGTCGGGCGCGGCTCAGACGATCGGCGCACTGTCTGGTGTCGGCGGCAGTGCGGTGACGCTCGGCGCGAACACGTTGACGTTCGGCGACGCGTCGGATCAGACCTTCGGCGGCACGATTGGGGGCACGGGCGGCATCGTCAAGGCAGGCAGCGGCACCGAAACGCTGACCGGCGCGAACACGTACACCGGCGGCACGACAATCGATGCTGGCACCCTCGCACTCGGCGCGGGCGGCAGCCTTGCATCGACGGGCGCAGTGAATATCGTGGGAGCGGGTTCGTTGTTCGACATCGGTGGTGCAACGGCAAGTCAGAGCGTCGGCGCACTGAGCGGCGTAGCAGGCAGCACGGTGTCGCTGGGTGTGAACTCGCTGACATTCGGCGATTCGACCGACCAGACACTTGCCAGCACCGTGAACGGAACAGGCAGCCTCGTCAAACAGGGCAGCGGCACTGAAACGCTCACCGGCGCGAACACCTACAGCGGCGGCACGACGCTGAATGCCGGCGGCCTGGTCGTCGGCAACAACGCTGCGCTGGGCACGGGCACGCTGACAGTGAGCGGTACGAGTACCCTCGACAGCAGCACCGCCACGACGCTCGCCAACAACGTGCTGCTGAACTCAGGACTGACGGTGCTGGGCAGCAACGACCTGACACTGAACGGCGCGCTGTCCGGCACGGGCAGTCTGACGAAAGACGGCGCGGCCACACTCACGTTGAACGGCGCAAACACCTACACCGGCGGCACGCAGATCACCGAAGGCATGCTTGCACTCGGCACCAGCGCGAGCCTGTTTGCGCCGGGCATCGCGAATATCGCCGATGGCGCGACCCTCGACCTGTCGGCGGGCAGCGGCACGCCCACGGTCGGCACGCTGACCGGCGGCGGCACCGTCAATCTCGGCGCGAACACGCTGACGCTCGGCGACGCCCACGACGGCACCTTCGCCGGTTCGATCGGCGGTACGGGTGGCGTGACGAAGGCCGGTAGCGGCACCGAAATGCTCAGCGGCACGAACACGTACACGGGCGCGACCACGGTCGACTCGGGCACGCTCGCTTTGTCGGGTGCTGGGACGCTGTCGGCCGTAACCAATGTCAATCTCGTCAATCCAGGCACGGCGCTCGACGTGAGCGGCGCAAGCGGTACGCCGACCGTCGGTTCGCTGTCCGGCGTCGGCGGCACCAGCGTGACGCTCGGCGCGAACACGCTGACATTCGGCGGCGGTTCGGACGGCACGTTCGGCGGCACGATCAATGGCACAGGTGGAATTGTCAAGACCGGCGCCGGCTCCCAGACGCTGTCGTCGGCCAGCACCTACAGCGGCGGCACCACGCTCGCGGGCGGTGCGCTGATTGTCGGCAACGATGCTGCGCTTGGCAGCGGCGCGTTGAGCGTCGCTGCCCCAGCCACGCTCGATGCGAGCGCGCCGGTCAATCTCGCGAATCCGGTCGATCTGGACGCGACGGCGACGATCGGCGGCAGCGCCGACACCACGCTGTCCGGCGTTGTGTCCGGCTTGGGCGGCCTCGTCAAGGACGGCGCGGCAAACCTGACGCTCGCCGGCAACAACACGTTCTCCGGTGGCACCGTGGTGGACAGCGGCACGCTGACGCTCGCATCGGGCGGCGCGCTCGGCACCGGCGGTCTGACGATGAACGGCGGCCAGCTTACCCTCGGCTCGTCCGCAGCCGCCACGCCGCTGCAAGTGACGCTGCCGTCGCTCGACGGCGCGCCGGGTTCGTCGATCGATCTGGGCGACTCCAGTCTGAGCGTGAACGGTGGCGGCACCTTCGCAGGCGCTTTGACGGGCACCGGCTCGGTGACCAAGAGTGGCAGCGACACGCTAACCCTGAGCGGCACCAGCACCTACAACGGACCGACGACCGTATCGTCCGGCACGCTCGCGGTGACCGGCTCGACGGCCAGCTCGACGGTGACCGTGCAAAACGGGGCGACGCTGTCCGGTACCGGCACCGTGGGCGGTCTGATCGTGCAGAGCGGCGCGACGGCAGTCGGCGGGCAACCCGGTCAGGCTTTGAACGTCGCCGGCAATGCGCAGTTCGATCAGGGCTCGACGCTGGCCATTTCCGTGACGCCGCAGCAAAGCGGCTCGTTGACCACGACCGGCAGCACGACGCTGCTGGGCGGAACGGTGCAGGTCTCGGCGGGACAAGGGGTTTACACACCATCGACCGTCTATCCGATCGTCACGGCGGGCCAGGGCGTCAGCGGCACCTTCGCGGGCGCCACGTCGAATCTGCCGTTCCTGACCCCCACGCTCACCTACGACCCGGACCACGCGTATCTTCAGTTGACGCCGAACGGCGCAGCGCTAACGTCGGTCGCGACGACGCCGAACGAGACTGCAGTGAGCGCCTCGCTCGCCGGAATGTCGGCGGCCGCAGCGGGCAGCGGCAGCGCGACGCTGGTGCCGGCCCTGTTTTCGAGCGACGTGCGCACCGCGCGCGTCGCGTTCAACCAGCTCGACGGCGAACTGCATGCGAGCACGAAGAGCATGCTGCTGCTCGACAGCCGTTATGTCCGGGACGCCGTGACCGATCGTCTGCGGGAAGGGCTAGCGCCTTCGAGTGGTCCGCTCGCGTCGATGTCGGCGGGTTCCGCGCAGTGCGACGGCCGGATCGGACAGGGCGCGATGCCGGCCGATACTGCGCACAGCGGTTCGCGCGATGCCTGTGTCGACCCACGGCGCTATCAGCCGGTGGTCTGGGCGCAGGCATACGGCTCCGACAGCAAGCTCGGAGGTGACAGCAACACGTCCGGGATCGATCGCAGCATGGCCGGCTTCATTGCGGGCGCAGACATGGCGCTCAACGACAGGTGGCGCATCGGCGTCGCGGGCGGCTTCGGACATAGCTCGCTCGACAATGATCTGGCCTCGTCGGCGGATGTGGACAGCTATCACATTGCGATGTACGGCGGTGCACAGTACGGGCCGATCGGCGTGAGACTCGGCGCAGCCTATACGTGGAACGACGTGGACATGAACCGTTACCCGTCCTTCACGGGTTTCGCCGATCACAATAGCTCCGACTACTCGGCGAAAGCCGCACAGGTGTTCGGCGAAGTCGGTTATGCGGTGCCGTTCAACCGTTTCGCACTCGAACCGTTTGCCGGCCTCGCGTACGTGAACCTGCACACCAGCGGCTTCAGCGAAACTGGCGGTGACAGCGCGCTGCGCAGCAACGGCGAGACCGACAACATCGGCTTCTCGACTTTAGGCCTGCGCGTTTCGACGCGTCTCGGCGAACTGCCGCTTGCCGCTTTCACCGGCCACGCGATGGCGGGCTGGCGGCACGCGTTCGGCAGTACGCAACCATCGTCGACGCTCGCGTTCATGACAGGCGGATCGTCGTTCAACGTGAGCGGCGTACCGATCGCACGCGATACCGCCGTGCTGGAACTGGGCGTCGACGCGAACATCGCGAAGAACGTCACGTTGGGGATTGCTTATAGCGGCCAGTACGGGGGAGGATCGCACGACAATGCTATCTCGGGACGTTTCGCGTGGAAGTTCTGAAGGGAGGGACGTGCGGATAGGCAGCAGAGTCCCGGATGTGCGTCAATCAGCAAAAAAACGGCGTGGCGACGCGCGAGGCGCACACCCCGTTTCACACGTTATGGCGAACGAGCGCGACTGATCGTTTTCCGCAGTTTCACCGCCTGGGTTTGTCGTGATCCGTCGCACGGTTTTTTGAGCAAGCTGTCTCCTCCATGTCTCCTCGACGTGGATTACGCCCGCCGATGTGCGGGCTCTTTTTTGCTCAATACGTTCAGGCTGCATCAAAGTCGCAAACAGCGCGATTTCTCGTGATGTAGTGTGCTCGACACATCTGTTGCGGGTGTCGGCGACGGTGCGCTGTCGAATCATGTCAAGCGCAAATCAGGTCCGGCGACGAACCGAGTTAACAGCAGGCTTTGGTATGGACGATCAGGGTAGAGCACGGACCGGACAGAAGAGGTTGTTCGACGGCGCATCGCGATCCTTCGACAATCAGACCGTGTGATACATCCCCCCCCCGCCTTCACGCTTCGCCGATCCGCCATTGCCCCGGCGGCAACGCACCGTTCACCGCAAAGTTGCCGACGATCCGGTCCTTGTACACGCGCGGGTTGTGCGACGTAATCGTTCTCGCGTTGCGCCAGTAGCGGTCGAGTCCCGCGGACCGCAACGTCGCCGACGCGCCTAGCGCATCGAAAACTTCGGCGGTGGCGTCGAGAATCAATTGCGAGACGACCGTCTGTGCCTGCCATATTTCCAGTTCCGCTTCGATCGTCAGCGCCACGGCGTTGCCGGTCGCGCCAGAATCCGCGTTGGCCGCCCGTTCGAGCGCGCGCGCGGCTTGCGCGACGATCGCTCCCGCCGAATACGCGTGGGCACGCAGGCGGCCGATCACCTGCAGCACCTGAGGGTCGTCGGCAGGTCTTGCGGCCGGCGCGTGGCTATAGCTGCGCTTGCGCGCCGCGACCGCGGCGGCTGCATCGGTTGCCGCTGCGCGGCCGATGCCCGCGAGCGTAGCGAGATGCACCAACTGGTAATACGCCTCGGAGTAAGAGAACGGCGCGGCTTCGCTGACGATTTCAGCAGGGTCGACCGGCGTATCCGTGAAGCGGCTCGTGCCGCTCGCGGTGAGGCGTTGGCCCATCCCGTCCCAATCGTCGACGACCTCGACGCCGGGTGCATGCCGATCGATTGTCACCGCGACCGGCTCGCCTTGCGTACCGCTCGCGCCGACGTGAATCCAGTCTGCGAACAGCGAGCCGGTGGTGTAGAACTTCGCGCCATTCAGGCGCCAGCCGCCGGCTTCGCGAGTCAGCCGGGTCGAAAAGCGTTCCTGTCGCGCGTCGCCGGTCTCGGACCACGCCGCGCCGACGATGGCGCCGTCGGCGAGCCTCGGCAGCCACACGTCGCGCCGTTCGGGCGAGCTGGTGAGAATGTGCTCGACGTAGCCGAAGTGGGCACGCAATGCCTGAGTGAGGTTGGAATCCGCTTCCGACAACTTGATCAGGAAGTCGAAGAAATCCGCGAGGCCGATCCCGTGGCCGCCGTATTCCTTCGGTACTCGCAACGCGGTGAGTCCGGCGTTGCGGAGCCAGCCGATTTCCTCGTTGGGCAGCCGCCGTTCGAGTTCGCGCTCGACACTGCCGCTGCGAATCCGCCGCAATATCTCCAGAGTCGGGGCGGGCAGCGCCGCCTGGAAAGCGTGAGTGATTCCATGGCCCCACGCGTCGCCGATAACGAAGCCTGCGGGCGGAGCCGATCGATCGAGAGTCATGAGAGTGTGGCGTCCTGTTGTGTGGCGGGATGAGCCCATGGGCGCAGGCGTCGCGCCGGGTGAGAGTCGGGCAGGTGAGCGGCGCCGCGGAACAGCTTTTCGCGCAGTGTGCCGGGGGCGTACTCGCGTTGCATCAGTCCGCGCCGCTGCAGAACGGGAACGACGTGATCGACGAATTCGCTCCACCAGCCGAGCGTGGTGACCGGCACCACGTTGAAGCCGGCAACGCCCGCTGCGGCCCAGCGTTCCACTTCGTCGGCGATCTGCTCGGGCGTGCCTGCGAACTGCGCGGAGATCGTCTTGCGCAGCGCGTCAGCGAAGGTCACGACGCCGTCGGGCGCGGCGTCGATGAACGCGCGCACGGTGCCGCGCGTGCCATTCTGCTGGCGCAGTTCGCTCAGCGGCGTGGCCGGGTCGATGTGCGTCAGGTCCACGCCGATGCTGCCGCTCCAGAACGCGGCGAGTGCTTCGAGGCTGAACGATTCGAGGATGTCCGCGCGACGCGCTTTCGCTTCTGCCTCTGTGCTGCCGATTACCGGCGAGAGCATCACGATCGCGCGAATGTCGTCGGCACGGCGACCGGCGGCTACCGCACGCTGTCTGAGATCGGCGATGTCGGCCGCCGCGGACTCAGGGGTACGCGAAGGCAGGAATGTGACCTCTGCATGGCGGGCGGCGAAGTTGCGCCCGGCTTCCGACGCGCCAGCCTGGAACAGCACGGGAGTGCGCTGCGGCGAAGTCTGCACGAGATGCGGCCCGGCGACCCGATAACGTTCGCCGTGATGGTTGATCGCGTGCAGGCGCGACGGGTCCACCAGCACGCCGCTTTCGCGGTCGGCCACGAGTGCGCCGTCTTCCCAGCTGGCTTCCCACAGCTTGTAGACCACCTGCACATATTCCTCGCCCCACAGGTAGCGCTCGTCGTGCGGAGGCAGTTTGTCGAGTCCGTAATTGCGTGCCGTGTTGTCGAGATACGAGGTGACGATATTCCACGCCACACGTCCTTCGCTCAGATGATCGAGCGTCGAGAATTTGCGGGCGAAACTGAACGGATGCTCCTGAATTACCGAACTGGTGACCGCGAAGCCGATATTGCTCGTCGCAGCGGCGAGCGCCGAAACGAGCGCCGCCGGGTCGTGCGACGGAAACTGCATGCCGGTGCGCACCGCCTGTTGCCACTGTCCGCTGGAGGTCTCGTAAATACCCGCGACGTCGGCGAGAAACACCACGTCGAAGAAACCGCGTTCGGCGGTCTGCGCGAGCTCGATCCAGGGTCCGAGCTTGTGGAAGTCGAGTTGATGCTGTCCGAGCGGATGACGCCACAGCCCGTGACTATGGTGATTCGGCGTGACGTGCGCGAACGCGTTGTAGATCAGCGGACGTACCGCGCTGGAAGTAGGCTGGCTCATTTTCCGGTCGCCTCCGCGATCTGTTGTGCCGACCACGGCTTGACCGGCGTCTTCTGCCACGCGCTGTACGGCGCCGGATCGTCGACGACTTCATGGCCGCCCTCGACATGGCCGGCGAACGCCCAGATGTTCTCCTGGCGTGGCATGCCCTGCACCGGCGCGACGGCGGTGAAGTCGATCGGATGGAGAACGTCGGTCGTGAAATTACGTTCGTGCGCGACGTGCTCGCGGAAGCTGTCCACGGTCACTGTCGGCAGCTTGCGGGCGATCTGCGCGAAGGTCCACACGGCGAGCCAGTCGGTCGTGGTGGTGCCGTCGGTCGGGCCTTTCACTTCATGATTCGGGTCGTACTTCGCCAGTTGGCGCTCGTACTCGGACCACGTCGGGAAACGCTTTGCATCCTCGCCTTTTTCCAGCGCGAGCGAGTTCGGAAACGGCGCCTTGCTGAGGGCGGCGATGGTCGCATCTTCGATCACGTTGTTGCTGCTGACGAACGGAATCCTGATGCCCTGCTGTGCGGCTGCTTCGACCAGCAGCGTCTGCTGTTCAGGCGGATAAAGCATGCCGCCCCAGACGTCCGGGTGCAGTGCCTTGATCTTCGCGATGTACGGCGCGAAGTCGGTCGTCGAAGGCGGCACTTCCACAATCTGAACGTCGGTCACGCCTGCCTGCTCGTAGCCGAAGCGCGCGGTTTCCTGATAGGTCTTGTTGCCCAGCATCGACACATAGACGGCACGCTTCGCGCCAAAACGTTTCGCGCCAAGATAGGTGCCTTGCGCTGCGCCCGCGCCATTCAACGCGGTGATGAACGACAGTGGGTTGCGCACGTCGGAGGGATCGCTGCCCATCGGGAACCACGCGGCCATGTTCTTCGCGCGCAGGATCTTGTCGACACCGTTCGCGCTGCTGCCGCCGATCAACGTGATCGCGCCTTCGTCGGCGAGGCGGCGCGCGCACGCGATGCTGGCGGCGGGTTGCCCCTTGGTATCGCAGATTTCAACGACCAGCTTGCGGCCGTTGATGCCGCCCTCGTCGTTGACCGCGCGCGCTGCAATCTGCGCAACGCGGCCCGGGTCGGTCACCGCGAACGGCGAGCCGCTCGCGGCGATGATGAAGCCGACCAGCACCGGCGGCTGGCTTTCGGCCGATGCGTTGAGTGCGCAGGCGAGGGTGGTGGCGGCAAGCACGCCGCCAAGCGAAAGAGACCGTAGAGTCATGGGCGAAGTCTGGTGGGGACGATAAAAGTCATGAACAAGCGCACGGCGTCCAACGCAAAATGCGCGCAGGACACTCGACGCGGCATGGAAGACGGCTCACACATCGAGCGCGTGACCGAGATAGATGGCTTCGACTTCGTGCGCGCGCGCGAGCAGTTCGTCGCGGCGCAGATGCAGTTTCACCTCGCCATCGGCGACGATGGCCGCATGCGTCGCGATCCGCTCGGCGATGTGGATGTGCTGCTCGACCGCGAGCACCGCAATCCCTTCGTTGCGCGACTGGCTGACGACGGCATCGACCACGCGCCGCGCCATCGCCGGGCTCAGGCCGAACGTGAGTTCGTCGAGCAGCACGACGCGCGGCCTGCGCAGCAGTGCACGCGCGACCGCGACCATCTGCTGTTCGCCGCCGCTCAGTTGACCGGCGGCCACGCCAAGACGCGGCTCCAGTTCGGGAAAGATGTCGAGCAGCGCGGCGGGCGCCAGATCGCACAGGCGCAGGTTGTCGGCGACGCTCAGCGAGCCGAACAGACTGCGCCCCTTGATGACGAGACCCGTTCCGGCACGCGCGCGCTGATGCGCGGGGCCCGTGAGCGGCCGCCCGTCGAGCAGGATCTCGCCTTCGACATCGGCGATGAATCCGGCAATGGCCAGCAGCGTCGTCGATTTGCCCGCGCCGTTGCGGCCGAGCAGCGCGACGATCTCGCCGGCTTCGACGCTGAGTGAAATGTCGTTGAGAATCCGGCGGTGGCCGTAGCCGGCGCGCAGCCGGCGAAGTTCGAGTACGGGTTGTGTCATGCGACGGCCCTCGCCAGAAGCGGGCTCGACGATGCGTCGTCGGCTTCGAGTGGTTCGCCGAGATAAGCGCGTCGTACGGCGGGCAGACGCAGCACCTCGGATGGCGTGCCGCGAGCGATCACGCGTCCAGCCTCCATGACGATGGCTGCGTCGCAGGTTGCAAGGACCACGTCGATGTTGTGCTCGATCAGCAGAATGGCGATGCCGAGTTCGCGCGCCGCGCGGCGGATCACGTCGATCGCGTGTTGCCGCGCCTCCGGGCTCAGCGCCGCGGCGGGCTCGTCGAGACATAGCACGCGCGGACTCGCGGCCAGCGCGCGCGCCAGCGTGACGCGCGCCTGCCAGCCCAGCGACAGCGTGTCGACGGTTGCATCGAGGTGATGGGTGATGCCGGCTGCGGCGGCGGCTATATCCACTGAAGGCAGCGGCCTGCGCGGCGCGAGACCGAACGGAGCGAGAAGCCACGCGAGCCGATCCTTGCGCTCGGCGGCGGCCTGCAGATTTTCCCGCACGGAGAGGTCGTCGAACAGCAAATGGTCCTGGAAGGTACGCGTCAAACCGCGTGCGACGCGGCGCTCCGGCGTGAAGGTGCTGACGTCCTCTCCGCCGATCAGGACGCGCCCCGCACGCGCCGGAACAAAGCCGGTGATCGCATCGATCAGACTGCTTTTGCCCGCACCGTTCGCCCCCAACACGCCGAGCACTTCGCCCGGCGCTACGCTGAAACTCACGCCGTCGACGACGACCGCCGAACCATACGCAACACGCAACCCGTCGACCTGCAGCGCGGCGCCCGCGCCTGCACCTGCGCCGCGCAGTGTGGACGGCGACGGCGCGCGGCCTGGCTCGACCGGTGCGGTTTCGCGAACCGTCCCGGGAGCGCGCTGCGGCCACTGGATCAGGCGGTTGCCGATTCGTCGCAGGCCGACAGGCAACCGTGCGCAGCCGCGCTGGATCTGGGCCACGACGCCGTCGGGCTCGGTGATCAGCACGAACACGAGGTTCAGCGACAGCACGAGCGCAACCCAGTCGTTGACCGGTCCGCTGAACGACAGGATCTGCGGCAGCACGCCGCCAGGCGCGAAGCTCGCTGCGAGCACGCCGCCCATGATGAATCCCGCGCCCGACAGCACGGCCATGCTGAGCACGGCGAGGCTGTCCGTGTATGCAAAGCCATCGCCGAAACGCTGACCACCGACCGTGCCGCTTTGCAGCGCAAGCAGTGCACCCGCCAGGCCCGCGAGTATCGTCGAGAACACGAATGCGGCAATTTTGGCCTGCGGCACCGATATGCCTGATGCCGCGGCGGCGCGCTCGTTCGACCGCATGGCGAGGATGCGGCGTCCTGCCCGGCTGCGGCGCAGGCTCGCGACCGCGAGGCTCGCGAGAATGGTCACGCTCCATGCAAGCAATGCAAAGCGCTGCGGGTGCAACGCGTTGTCGAACGACACGCCGAACAGGTCGACGTGACTCGTGGTCCAGCCTTGCACGCCGTTCAGAAAGCGGTCGGTAGTGAAGCCCCATGTTTCGATGATCGCCGCGACTGCCAGCGTCGCAATGGTCAGCCCGATCCCGCGCAGCCGCGCACTGGGCACGCCGATGATCGCGCCGGCGACACCCGCCGCGAGCGCTGAGCCCAACAGCGTGACGAGCAACGATGCACCGTTCTGGTTGAGCCATCCGGCGAGCAGCATGGTCGCGCCGCTCAGGCCCAGTGGCAGCAGACTGACCTGGCCCGCGTAGCCTGTCGAGACCACCATCGACAATCCGACCAGTGCAAAGATGCCGGTCAGCGCGATCGTGTCCGACCAGTAATCCGGCAAGGCGAAGGTTGCTACGACGACCGTGGCGACGCCCGCTGCGAGACCAAACCAGCTGAGCCGGCCGGAGCCGACCCGGAACAGGCGCGGCGCGTCGATCGTGCCACGGCCCGGCAGATTGCGGCCGCTGACGATCAGCGCAATCAGCGTGACGATGTAGGGGATCGACTTTCCAAGACCCGGCTCGATGGAGAGCCCGATCGCCAGCGATTCGAGAATGCCCGCGACGAGCGCCACGACGAGCGCGACCCAGAAGCGCCGGAAGCCTGCGATCAGCGCGGCGCCGAGCGACGGAATCACGAGGCTGCTGAGCGCGTTCGGACTCAGCGCCGTGACGGGCGACAGCAGTATCCCGGCCAGCGCGGCGAGCAGTCCGCTGATGCCCCACGCGGCCGCGCCCCACGGATGCGGCGAAAATCCCAGCGCTTGCGCACCGAGCGGGCTGTCCTGCAAGGCGGTCGTCGCGTGACCGAAGCGCGTGCGCTCGAACAGCAGCGTCAGCAGGATGGTCAGTGCCATTGCGACTACAACGAGCACGATCGACAGGTACTGGATGCGCGCGCCGAACAGCGTCGCGCCGCCGGATACCAGAAAGCTGGGCACACGCTCCTGCTGGTTGGTCCAGACGATCCGGACGGCGGCCTGCAGCGCTAACAGAAGACCTAGCGTGACCAGCGTCTTCATCGTCGTCGATGCACCGACTAGCCGCCGGCCGACGAATGCATAGAACGCGATGCTGATTGCGATGCCGGACAGCAGCCCGATTGCAAGCGCGATCCCCAGCGGCACGCCCGCGTGCGCATAGAGCTTCCAGAACACGTAGGTGGCGGCCATGCCGATGCCGCCCTGCGCGAAGTTGACGACGCCCGTGCCGCGATAGACCGCGACGAGTCCCAGCGCGACCAGTGCATACGCTCCGCCTGTGCTCAGGCCGAGTAGCGCATATTCGAAAATCGACTGCATGTCAGGTCCTGTCGATCGGCGAACGCCTGCGCGCCGTCGTCATGATGATCACGAAAGAGGTGAGCACAGCGGTTTCTCCAGTGCTTTGTCGGAGGTGTCTGCGATTGCGCGGGTAACGATGTTTCTGCGTTATCCCGTGTGGCGCAATAGCGATTGAAAAGTCGATTATGTTCGGTGAATGCTTAATAGCTAAATGACTAATTGTTTGAAGCTAGTGGCCATTTCTCGCTTCCCATTGCGGAGAATCGGGGGTATTCGCGTGAGCGGTGGAGGGCGATCCGTTGGATCATTTCGCGTTACTTAGTGATGGTTTCGCTATTGAAACTTGTGAGTGAGCGTAGATCGGTTACGCGAATTTGCTTCGCATTGCTTTTCTTTTGGGTTTGCCGATTGATTGGGAATCTATTGCCAGTAATCGCCATCCTTTGAAGCGGATCAGGGCGACTGGATGCAGCACGACGTGCTTGATCCGCGTATCCGATGATCAACGGACTACTGTCGTCGGTCACATAAATGAGGAGTGTTGCGCAGATAGATAAATCGGCGCTTTGAATGATGTGCAACCGCGTGCAACGATTGACGATATGGCTCGATGCGGTGCGTAAAGTCGCGTCAAACTTGCGCGGCCGATACGGGTTCGACATGCCGGGGTTCATCCGGGGAAGGGCTCCGACTTCGGCGCGGTCGCGCACCCTCCACAAAAGTTTTTTGGTCGTTTAGCCTCCTCGCACCAAAGAATTGTCCCGAATAGTCCACGACCGGCGTGCAGGGTGCCCATGACAGTGATTGCGCAGCTTTCAGATATTCATGTTCGGCCGCGAGGGTTGCTCTATCAAGGTCTCGTCGACTCCAACGCGATGTTCTCGCGCGCCATCGGAACGCTCAACCGGTTGAAGCCCGTTCCGAATCTCGTCCTGATTACAGGTGATCTGACAGACGAGGGATCACCCGCAGAATATGAGGCGCTGCGTGAATTGCTCGCGCCGTTAATACATCCGTTTGCTGTAATGCCCGGTAATCACGATGATCGGGACCATTTGCGCGCCGCCTTTGCCGATCAGTTGTGGCTACCAGCTGAAGGCGAGCTTAACTTTGGCATCGATGTCGGCGCGGTGCGGATTCTCGCGCTCGACACGAGTGTCCCGGGACTCCACCACGGTGAACTTAGCCGCGCTTCGCTAAGCTGGCTTGAGCGGGAGCTTGCTGCAAACGTGCATAGACCGGTCGTCGTTGCGATGCATCATCCGCCGTTCGTTACCGGCATACCGTATCTCGACGTGTACGGCCTGCGAGACGCTGACGCTTTCGTCGAACTCGTCTCCCGATACGACAACGTCGACCGTATCGTCGCAGGCCACGTTCACCGCTCGATGCAAACGCGCATCGGACCTGTGCCGGTATTGACCTGTCCCAGCACGACTACGCAGATCGCGTTGCGCGTCGAAGCGGATGCCGAGCCGGCTTCTTATCTTGAGCCGCCTGCTTTTATGTTGCATCGCTGGGGAGAACTGCGTGGGCCAGCGGTTTCTCATCTGTGTTATATCGGGCAGTTCGAAGGGCCGCTGCCTTTTGCCTAGCCAGATTTTCCGCCACCCGATCTCGCGGATTCAATCGGTCTCAGCCGGTCGTCACAGTCGCGTGAATGGTCAAATTGTTCCGATGGCGCCAGCCGTTGGGAGACAACTTCCTGCGTCCTGGCCGATACCTAAAGAATTACAGCAGGATGCCGTTAGATCGAGCAGGAAGATTTCGGATCAACTATTATGTTGACCCGGCAAGACAGGTGTATTTCGGCCAGCTTCCCAAAAAACGGTATCTGACTACCCGCAGTTAGCGTGGCAACACGTCTGCGGCGCGCGTCAGGTTACCGCCGATCAGAGGGATCGCTACTCAGTAAGTTTCACAGGATGGAATTACCGTGATTCGACATGTCCTTGCTGGGATGTTGCTGGTGATGAGCAGTCTGGGCACTGCCATAGCGGCCAGCCCTGTTTGCTCACGCCCGTTCACGCTCGCGTTGCACGATCACGGGCTGCTGTATTCGGTTGATACGGATACCGGTATCGACAAGGATTTCGCCGACGAGTTGAGCCGGCGCAGCGGCTGCCAGATCAGAGTCAGTCTCATGTCGCGGGCCAGAATCTGGAAGCTGATCGAGTCCGGCGCACTCGACTTCAGTCTGTCGGGCATTTCCAATGACGAGCGCAACCAGTACGCGGACTTCGCCTGGTATTTCAGCAACAAATACTATTTGCTCGTCCGTAAAGATGCAGGCATCCGGCGCCTTGCCGATTTCGAGCACAACGACCAGTTTCGACTCGGCGTAATTCGCAGCTTCCGCTATAGCGAATCGGCAAACCGCCTCGTCGACTCGCTGTCGAATGAAAACCGGGTGAGCCAGGCGGGCGGTCTGGATCCGTTGTATCAGGCACTGATCCTCCGGCAGATACAGGGCATGATTATCGAGCCCTTCGACTACCCTGCGATCGACGACAAAAAGATCCGCGATGTGACCACCATCGTGGAGTTCGACGACCCAGCCGTGCCGCACGGCCTCATCATGTCGAAGAAAGCACTGTCGCCGGACGAGCGCGAGAAATGGCGCGCTCTGGTGAATCAAATGCGCGCGGACGGGACTGTCCTGCGAATTTTCGAGAAGTATTTCAAACCCGACCTCGCCACCTCGATGGTCAACTTCCAGGCACGCCAGTGAACTGGGCGCGCCTGGTGCTGTTGCCGCTCGTGGTCCTGTCCGCTGCGCTCAGCGTGACCTGGATGCTATGGGACCATGAACGGCAAGCCTCCCGCCACGAACTCCAGAACCAGTTCAATTTCTCGCTCGGCGACGCCGTCAGCCGGATCGAACAGCGTATGGGCACGTATGAACTTCTGCTGCGTGGCGTGCAGAGTTTCGTCGTCGCTGGCGGTGACGTAGACCGCGAGCGCTTTCGAGCCTATGTGGACACCCTCAATGTCGATGCGAACTTCTCCGGCATCCAGGCGATCGGGATCGTCGCGTGGGTGCCGGCGGCCCAGAAGACGGCCCACGTCGCCGCGATGCATCGTCAGGGACTGCTCGACTACGCGATCCAGTCGCAAGGCTCGCACGACAACTACGCACCGATCATCCAGCGTGAGCCATTTGTCGGCATCAATCGGGCTCCGCCGGGGTTCGACGCGTGGTCGGATCCGGTACGGCGGCGTGCGCTGGAGCAGGCACGCGACTCCGGGATGGCAACCGTTTCTGGAAAGGTTCATCTGTCGGTCGATGCCAGAACCAATGCGCACCCCGGCTTCATCATGTACCTGCCGCTCTACGCGCCGGGCCAGCCGCAGAATAGCGTCGAGCAGCGTCGCGCCCACCTGATCGGCTGGGTATATGCGTCGTTCCGCATGCGTGACGTCATTGCGAGTCTGTATGGAGAGCAGCCGCCCGGACTCAGCATCGCTGTTTATGACGGTGTCACGCCTTCGCCCGCCGCGCTGTTTCATCGAACGCCGGATGCCCCTGGCCTTCACCGCCCGTCGGACATATCGGCCAGCGAATACCTTGTCGTCGGCGGGCACAACTGGACGCTCTCGATGAGCGCGCAGGATGACTTTTACGCCCGCTTCGGCCGTAACGCGATGCTTCCGATCGCCGTTACCGGCACCGGCTTGAGTCTGCTCCTCGCGCTGCTCACCTGGCTGATGATGACCAGTCGCGGACGAACGTTACGGCTTGCGTCGGCGATGACGAAAGAGCTACGGGAGAACGAGGAGAAATTCCGCGCGATCGCCGACTGCACGGTCAACTGGGAAATCTGGTGGGGACGGGACGGCAAGCCGCGTTGGATCAATCCGGCGGTCAAGGACTACATCGGCTATACCGTCGACGAATGCATGAGCATGCGCGATTTCGCCGGAGCCGTGATCTACCCGGAGGATATTCCGCGCGTGGCGCCGGAATTCAGAAAGGCGCTGAAAGGCGGTCGTGGCGACGACCTGGAATTTCGCTGCATCCGCAAGGACGGCTCGCTGATGTGGCTGTCTGCGTCGTGGGTTCCCATTAGCGACTCCACGGGCGGTTTCATCGGTTTTCGCACGAGCGGGCGGGACATTACCGAACGCAAGCAGGCGGAGGCCGAACTTCGAATCGCCGCCGTTGCGTTCGATTCGATGGAGCCGATGATGATCACCGACGCCAGCGCCACGATTCTTCGCGTGAACTCGGCGTTCACCGAATGCACGGGCTACGCACCCGAGGAGATCGTCGGCCAGACACCTCGGGCGCTTCGATCCAACCGTCATGCAGCCGCATTCTTCGAGGAGATGTGGGACACGATTCGTCGTGTCGGCGGCTGGCAAGGGGAGATCTGGGGGCGCCGCAAAAATGGCGACGAATACCCGAAGTGGCTCACGATCTCTGCCGTGGTGAGCGATGACGGCGTCGTTAGTCACTATGTCGGCACACATCACGACATTACTCAACGCAAGATCGCGGAAGAGCGCATCAGGGAGTTAGCGTTTTTCGATGCCCTCACCCGATTGCCTAACCGGACACTCCTGCTGGACCGCCTGAAGCAGGCGATTGCCGGCAGCGCCCAGACTGGAGAATGCGGCGCGCTGCTGTTCATCGATCTGGATCGCTTCAAGACGTTGAACGACACGCTGGGCCACGACAAAGGCGACCTGCTGCTGAAGCACGTCGCACAACGTCTGGCCGCAAGCGTGCGAGATAGCGACACCGTCGCCAGAGTAGGAGGCGACGAGTTCGTGGTGGTGCTGAGGAATTTGCACCGAAACCGGCGGGAAGCGGCGGCGCAGACTGAAGCCCTGTGCGAAAAACTTCTCGCCACGCTCGGCACGCCATACCAGCTTGGCGACGTTCAATACCGCAGCGGCGCAAGTATTGGCGCGACCGTGTTCAACGGACATCGGACCTTGATCGATGAACTCCTGAAACAGGCCGATCTGGCGATGTACAAATCGAAGGAGCGAGGACGCAACGCGATGTGCTTCTTCGACCCGGAGATGCAAACCATCGTGGTAGAGCGGGCTTTGCTTGAAGCGGGATTGCGCGATGCGGTCGAAGGCAACCAGTTGCTGCTCCAGTATCAGGCGCAGGTGAACCACAACGACATAACCGGTGTGGAGGCACTCGTCAGCTGGCAGCATCCCCGGCGCGGGCTGATCTCGCCCAGTGACTTCATTCCCCTTGCCGAAGAGACGGGGCTGATTTTCGCGTTGGGAAACTGGGTTCTGGAAACGGCGTGCGCGCAGCTGGCGCAATGGGCAACGCGCGCTGACATGGAACACCTCACGATTGCGGTCAACGTCAGCGCCCAGCAGTTCCGCGAATCCGATTTCGTGGAAAAGGTGTTGACCATCATCGATCGAACCGGCGCGAGGCCTGACAGGTTGCAACTGGAGCTGACGGAAAGCGTATTGGTGGACAACGTGCAGGACATCATCCGCAAGATGGAGGCTCTGAAAGAGAAGGGCATTGTGTTCGCGCTGGACGATTTCGGTATCGGATATTCGTCGCTTTCGTATCTGAAGCGCCTGCCGCTGGACCAGCTTAAGATCGACCGCTCGTTCGTACGCGATATTCTGGTTGATCCCAACGACGCGGTGATCGCCAGCGCTATCGTGGCGCTTGCGCGCAGTCTCGGTCTGGGGGTCATCGCGGAAGGGGTCGAGACGGAGGCGCAGCGTGACTTTCTCGCAGCGGCGGGTTGCCACGCCTATCAAGGTTACTTTTTCTCGCGCCCGCTCTCCATCGAGGACTTCGAAGCGATGTTCAGACAAACTCAATGTCCGTCGGTGGATAGCAGAATAAGCGCATGATGGCCGCCCCGAACGGTCCCGCCGCGTCTCGACAAGGCGATCGTCAGCGGGTCAACGCGAACGCTCGCGTGTCCGGAAACCTTGCGCATCCGACATTGGCGAGGCGCCGCGTCCGGTGAAAAAATGGGGCTTTCAAGGAGTGCGACGACCATGCCCTATCTGCAACTGGACGTAAACGACCACTATTCCGTGGAAGACAAGCGGCGCCTTGCGCTGAAGATGAGCGAAACCTACGCGCGGATGATGTCGGTCGACATCAGGCGTATCAGCGTCGCGATTCGGGAACTGGGGGAAGGCGGGGTCTGGCGGATTCCCAACGCCGGTGCGGAGCCGATCCCGGTCGCGGTCATGATGCTCGACATCAGAAAGGGCCGGGCGCCCGAACTGCGCATGGACGTCGCCAAAGCGTTGTGCGCGCACTGCATCGATATTCTTGGGCTGCGTGAAGACCGGCTCAACGTCGAATTTACCCAGCATTCCGGCGATGAGATGTATCACCCGGCGCTCGGCGGCTACAGCCCGGAATGGACGCCGGGCGAGCAGTAAGGACTGCGCTTACGACGCAAGGGGCGAGATACCGGACGCCCGCTGGATGGTTTGCGGCGGCTGACCGAATGCACGCAGGAACGCTTGACGCATCCGCTCGCGGTCGCCAAAGCCTGTCTCTCGCGCGACGATCTCGATCGGGTGACGCGTCGTCTCCATCATCAGACGCGCGGCTTCGACGCGAAGCCGCTCGACCGCCTTCGCGGGCGATTGCCCCGTTTCCTCACGAAATACGCGGCTGAACTGACGCGGACTGAGCCGAGCCGCTTCCGCCAGCCGCTCGACCGACAAATCGCTCGCCAGGTTTTCGCTCGCGTAGGTGAGTGCCATCTGAACGCGGTCCGAGCGGGCGCCCATCTCCAGCAGCGCCGAAAACTGCGACTGACCGCCTCCGCGACGCTGATACAGCACGAGCTTGCGCGCCACCATACGCGAGGTGTCCAGCCCAAAGTCGTTTTCGACGATCGCAAGCGCAAGATCGACGCCGGCGCTCATGCCCGCAGACGTCCAGATCTGCCCGTCCACGACGAAGATGCGGTCTTCTTCGACTTGTACGTCTGGATACTGTTTCTGGAAATCACGCGCATGGAACCAGTGTGTCGTGGCGCGTTTTCCTTCCAGCAAACCGGCCGCCGCGAGAACAAAAGCGCCGGTACAGATCGACGCAATTCGCCGCGAATGGCGCGGCGCTTCCCGAAGGTAATCCACCAGCGCAGTCGAAGGAAGGCGGCATTCGTTGTCGCCTGCGACGATGAGGGTGTCATAGCCCTCATCGGCAAGTGGTTCGCTATGAACCGAAAACCCTTGCGACGATGCGACCGGCCCACCGTGCTCGGACACGATGCTGAATTCGTAAGCCGCTTCGCCGCGCAGGAGATTGGCGTACTCGAAGACGCTCGCCACGGCGAGCGCGAGCGACTGGAAGTTGGGATAGACGACGAGTCCGACGGTATGCATGGATGCCTCGCGAATCATGGCTTGATTCGTTGAAGGTAGCACATAACAGACATCGCCGTGAGCGAAAGAATGGCAGAAATCATTGCATATATGACATTGAGGTCGGACTCGGTAGAGATCAAAATTCGCTTCATGAACTGACGCCCTGTTGGTTCAACCACCTACCCAAGGACTCAAAATGACTTCCTCCACGCAAGGTTTCGCATTGATCACCGGCGCTTCGGCTGGCATTGGCGCCATCTACGCTGACCGTCTCGCGAAGCGGGGCTTCGACCTCATTCTCGTGGCACGTAACCAGTCCCGACTGAGCGCGCTCGCAGAGCGCCTCGCGAAAGAGACCGGCCGCACGATCGAGACGATTGCCGTCGATCTCAACGACAAGGCGGCGCTCGCGAAAGTCGAGAGCGTGCTTCGCGAAGACCCGCGCATCACGATGCTGGTGAACAACGCAGGCGTCGGCTCGGTTGCATCGGTTCTCGACGGCCAGGTCGACGCGATGGAATCGATGATCACCCTGAACATCACGGCACTAACGCGCCTCACCTATGCGGCGGCGCCTGCGTTCGTCGCCAGAGGCTCGGGCACCATTATCAACATCAGTTCGGTGGTCGGCATTGCGGTCGAATTGCTGAATGGTGTGTACAGCGCGTCGAAATCGTACGTGCTGAGCTTCGGCCATGCGCTTCAACGCGACCTCGCAGGCAAGGGCGTGCGTGTGCAGACCGTACTGCCCGCAGCGACCGCAACCGAGTTCTGGGACGTCGCCGGCTATGCGAAGCAGAAGGAAGCCGCGAGCACGATGACTGCCGACGATCTGGTCGATGCCGCGCTCGCAGGCCTCGATCAGGGCGAACTCGTGACTATCCCGACGCTGCACGACGGCGACGCCTGGGCGAAATGGGAAACCGAGCGTCGTGCGCTGGCTCCCCGGTTCGCGAATGCCGAGGCCGCGCTGCGTTATACGTCGACTGCCGCGACCGCTCGTTAAGACCACCAACCCATTGCGAAACCAGCTATTTTTAACCTCCTTGACTGGCGGTTGGCACGGCTCGTCAGCGAGAACGTGCCAACTTACTCGAGGCATCAAGCCGTCGTCTTGAACCGCAGTGCCCAGTCATGCGAGCAACGCTGGCAGTCTTTCGAACGTCTGGATCAACGCGTCCGCGCATAACGCCTGTGCGCCGCCCGCGCCCGCATAACCATATGCGACGACGCACACCGGCATGCCAGCGGCACGCGCAGCAGCAACATCGACAGGCGAATCGCCGATCAGCGTGCAATGGGCCACATCGATATCCAGCAGCCGGCACGCGTGCCACAACGGTTCGGGCGACGGCTTCATGCTGGCGAGCGTATCGCCAGCGACGAGAACATCGAGGTAATCGGCAAGACCTTTGCGCGTCAAAAGCGCGGCAGCGAGTGCCTGCGGTTTATTGGTCACGCAAGCGCTCCGGTAGCCGAGCCGCCGGAGTTGTTGCAAGCCGTTCATGACTCCGGGAAATACCTCGCCGAATTGCCCATTCGTGTTTGCGTAGTGCCGTTCGAACACCGGCAGCGCTACGCCAATTTCGCAGCGTCCGCTCAAGCCCGACGCCGACAGCGTACGACGTACCAGGTTCGTCACGCCGTTGCCGATGAAGCCGGTCACCCTATCGAGTGGCAGCGGCGCGGCGTCGAGTTCTTCGAGCATGCGATTGGCGGCCGCGGCAATGTCCGGCGCGGTGTCGACCATCGTGCCGTCCAGATCGATCAGCAGCCCGCGACGACGCCCGCTCACCATGACGGACGCGCCGGGCTGCGCACCGGATTGCCCACGCTGAACGGCTGAGATCCTCCCGGCGTCGCAACGTCGCGATGCCAACGGCGCAGCGTCGCCAGATCGAGCCAGCTTAACGCTTCGCCCCGCACGGTTCGATCGATCGGTACGTGCGGATCGCCCAGGTGCGGCAGCACGGCTAGCGCGCCGTCGAACGGATCGGCAGCGGTATAGCGGGTCGGCGTGACGACAGTCGGAATGCCGGCCGCGCGCGCCGCGAGCAGGCCGTTGGCCGAATCTTCGAAGGCGACACAGGCTGAGGCCGGCAATTCGAGCTGGTCAAGCACATGGAAATAGACGTCGGGCGCAGGCTTTTTGGTGGCGGTGGTGCCTCCGTCGCCGATGGCCGCGAAGCGTGTGCGCCAGGCCGCGCCGAAATGGCTTTGTAGCAGCGCGTCGAGATTGGCCGGCGTCGTCGTGGTCGCGATGGCCACCCGCACTCCGTGCGCTCGCGCCTCGTCGATCAGACGCGCGATGCCCGGACGCAGCGGTAAGCCGCCGTCGCGCACACGCCCGGCGTAATGCGCGGTCTTCAGCGCGTGAAGCGCCATGACGCATTCGCGTGCATTCGGTCCTTCGGCTTCTTCTCGCTCGATGGTGTGCCAGTAATGCAGCAGGCGCTCCTTGCCGCCTGCCACTTTCAGCAGACGCGCGTAAAGCGGCTCGTCCCAGAACCAGTCAAGCCGCGCCTCTGAAAAAGCCGCATTGAACGCGTCCCGATGAGCAGTCTCGGTATCGGCAAGCGTGCCGTCGACGTCGAAGATCAGGGCCTGCATGATCCACTCCTCGTGATGATTGCCGTTCTGACACGCATCACGATAGCGGAGCCTCGCGCGGGTTTGAATTCAGAGATTCTTTCGCGGTCGATAAGCACGGGTTTAAGTTGAACGCGGCGCCACGCTAGTGCCGCGGTTTCGGCATCGTGACGAAGGCCATCTTCGTCAATCCGCCCGCTTGCACGGCCGACATGACTTCGGCGACACGCTCGTAGGGCACCGTGCGATCGGCGCGCAGATGCAGTTCCGGTTGCGGCGTCGCACGCGCCGCTTCTGCGATGCGTGCGCGCAAACCGTCGTCAGTCACGCGCTGGCCATCCCACAGTACTGCGCCATGCACATCGACCGCGAGATCCACGTGCGCCGCCCGGACCCCTTCCGGCTGACTGCCCGCACGCGGCAGGTCGATCCTGACCGCATGCTGCAATGCCGGAATCGTGACGAGAAAAATGATCAGCAGCACCAGCATGACGTCGACGAGCGGCGTCATGTTGATTTCGCTCATCAGGCCAGTGTCGTCATCGTCGGAGAAAGGCGCTATTGCCATCTGAGATCTCCGTCGCGATTCGTGCCGGTTCCGGGCTGCACGGCGTGCATGCGCGTGCCCGTCGTGCTCGAACGCAGTTGCGAACCGGTCACGAAATACGCGTGCAGTCCGTGTGCGAAACGCTTCAACCGCGTGACGATGGCGCGATTCGCGCGGTTCAGTCCGTTGTAGCCGAGCACGGCCGGAATCGCGACGAACAGGCCGAACGCGGTCATGATCAGCGATTCGCCGACCGGTCCCGCGACGTGTTCGATCGACGTTTGCCCGGTTTCGCCGATCACGATCAGCGCGTGATAAATGCCCCACACGGTGCCGAACAGGCCGACGAAAGGCGCAGTGCTGCCGATCGACGCGAGAACCGCCAGACCGCTTTGCAGCCGCGCGACGGTGTCGTCCAGCGTGTCCTGCAAACGCCGGGTAATCCAGTCGGACACGTCAATGCGATCCTGCAGATGCGGCTGCGCCTGGCGGTGATGCGTCGCCGCTTCGTGGCCCGCCAGCGCGAGCGACAGCAGTGGGTTGTCGTTCGCGTCCGGCTCTTGATTGCCGAGGCTATTCAGGCCGTCTTCGAAACGCTCGGCGTTCCAGAAGCGCGCGTCGTTTCGCATCGTCGCGCGCCGCAGCCGCAGCACCTGCCACAGCTTGACGATGATCACTGTCCACGACAGCACCGACATGATCATCAGCACGGCCAGAATGCAGCGCGTGACGACGTCGCCGGTTTGCCAGACGTTTGCCAGTCCGTAATGTTGCATGGCTGTTTTCCTCTGTGCGGTGATCGGTTGTGCAGTCGTGTTCCGGTGTTGCATGCCGCTCCCGGACGCTCGTGTTCAATCGTCATTCAGTCGGTCAGTCCGAACACGAATGCCTGTGAATACGCGGCGCGAACCGGCACGCCGTTTTCGCTGTACGGCTCGCAGACGCCTTCATGAACGGCAGCGAGCGCGGCGTCGTCGAGTCGCGGATAGCCGCTGCTCTTCTGCAATTGCATGGTCTCGATCCGGCCATTGGTTCCCACGACGAAGCGCACGATCGCGGTGCCGTTCTCGCGGCGCCGTTTTGACGGGTCGGGATAATCGGGCGCGGGAATTCGGCAATCGATATGCGCGACGTTTCTCGGCGCCGACGATGTCGCGACGGCCCGTTCGGCGGCAGACGAGGGCGGCGCTGCGGCGGGCACGGAAGGGCTTGCGGAAGCGACGGTGGTCGGCGCAGACGCCGCCGCTGACGTATCGGTTGCCGCAGCCGTCGTGGAAGGCGGATGGTCCGTCGGCGCGGAGCGCCCCGCGGCCGCAGCGATCGCTGTACTGCGAGATGCATGCGCGCGGGGAGGTGCCGGCATCTGCGTTGGCATGTGCGCCGGCATTTTCGGCACTGCGCGTGCAGGCACTGGAATCTGCGCCGCAGGCGTCGTCGCCGGCGCGACCGCCGCAACCGGCGCCGTCGATTGCGGTTCGGGACTCAGCAACATCGCGGTAATCGTCACCGGTTCGACCGGCCGTTCGATGACGTTGTCGTGCATCGACGTCGCCAGAAGCAGCAACAGCAGATGCGCGCCGATCACTGCGCCCAGCACGATCACGCCGCGGCGGTAACGCGGCGCGGGCATCGGATGTCTTGCGGGGTTCGCCATGACAGCTTGCAGCATCGTTCGCAACCAGTTGAAGATCCGTCGCACGGTTCGCGAAAACAGTTCGCGGCGGCGCGCCATCTCCGGGTTCATTGTCCTCCCGCGTCAGCGCTTTTAGAACCGGCGTCCGCCGCCGCGCGTCAATTCGGGAAATTCTCCCGCCCGTTGCGCGTTGTCAAACAAACGCCCGGTGGGATACCTTGAACGGATGACGCGAGCGAATCGCGGCGCAGCGATCTCACCACGGAGCAACATGATGCTGGAGACACGGATTTTCCCCCGACCATCCCGCCGTTCCATGGCGCTGGCCCTCGCGTGCATGCTCTCAGCGAGCGCTGCCGTGACCGCCCTCGCGGCCACGCCGCTCGCGTATGTGACGAGCGAAAAGGCCGGCGTCGGCGTGATCGACCTCGACCAGATGGCGCTTGCCAAAACCATCGCGGTGGGCGCAGACGGTCCACGCGGACTGAGCCTGAATGCGGACGGTTCGCGTCTGTTGCTCGCCAACAAGAACACGGGCGATCTGTCGGTGATCGACACGGCGACCGGTCAGGTCGTGAAGCGCGTGAAGATCGGCAAGAATCCGGAGTACGTGCGCGTTCACAACGGCTACGTCTACGTGACGTACGAACCGGGCGAGGAGGGCGGTCCACCCACAGCGAAGGCGGGCGCGAAAACGGACGGTAGGCCCGGCGGCAAGCCCGGCGCGGATGACGACGACAACAAGCTGCCCGCCGAGATCGCAATCGTCGATATGAAGACGTGGCGCGTGGTGCGCTCAGTGACGAGCGGGCACGAAACAGAAGGCATCGAATTTTCGCGCGATGGCCAGACGATGCTCGTCACCAACGAAGGCGACGATACGGTATCGGTCTACCACGCGCGCACGGGCGCGCCGGTGAAAACGGTGAAGCTCGCGGCAGGCGGGCGTCCGCGCGGCATCCGGTTGTCGCCGGACGGCAAGTACTACGTCGTCACGCTCGAATCGCTCAGCAAGTTTGTCGTGATCGACGCGCACACGTTCGACGTGGTCAAGACCGTCGATACCAAACTGGGCCCTTACGGTGTCGCGTTCGGACCGAACGGCCAACGCCTTTTCGTGGCTGCGTCGCGTGACAAGGCGGTGCAGGTTTTCGACGGCCACAGCTTCGACCATCTCGCCGACGTGCCAGTCGGCCAGCGTTGCTGGCATTTCAGTTTCACGCCCGACGGCTCGAAACTGCTGGTCGCATGCGGGCGCTCCGATGCGGTCTACGTGCTCGACGCCAAAACCTATCAGCCGATCAAACAGATCGGCGACTTGCCGCTTGCGTGGGGCATCGTCACGTATCCGCACAGCGACGGCTCGATCGAGTCGCATTGAAGCCGGCAGCGGTCGCCTCGCGAGCGGCGATGGCTGCACGCGGGCCGACCGCGTGACCGGCCACGCCGCCCGCTTGCCCCGCCGCCTATTTCCACGCGTAGCGCAGTCCCATCCAGAAGCCGCGCGGCGCACCCGGGCCGACGAACTGCTCGTTAACGGGATTCGTGCCGTCGAACGTATGGTTCGGCCCGGTGAAGTAGTTCGTCCCGAGCGCGCCAAAACTCGCGTAGCGTTTGTCGAGCAGGTTCGTCACCGACGCGAAGACCTGCAACTGCTTCGTCACCTGGTAGGTGGTGTCCATATCGATCAGCAGGTAGCCGGAGATCTTGCCGTTCACGTCCTCGTTGTTTTCGTCGCCTTGCGCGTAGACGCTGCCGCGCCACGTGAGGTTGGTGCCGAGGTTCCACTTCGACGTCGCGGCGTAGTCGAGACGCAGCTTCACGGTGGTCGCGGGAATGCCCGGAATGTGATCGCCGGACTTGACGGTAATGTTGCCGTTGGCGTCGGCGCTGGAATTGCTCGGACTGCTTTCGGTCCACGTGGAGCGGTAGGTCGCGTCGACGTAGCTATAGCTTGCCGTCACGCCGACTGGGCCGAGCTTGCTATGCCCCGACAGCTCGAGCCCCTGGCGTAGCGTACGGCCGACATTCTGGAAGAAGCCTTGCGAACTGCCCGCGCCGTTGCTGCTGATGAACTCGATGTCGTTGTCGAGCGTCGTGTGATAGGCGGCCGCGCTCCATGTCGTCGACGCACCGATCTTGCCGCGCGCGCCGATTTCGAAGGTCTTCGAGATCACCGGTTCGAGCGACGGATCGGAGATGAAATCGTTGGGCAGCGAGCACGGCGCGGCCGGGTCGGCGCAGGCCAGCTCGATTGCGGTCGGCGAGCGCATGCCTTCGTTGTAGCTCGCGTACGCGGTCAGCGCTGGCGTCGGATTCCAGTTGATGCCGATGGCCGGGTTAAAGCGTGAGAACGTGTGATGACCGTCCAATTCCGGCTGTAGACCGCTCTCGTCGCCGATCGTCGCATCTGCCCAGTTGTAGCGGCCCGCCACCGTGACCGACCAGTGCGGCGTCAGCGACAGCGTGTCCGACAGATAAAGCCCGTAGTTCGTGTTGTGCGTCTTCGCGTAAGTTTGCTGCTCGAAGTCGCCGATGCCGATCGTCGCGCGCGAATCGGTGAAGGCGGCATCTTGCGACGATTGCTGAAAGCGCGAATTGGCGGCGTCGACCGCCATGCCCGCGATGAACTGGTTCTGCATGCTGCCGAGTTTGCCGAGCAGCGTGAGTTGCAGGCTCGCGCCATAGCTGTCGGTCGACACGACGGACTTCTCGTTGGTCGCCTGCAACGTGTTGACGTTGCCGTCGTCGTCGATTGTGCCGTAATCGTCGTTCACGTTGCTGCTGATGTTGGTATTACGGAAATGCCGGTAGTAAGCGTTGCCGCTCAGTTCGACATGGTCATTGAAATAGTGGTCGCCCGACAGCGTCAGGTAGCCGACGGTGTTTTCGTTCTGGTCCGGGAACGTGTACGGCTGTTTGAAATTGTTGAGGAACGAACGCGGGATGGTCTGCGTGCCGTGCAGATCATTGTCCGCGCCGCCGGCCGACAGCGACAGCGTCGTATCCGCGTCGGTATAGCGCAACTTGCCGAACGCCTGACGGATGCGACTTTCGTTCTGCTCGGCCCAGCCATTGTCATTCGCGGCATTGGCGGTGAAGTAGTAATCGAGGTTCTGATTGATCGTGCCGCCCTGTTCGATCTGCGCGCTCTTGCGTCCCCACGAACCGAGCGCGACTTCGGCCTCGCCGACCGGATTGTCCTTGCCGTTCTTCGTCGTGATCGACAACGCACCGCCCAGCGTGTTGAAGCCGTAAGTCGGATTCGAGCCTGGAATCAGCTGCATCGTGTCGATCGCCTGCTGCGGCAGCAGGTCCCAGTTCACGACGTCGCCGAAGGGCTCGTTCACGCGCACGCCGTCGACGAACACCGACAGCCCTTGTGGCGTGCCGAGCAGCGGCGACGCAGTGAAGCCGCGATACGTGAGGTTCATCTGATACGGATTGCCTTGCGCGTCGGCGACGTCGACACTCGGCAGATTGCGCGACATGTACTCGGTGAGCGTGCTGCGCCGTTGCTGAAGCAGATCTTCCGAGTTGACCGTCTGCACATTCGCCGGCACCTGTGTGAGCGGCGTGCCGATGCCGAGCAGCGGCGTCGTGCCGACCACGACGATCGGTGCAAGCGTCGTCACGGCGGCTCTGGTGGCATTGCCGCTTCCGGTTGCTGCGTCGGGCGCCGCTGTGGCCGACGGCCCCGCCGACGACGCTG
This sequence comes from Paraburkholderia fungorum, assembly GCF_900099835.1. NCBI lineage: Bacteria > Pseudomonadati > Pseudomonadota > Betaproteobacteria > Burkholderiales > Burkholderiaceae > Paraburkholderia > Paraburkholderia fungorum. The sequence continues at coordinate 89,619 of NZ_FNKP01000003.1, forward strand.
CAACCGGCGCATCAGTCTGCGCCCATGCAAGTGTGGACAGGCTCGCGAGCGCGCCGCCGAAACAGAGTGTGATGCCGGCGCGGCGTTGAATACGACGTCTGTGGCGAGCCTGTGATCGCATGTTCATCGTGTGTCTCCTGTCGCGTCGGGGCGCGTCGTGCGCCTGTCGCGCTGATCGCGCGTTCTGTCGGTATGCGTTAAAAGCTTCGCATAAGCAGGGCGCTGCACGCGCGGGAGCTTTTCCCGATCTGTCAGGGAGCGTCTCCCAAATCTTCCGCAAAAGTCCGCCGTGTGTGATCGCGCTGAGTAGAATGCAAACGTCACGTCAAGCGATCCGCTCATCCTCATGCGCAATCCGACCATGGCTTCGTCGATCTGGCGCGACCTCACGTGCGTCGTCGCGGTAACCGCGCTCGCGGCGGTCTGCGGCGCCGCGTTCGATCTCAGCGAACGCGCGTATCGCTTCACGCGCGGCATGGAGCGCTTTCAGCTCGACGAATTGCCGGGCACGCTGTTCGTGCTGTCTATCGGACTCGCCTGGTTTGCGTGGCGCCGCTATCGCGAAGCGAGTCGCGAGGTGATCCGTCGCCGCGCGCTGGAGCAGGAGGCCGAACGGCTGCTCGCCGATAACCGGCGGCTCGCGAGCCAGGCGTTGCAAGCTCAGGAGATCGAACGTCGTCATCTCGCACGCGAGCTGCACGACGAACTCGGCCAGTATCTGAATGCGATCTCGCTCGACGCCGCGCGCATTCGCGATCTGTCGGATACATCGGGCGGCGTCGAACAACGCACGTCGGCGCACGAGCCTGAGATTCATCGCATCGCGCTCGGTCTGATCCAGAGCGCGAGCCACGTCTATCGGCAGATCGGCAACATGACCCGACGTCTGCGGCCGATCGGTCTCGACGAATTCGGTTTGCCGAGCGCGCTCGAGCATTGCGTCGACGGCTGGCGCGAGCGCCTGCCCGACGCGTCGTTTTCGCTGGCGATCGAAGGGGATTACAGCGGCCTGAGCGATGCGCTGACCATCACGCTCTATCGGCTCGTGCAGGAGGGCTTGACGAACGTGTCGAAGTTCGCGAGCAGCTCACGTGTGGAAGTGTTCATGGTGCGCGCGCCGCGCGAGTCGCACGATGGCGCTGCCGCCGGCACGGCGCAGGACGAAATCGTCGTGACGATGGCCGACGACGGTCCCGGCACCGATCTGACCCAGCCGCGCGCGGGGCTCGGGCTGATCGGCATGCGTGAGCGCGTCGAGGCGCTCGGCGGCGAATTTCATATGGCAAGCGAGCCGCAACGCGGTTTTCTGTTCTGCGCGCGCGTGCCCGCTCAGGCGGGACTGGCCGAGCCGGTGAACTGAAGTCCGAGGCGGCTTGCCATCTGCGCAAGCTGCACACCATTGTCCGCGCCAAATTTTTGCCGGATCACCGACTGATGGTTAGCCACCGTCTTCTGGCTCAAACCCAGTTTTTCGGCGATGCTTGGCAGCGTGTAGCCCTGCACGAGCAGCCGCAGAACCTCGAATTCACGCGCCGACAGCTGACGTCCAGGCGGCCCTTCGCTGAAGGCCGTGCGCATCGCTAGCGCCTGCGAGATGTCGGGGCTCAGATAGCCGGCACGCCGCGCGATCGAGCGCACTGCTTCGACGAGCACATCCGGCGCGCTCGCCTTCGTCACATAACCGAGTGCGCCGGCATCGAGGGCGCGGCGCACGAAGATCGATTCTTCATGCACGCTGAAGATCAGCACGCGCGCGTCCGGTTCGCGTGCGAGCATGCGTCGCATCGCTTCAATCCCGCTCGCGCCCGGCAGCGACACGTCCATCACGACCACGTCGGGACGTAGCGCACAAAAGCGCTGATACGCCTGCGCGGCGTCGGCGGCTTCACCGCACACCCGCACGTCAGCATTCAGTTCGAGCAGACGCCGGTATCCCTCGCGCACGACCGCGTGATCGTCGACGAGCAGCACGGAGATGGTTCCCGCAGTCATGATCAGCCTCCGTTGTCTCCGTGGATGTGACGCTCGCGGGCAGCCGATGCGAGCTTGCGCGAATTGGCGTCGTCGCGAAACAGGATCGGCTGCTCGCGCGGGGACGCCGTGGATTCGGACATCGCGGACGCCGCCGCCCGTTGCACGACCCTGACCACGGTCTCGTGAAACGGCGACTTGTCGCACACGGGGTCGGTATTGGCCGCATCGCCGGTCAGCATGTACGCCTGGCAGCGGCAACCTCCCAGATCGCGATCTTTCTCGTCGCAACTGCGACACGGCTCCTTGAGCCAGTGCAGCCCGCGAAAGCGGTTGAATGCGTCGCTGTCGTACCAGATCTCGCGCAACGGCGTGTCCTTTACGTTCGGCAGCGTCAACCCCGGGAGCCCGCGCGCCGCGTGACAGGGCAGTGCTGCGCCGTCGGGTGCGACGCCCAGAAACACCGCGCCCCAGCCGTTCATGCAGCGCTTCGGGCGCGTCTCGAAGTAGTCGGACACGACGAAAAAAATCTTGCAGCGCTCACCCAGCGTGCGCCGGTAGCGTTCGACGACCGCTTCGGCTTCTTCGAGCTGCTCGCGTGTAGGCAGCAGTTGCGCTTCGTTCAGATGCGCCCAGCCGTAGTACTGCGTGTTCGCGAGTTCGAGGTACTCGGCGCCCATCGCGAGCGCCATCTCGATGATCTTGTCGACGTGCGGCAGGTTGTAGCGATGCAGTACGCAGTTGAGCACCATCGGAAAGCCGTGCCGTTTGATCGACGCGGCGACGCGCTGCTTCAGGTCGAACGTGCGCGTGCTGCTCAGGAAGTCGTTCAGTTGCCGCGTCGAATCCTGGAATGACAACTGGATATGGTCGAGTCCGGCCGCCTTCAGATCGTCGAGACGTTTGTCGGTCAGGCCGACGCCCGACGTGATCAGATTCGTGTAGAAGCCGAGCTTGTGCGCTTCGTCGACCAGCACCTCGACATCATCGCGCACGAGCGGCTCACCCCCTGAGAAGCCGAGTTGCACCGCACCGAGCGCGCGCGCGTCGCGCAGCACGTCGATCCATTGCGCGGTGCTCAGTTCGCGATGGTGATCGATGTAGTCGAGCGGGTTGTAGCAGAACGCGCAGTGAAGCGGACAGCGGTAAGTCAGCTCCGCTAGCAGCCACAACGGCGGCGGCACGGCTGCGGGGTCGTCCGGATTCACACCGACGACAGGCCGCGCGGCGGGTTCGTGAACCGGATGCGCCAGATCGGTCATTGTGTTACTCCAGCCAGTGGCGCGCATGCGCGTCGGCGACGAAGGCGCGCACGTCTGCGCCGATTCCCGTGGTGTTGAAGGCCTGCTCCAGATCGGCGATCAGAGCGTCTATGTCGCGGGTGCCGTCACAGCGTTTGAGAATCTCTCCCGCGCTTTGATTCAGCTTCACCATACCCTCGGGATAGAGCAGCACATGCGCGTTCTGCGCAGGCTCCCATTGCAGACGGAAGGGCTTCGCAATCGTCAGCGGCAGTGCGGCGCCGGTGGCGTCACGGCCGCGGGCCGCGTCGTTTGTAGGAGCGTTTGTCGATTCGTTGGTCGGGTTCATTGCGGGAAGGCCTTTTCGATCGAATCCAGCATGGTCCACAGAATGTCGAGCTTGAACTGCAGGATCTCGAGCGCCCGCTCCTGCTGATCGCGCCGCGTGAAGTAGTCGAGCGTGACTTCGAGACCGTGCTGCACGTCGCGCTGCGCGAGCGAAATACGCGAGCGGAAATAGGCGAGGCCGCTGGCTTCGATCCACGGATAATGCTCGGGCCAGCTAGCGAGCCGGTCGCGATGAACCTGCGGCGCGAACATTTCCGTGAGCGACGAGCACACCGATTCCTGCCACGGCGCGCGGCGCGCGAAATTCACGTAGGCGTCGACGGCGAAGCGCACGCCTGGCGTGACGTGTTCTAGCGACCAGAGTTCGTCGCGCGACAGACCCACCGCGTCCCCAAGACGCGCCCATGTTTCGATGCCGCCTTCCGCGCCGTCGTAGCCGTCGTGATCGAGAATGCGCAGCACCCAGCGGCGCCGCGTTTCGCGATCGGGGCAGTTCGACAGAACCGCCGCGTCCTTCAGCGGAATATTGATCTGATAGTAGAAGCGGTTCGCGACCCAGCCGCGAATCTGTTCGCGCGAACAGCCGCCGCTGTTCATCTTCACGTTGAACGGGTGATGAATGTGATACGCGGTGCCTTTCGCGCGCAACTGTGCCTCGAATTCTTCGCGGCTCCACGGCGGCGCGTCCGCGCTGACGTGGTTCACCGGCCTCGTCCCAAACGTATCTTTCGCGTTCATACCGTCTCCGTTTTTTATCGCGCGACTGCGCGCGCGTTGCCAGCCGTGTGTCCTCAACCGCGTTTCATCGCCTGCGTTTCATCACCTGCGTTTCATCACATCTCGCAGCGGTCTCAAAGTTCGAACATCATTCCGTCATGGGCGACCTCGATCCCGTGTTCCGCGAGCACGCGCCGCTCGGGGCCATCGTCGACGAGGATCGGATTCGTGTTGTTGATGTGAATCAGCACCTTGCGCACCGCGTCCTGATTGCCGACGCGTGTGCGATCCAGCGAGTCAAGCGTTTCGATCATGCCGCCCGCGCCCGTCTGCGGCAGATGGCCCATGTCGGCCGCGGTCTTTTTCGACAGGCCGAGGCGAATCATTTCGTCGCCGGTCCACAGCGTGCCGTCGACCAGCAGCAGATCGGCCTCGCGCATCGCGTCGAGCACATGGGCTTCGATTGCACCGAGTCCTGGCGCGTAGAACGCGCGCTTGCCCGATTGCAGATTCGTCAGCATGAGCCCGATGTTGTCGCCGCGCTCGGGCGCATAGCGGTGCGGCGAGTAGGGCGGCGCCTTGCTCGACAGCGGCAACGCATCGATGCGCACGCCCGGCAACGCGTCGACGGCCAGCGGCGCGCCGTCTAGCGCGATGCGACGATGTTCGACACCGCAGTAATGCGACAGGATCGGCGCGACGGGGAAGCCCGTGCGCAGGTCCTGCCAGACGGCGTCGGTTGCGTAGAGCGGCAGCGGCGTGTCGCGCTCGCGCAGCATCAGCAGCCCGGTGACGTGGTCGATCTGGGCATCGATCACCAGTACGGCGGCGATGCCGCTGTCGCGAGCGCGACGCGCGGGTTGCAACTCGGGGTTCGCGGCAATCTGCGCGAGCAGATCGGGCGACGCGTTGACGAGTAGCCAGTCCTCGCCGTTCGCGCTCACGGCAATCGACGATTGCGTGCGACGCGTCGCTTTCAGCGTGCCGCGCCGCACACCGTCGCAATTGCGGCAGTTGCAGTTCCATTGCGGAAAACCGCCTCCCGCTGACGAACCGAGCACCTTGATCTTCATGCGGCGCGGCGCAGATTGCGCCCCTCGTGAGAAGTGGAAACGAACATCGCGGCGACGGCCTGCGCGACGCGTTCGTGCAGCGCGGGCTCGCTCGCCAGATGTCCCGCCTTCACCCATTCGATCTGCGCAGACGGCACGGCGCGCGCGAGCCGCCGCAGATTCGCAGGCGGACAGACGGGATCGCGCGAACCGTGCACGGCGGCGATCGGCACACCGGCCGCCGCGGCGTGGCGCGCGAGCCGCAACAGACGCGTTTCGCCGAGCCAGCAGCGATGGGCGAGGTAGTGGCTCTGAATCCGGTATTTGCCGGTCAGCGCGCGCGCGAATCGCGGCGACACTCGCGTGCGCGGCGAAACGGCACCGCCTGTCGCGGCGCTCGCCAGCACGTCGATCTCATAGCCGCGCCACGCGAGCGCGAGCGCGCGTTGCCGCGCCGCATTCGCGCCGTTGCGGAGAAGCGCCGCGCAACGGCCGGCGCTTAATTGGGATGACTGATCACAGGCCGCCGCTGCTCGTAGCTTTCGCCATGCGCGCGGCGCGCGTCGACGTGAAGTGACGAAGAGGCCGCGAATTTCGCGCGTCGACGTGAGAAAAAGGCCGCGCAGAACGATGCCCGCAATCGACTGCGGACATTGCCCGGCATACGCGAGCGCGAGCGACGCGCCCCACGAACCGCCGAGCAGGCTCCAGCGCTCGAAGCCGAGGCGCGCGCGAATCGCCTCGAGATCGGCGATCAGATAATCGGTGCGGTTATGGCGCACGCTGCCATGCGGCGTCGACTCGCCGGTGCCGCGCTGATCGATCAGCACGACGCGAAAGCGGTTCAGATCGAAGAGCCGCAGCGCGCTTTTCTGACTGCCGCTGCCGGGGCCGCCGTGCAGCACGGCGACCGGCACGCCGTCGGCCGCACCCGCGAGCGCGTACCACACGCGATGCCCGTCGCGCGTGCGCAGGGTCTGCGGTTCAAGCAGTGGCTCGGACAGCGGTTCGCGGCGACGCTTCGTCATGGCAGCATCCTCGCGAGCAGATTGTCCCGGTCGATCCATTGATGCTTGAGCGCACCCGCCACATGCAGCACGATCAACGCGATCAGCACATACGCCGCCACCTCGTGAATACCGAAAAAAAGTTCGCGCAAGTGCGGATCGTCCCAGCCCCATTTCGGCAGTGGGATGCCCCAGAAGCGCGTGCCGAAACGGTTGAACGACGAGCCGAGATAACCGGCGAGCGGCATCGCGATCATGGCGACGTATAAAAGACCCTGCGTAATGCGCGCGGCGGCGCGTTGCCACGCTCGCATCGGCGGAAGAGGTGGCCGGTTGAAGGCCGCGAGCGCCGCGATGCGCACAAGCACCAGCAGGAAAACCGTCAGTCCAAGCGATTTGTGCAGATTCAACAGTGTCGCTTTGACCGGCAAACCTTTCGGCAATCCGACCATGTAGAAGCCGAGCGCGAGCAGCGCGACGATGCCGGCCGCGATCAGCCAGTGCAGTGCGATCTGCACGCCGGAATAACGCTCGCGGCGCGCTCTGGCACCCATAGCCGGTGTCGCATTCGACGTATGCACTGTCGTCATGCCTGTCTCCTTCTTTGTCTTTCTGTGTTTTGTGATGCCTGCGCCGATCTTGCGTACGTCGCCGGTTCCGGCAGCTTCGGACGCGTCGACCGGTTCTACTGCACGGTGCCGGGTGCGCAAGCCGCGCGCATCGGACGCCGTCACCTCATGCCACGATCAGGATTTCTCCGCGGCCGTCCACCGCGAGATCGCCTGTCAAACGCAGCGGCAATGGTGCGGTACGCCAGTGTGAAAACGGTGCGATTTCATCGGCAAAACTGCGCACGAGCAATGACCAGAATATGTCGAATCCCTGGCCGCCGCCGCTGAACGTTGGCGGTAGATCGGCGGGGCGTTGCGCGAGCAGCAGCGTGCCGCGTCTCATTGCATAGGCATAATGCGGGCCTAGCCGACCGGCCACGCCGACGGTCCCGGCAACGAGCCGCGATACTGCAAATTCGCCCGCGTCGCCGCCGACCAGCACGAGGCCGCGCCGCATGCGGTCGGCGAGACGCGCACCCGCGTTGCCGCAGATCGTCAGCGTGCCGCCCGTCATCCCTTCCATGTCGCCGGGCAACGCGCCTGCGACGAAATCGCCGCTGTCGCCACGGATCGTCAGCCGTCCGCCGCGCATTTCGCAGCCGGTGAAGTGGCCGGCGTTGCCGTGAATCGTCAGCACGCCGGCCGTCATTCTGAAACCACAGTGGTCGCCCACGGGGCCGTTCACGTCGAGACGGCCACCGTCCATCCGCGCGCCGAGCCGGTCGAGCCACGGCCCCGCGCCGTCGATCACGAGCGCGGCGCCGTCGGGGCCGTCTGTCGCTGCACGGGTCACGTGAAACACGTCGCCGATCGCGCATTGCTCGTTGCCGCCCGGCAACACCAGACGCTCGATGTCGGCCACGCTCATGCCCGCGAGCGTCGAAGGCCGCAGTGCACCGGCGTCGACGCGAAAGCCGGGTGCTCCTGTTGCGCGCAATGTCGTCGTGCTCATGCCCGTCCCCTGTCGAGACCGGCCGCCAGTTCGTGCAGATGGAAGTGATAGGGTCCGAGCTTGCCGCCATAGTTGCCCGCCGAAATCCGCAGCACGCCGCGCGTGCCGCCGAGCGCCGTTGCGGCCTCGATGCCGGCGGTCATCGCGGCGCCCACGTCGGTGTCGGTCAGTCCGTCGATCACAATCTCCAGCACGCAGCCCACTTCCGCGGAGAGTTTGCTGCGTGCCGCGAGGCCGAGCAGGCTGGGACAGAACGCGTCGTTCGTCGACGCGCTTGCTCCTGCATAACGCGAGCCGACCTTCGAACCCGACCGCACGATGCCGCCTGGAAACGGCATGACCACGTTCGGCAGCCGGCGCATCGCGGCGACGGCAGCTTCGGCGGCGGCGAGCGCGGCATCGGTGTCGCGCGCGAGAAACAACAGGTTGCCGCCGCCGACTGCCTTGACGGTCGCCGCCGTGTCCTCGCAGACGAACTCGCCGTCCATTACCGGCACGCGCCAGTAACGCGTCGGGCCGATCATCTTCGAGATCTGCCAGCCGTCGCCGAAAAAACGCAGCCCGCTGCCGAGCGGCGCGCGGTCGGACAGCGGCGCGCGGCTCGTTGCCGGATCGATGCCGCCGAACACGGCGGTCGTCGGGCACGTCAGCACACATTGCCCGACGCGCCGTCCGATCTGCTTCGCCAGTTCCTTCGACGACACCGCGAATAGCAGCACGGCGACCCCCGGCCGGCCATCGGGCGTTTCGTCGTCGCCCAGCAGTCGCTCGACGCCGGCCTCGCAGCCGCAGCCGATCACCGACGTGGCGAAGCCCGTCAGCGAGTTTGCCGCGTTCATCGCCCAGCTTTGCGTGTGCGCGGTGATTAAGAGCCGCGTCGCCTTCATCGGAAAAGCCTCGGCGAAGGTGGCGTCGATCGCGGTGCCGTTGATTTCGAGCGTGGGCGGAGCGTTCATCGGGGGCGGCGATCAGGCGAGACACGCGACCGGCAACAGACGGCCGCCGCGACAGCAATCGCAGACTTCGTCGTCGCTGATCGCCGCGTGGTCGAAGCGCGTGGCGAGTTTCGTCTCGCTGTACGCGCGCAGCGTCTTTTCGATGCTGCGGTCGAATTCGGGCGCGACGAAATGAATGCCGCCCGTCGGCGCGGCGACCAGCGTGCCATCGCGCGCGACCAGTTCGCCGTCCTTGAACACATAAGCGGGCGACGTGAACATCCGCTCGCGATCGGCGTCGTCGCGGTAGACGGCGATGTCCGCCGCCGCGCCCGCGCCGAGGTGTCCGCGATCGCGCAGCCCGAGCAGCCGCGCCGGCCCCGCGCGCGTGATGATCGCGATGTCGTATAGCGAGAACTCGCGCTTGAGGTCCGGCAGCGCGCTCGCCACCGGCGCGTCCGGATGGAGCTTCGCGAGTTGCTCATCGCGAAACGTCTTGTCCATCAGCAGGCGGATCAGATGCGGGTAGCTCGTGAACGGTCCGCCGTTCGGATGATCGGTGGTCATCGCGACGCGCCACGGGTCGTCGACGAGCAGGAAAATCTCCAGCCCGATGATCCATTGCAGCGCGTTCACATAGCTCTGTTCGCGATAGCGGAACGGCACCACGCCGCAGCCCGCATCGCATTCGATGTCGCCCAGCACCCATTTGTGCGGCCGCGCGAGCGGTGTGTTGCGGAACTGCATCATCGTGTCACCCGATGCGGTGACGGTCTGTCCGAAAATGATCTGGCCGACATCGATCGACACGTTCGGCCGCGCGTTCACCGCTTCGGCAATACGCTGCGCGCCCGACGAAAACTTGTGCGGACCTTCGACGCCGTAGCTGTGAAACTGGATATGCGTGAGATGGATCGGCAGGCCGTCGGCGGCATCCATCGTCGCAATCGTCGAATCGATATTGCCGGGCACGCCGAGATTGCTCGCATGCACATGCAGCGGATGCGGCACACGCAATTCGGTGAGCGCACGCGTGAGCGTATGCAGCACGTCGCGCGGCGTGACGCCGTAGTGCGCATGGGCTTCGTCGACATCGAGCGAGCGCTGGTTGAACTTGAATGCCGAAATGCCGCCCGGATTCACCACTTTGACGCCGAGCGCCTTGCTCGCATGAATCGTCCAGCCGATGTAGTCGCGCAGCCGCGCGAAATCGTCGCGCGCGGCGAGCATCTGCAGGAACAGTTCGTCGTTGCCTAGCATGACGTAGGCACCGTGATCGATGATCGGCGTGTCGCCCATTTCCAGATGCGTGTGGCGTGCGTTGGACGGCATCATCGCCGGTTCGAACGCGGCCGTGTAGCCCATTTCGGCGTAGCGGTAGCCGGTCGCGAGCGTGCCCGGCGTGCAGACGCCGCACGACGGCAGGCGCAAGTAACGGCCTGCGGCGTCCTGCGCGGATTCAGAGGCGGACTCACGCGCGGTATCGTCGCGATGATCCTCGGGCAGCAGCAGCCGCGACAGGTTGGTCTTGCCGCCGCCGATGTGCGAATGCATATCGATGCCGCCCGCCATCACAATCATGCCGGTGGCGTCGTATTCGCGATCGGCGGGCGCATGGGCAGGCAACTCGACGATACGTCCATCGCGAAACGCGATGTCGCGACGCTCGCCGTTCACGTTGTTGGCCGGGTCGTAGACAGTGCCCCCTTTTAGCCGGACGACGCTCATGGGCATTCCTGCGCAGCGCAAACGGCAGCGATTTGCTGGTTGACGAGCGTGGTCAGCCGTGCGGCGATCGACGCGACGGTTTGCAATGTCTCGTGCAGTCCTTCGCCGCGCGCGGCAACCAGCCGCATCACCACCGTACCGTCGACGCGAAACAGATGACCGCCGCTGTCGATGCCCGGCGTCGCCACCGGCACAAACACGGTATTTGCGCCGCGCGTTCGCGCGGCGTCGGCGAGAGCCGGATGGCCGAGCACGATCAGCGCGAGTCCGGGGTCGAGGGCCGCCGGCCACGGTTGCGGCGCGAAACTGGCGATCCATAGCAACGCGTCGGTTTCGCGGGCGGCCAGCAGCTTGTGCGTGCGATAGCGATACGGATCGTGATCGAGCGGCGCGCTGCCGGCGAGTCTCGTGGGCTTCGACACGCGCGTGCGCAGCGGCATGCCGGAGAGCCAGGTCAGCGCCTGATTGACTGTCGACGCACCATCGTCGCCGCCGAGTGCGAGACAGGCTGCGCGTGTCGTGCGATTGATCGTCTTGACAATCCGGTTCAGCGCTTCGATCAGCAGCGCCTCGTGCGGGCCGGGCAACGCGGCGGGTTCGTAGACGAGCACTGTGTAGCGCGCGGCGGCAATGCGCGCGTGCAGCGTCTCAAGCGTCGCGGCCATCTGTCCGGCGACGGTGTCGCCATCGCGATGCAGCGCATCGGCGGTGCGGCCTTCGGCGACGGCGGACCACATCGCGAGCACGTCGAATGGATCGGCTTGCGGCAGCAGCGACCCCGTGCGGCACTGGGCAAAACCCGCGCTTGCCGGATCGACGCCACTGCCGACGAAGATCAGTTCGCGCTCGAATTCCGTGCCCGCCAATATCCGCGTGAAAAAGCGCGGATAGCGCTGCGACGGCTCGCATCCGAAGAACACCAGCAGGTCCGCGCGCGAGCGTATTTCGGAGAGCGTGGTGAAGAACGCACCGCGATCCTGCAGCGCGAGCGTCGCCGCGCCCAGCGCGTCGCCATGCAGATGATCGAGCATCGCGCCGCACGCTGCCGCAAGCGGATATAGCGCACGAGTGCCGGCGACATCGGTGGCGAGTCCGCCAAAAAGCGGACGGCGTGCGTTCGCGAGCAGTGTCGCGGCGTGTGTCAACGCGGTGTCGAACGCGCTTGCCTGGCCGTCGACGAAGGCTTCGCTCTTTGCGTCATGCGCGCCGTACTGCGCGAGTCCAGCCGACAGACGAGGGCATTCGGTATCGGGAGCGTCGAGCATGCCGTCGTCGCGCGATTCGACGACGACGTCATCGCACAGCAGAGGGCAGAACGGACAGATCCAGTCGCGCTTATCTACCGGCGCGCGTGCGCTCGATGCGCTCGATGCGCTGGTGCGGGACGTGGACGGATCGTTGGACAAAAGGGGCATGGCGCATTTTTAGCAAGCTCCATGCCGATTTAAATCCCGCGCCCACGCGGCATCGCCTGAACGGTCGTGCTGCTTTGTTTTCAGCGGAATCGGGATTGCTGCGTGACGATTCCTGCGCGCTGCAAGGACCCGGCCGGTGTTGAAACGTCGGACAGGTTGTGTTCGCGACTGGAGCAGAGTGTCACGCGCGGGCATCGGCGGATGTGGCCCGCCTGTCTTTCATTTGCCTATACGGCACGCGCGCCGAATGGCATGGAAATTGTATGGCAGTGCTAGCGCGACGCGGTGGGCGTGATGTCCATCTGCACATCGTGCAACGCGGACGCGACGAGCCACGCGCTCGCGCCGGTGTTGGCCGCAGTATCGAGATCCGCACGATGACGGATACCGCCCGCGCCGATCACCGTGGTGTGCGCAGGTGCGCTGTCGCGGACGCGCCCGACGCTGGCGAGATCGGGACCTGCGTAGCTGCCGACCTGATCGAGCGTCATCACGATGACGCGCGAGGGCCACCACGCCGAACCGTTGTCGAGCGATGTGGCGGCCAGCAGCGCGCCGCCGCGATGATCGAGCGACAGGATCGGCGCGAGCCCGGCGGCTTGTGCAATCTGAAGGGCGTGAATATCACGGAGCGATTCGGAGCCGAAGACCGGCACGAGTCGCGCAAGCGAGGGACGAGCGGGATGGGCGTCGCCAGGGATGAGAGTGTCGATGTGGTCGAACAGCGCGCGCATCGACGCGTAATCCGTGTAGCCGGCGTCGAGCCAGATGTCGACGCCCGGCAGCGCGGTACGCAACGCGGCGAGCGCGTGCACATGTGCGCCGCGCTGCAGGATTGCGCCGAGGTCGGCGATGTAGAGCGTGCGCGCGCCGCTGGCGGCGAGCAGCGCGCGAGCGATGACAAGCGGTTCGCTGCCCGCGGCGAGACGCGACTGGATGGGCCGATAGGCCGTTCGCTCGCCGCGCACCGCGCGCACCACGTGGCCGTCGAGCAGATCGAGAACCGGTATCACCTGCATGGGGGCGCGTTCCTTTGACCAAGATCTTTGTCTACGAGTATCTCACCGGCGGCGGCATCGATCCTGCGCTCGCGGGCGAAGGCAAGCTTGCCGACCTGAGCGCGCTGATCGTCGAAGGCCGCGTGATGCGCGATGCGCTGCTGGCCGATCTGCGCAAACTGGACGGCGTAGAGGTGACGTTCGCGACATCGCGCTTCGAAACGCCCGAGCTTGGGCAGCGTCATTGTAGGGCCACGCCCGGCGAATCGATGACGGCCTTCGTCGCGCGCGAGGCGCGCGCCCACGATTACGCGTGGATCATCGCGCCGGAATGCGACGGGCTATTGCTGCGGCTGTACGACGCGGTTGGCGCGGCGCGCTGGCTCGGTTGCGCCAAGGAAGCGATCCGCGTCGCGTCGAGCAAGAGCGCGACGGCCGCGTGTCTTGCCGCGAGCGGCATTGCGACGACGCCCGCGCTGGAACCTGGCGGGGCAGATCAGGCCGACGAAACCGCTGGCCGCCGCTGGGTCGTCAAGCCCGACGACGGCGCGGGCGGCCTCGACACCTTCGTGTTCGATCATCTCGCCGATGCATGTGCCGAATACGAAACGCGCGCGGCCGCAGCGCGCAATCCGGTGCTGCAGGCATGGGTCGACGGCGAGCCGCTGAGCCTGTCGCTGCTGTGCCGCGAACGGCATGCCGAAGTGATCAGCATCAATCGTCAGCAGATCGGCTTGAGTCGCGCAGATGAAACGTCGCAAGAGCCGCACATCGTCGAATTCGACGGCGTGCTGGTCGATCAGATCGACCGCTTTAGCGACCAGGGGCGCACGCTCAGTGCGCTCGCGCTGCGTATTGCGCTGGCGTTGCCTGGGTTGCGCGGTTTTGTCGGTATCGACGTGGTGTGGCATCCGCAGCGTGGCCCGGTGGTGATCGAGGTGAATCCACGCGTGACGGTCGCGTACGCCGCCCTCGCGGCCGCACGCGGCGGCCAGCTTGCGCGCGCGCTACTGACGGCGCATGGCGTGCAGATCACTCCGCCTGCGAGGATGACGCTCGTGAAACCGCCTCAGTCGACGCTCGGAGCGCAGTCTTGAGCGCGCCGCATGCAACTGGCGCGCGCGTGTTCGGCTGGGACGTCGGCGGCGCGCATGTGAAGGTGTCGATGGTTGATCAGGGCGGCACCGTGCTCGATGTCGCGCAATGGGCATGTCCGCTGTGGCAGGGGCTCGATCATCTCGAGCGCACCATCGGGCGCGTCATCGAACGCTGGCCGCAGGCGCGCGATACGCACGCGCGTCACGCAGTGACGATGACCGGCGAAATGGTCGATCTGTTCGCCGATCGCGCCGCAGGCGTGCGCGCGATCGTGGCGACGCTGGCTGGCTGTCTCGATGCGCAGTCCGACGCGTGGCTCGACGCCCGTCTTGCGTTTTACGCGGGCGACGCCGGCTGGCTGGCAGCCGAGTCCTGCGCTGCCGACTGGCGCTCGGTCGCCTCCGCGAACTGGCTCGCCACCGCGCGCTGGGTCGCCACGCGCGTGCCGAATGCGGTGCTCGTCGATATCGGCAGCACGACGACCGACCTCGTTCCGATCGTCGACCACCGCGTGGTCGCGCGAGCCGCGACCGACGCAGGCCGTCTCGCGAACGGCGAACTCGTCTATCAAGGCGTCGTGCGCACGCCGTTGTGCGGCATTGCACATCGGATCGAGTTCGCCGGTGTCACGGTCAACGTGATGAACGAATGGTTCGCGACCAGCGCGGATGTTTACCGCCTGACCGGCGAACTCGATCCTCTCTTCGACGCGCATCCAAGTGCCGATCAGGGGCCGAAAACCGAAGCGGCCAGTTGCGCGCGGCTCGCGCGGATGATCGGCCGCGACGCGCACGAAGCGAGCGCGACCGAATGGCGCTGCTTTGCGCAGCGCTGGCGCGCGCTGCAATTGCGGGAGATCGGCATGAATCTCGCGCGGGTCGTCGCGGGCCGCCCGGAACTGGCCGCCGCACCGCTCATCGGCGCCGGCTGTGGGCGCTTTCTGGCCGCCGCGCTCGCGCGTGACGAGGCACGCGGCTATCTCGACTTCGGCGCGCTGGCGGACGCGTCCGGCGAGTGTTCCGGGTGGGCTGCGACCTGCGCGCCGAGCGTGGCGGTGGGGTTGCTTGCGTTGGGCGCGCAGCGCATCGCGTCGAGCGGGGCATGAGGTGACACATGAGGTGACACATGAGGTGACGCGGCGATTGAAAACGGCGGTGCGCCGGGTCGTTTATCGACAGGCGCGCGCCACGCGTTATCACCGGGCGCAGCCGCAACGACCGGGCGACGCGCCGACGCGTGCGGTAATGGAACACACTGGCACACGGCATACAACTCGAAGCGAGGATAACCGTCATGTGGGTGGTCAAGATCGGAGGCAGTCTCAGTCACGAGTCGACGCTGCGCCACTGGCTCACCGAACTGGGTGAAGTTGGAGGAGGGCGGGTGGTCATCGTGCCGGGCGGCGGCGATTTCGCGGACAAGGTGCGGCAATATCAAAGCGAATGGCGTTTCGACGACCTCGCCGCGCACAACATGTGTCTGCTGGCAATGACCCAATACGCGCTGCTGATGCAGGGCGTCGTGCCGGAGCTCGTGCTCGCGTCGAGCGAGGCGAAGATACGCCGCACGTTGCGGGACGGCCATGTAGCGGTGTGGGTACCGACTGCGCTGATGCGCGATACGCCCGACGCAATGAGTAACTGGGACACGACCTCCGACAGCCTCGCTGCGTGGCTCTCGACGATGCTCAACGCGGAGCGTCTGATCGTCGTGAAATCCTGTCCGATCGCCGCCGACGATCGGCTCGAAACACTGGCCGCTGCGGGGGTGGTCGACTGTCGTTTTGTCGATTACGTGAAAGACGCCAACTACGTGGTCGAACTGCTGGACAAGAACAGTGTCGCGTTGATGCGCGACCGGCTGCTCAACAGTCCGGTCACGTGATGCGTTAACACAGCCCGGATTGGATTGACGCGGCGTCGTATTTTGCCGCGTGTTTGCCGCGTGTGTGCCTAATGACGGCGCAATGCGTCCGCGCCGTCCTGCAACGGGATGGCGCTGCCACCGGTCCTCGATCCTACGCTGGGCTCATGCAACGCGCTTGCCCATTGCGCGACGCGCTGCGGATCGAGTCGCGAGCGGCGCCCGTCGGCGCACAACGCGGTGCGAAATCCGGCGATATCGGGCGCGAGCGTGCGAATCTGTTCCAGTTGTGCCCAGCCAAGCGCACCGGCGATGCCGACCATCGCGCCGCGCGCACGGGTCAGCCGCAGCCAGCGGGCCAGCGTGTCGACGTCGGCGTGATCGAACAGCGTGCTGCCGTCCTTGCCGGCCGTATCGAACATCACGCCGATGAAGCCAAGCGCAGCGGTATGCGTGACGAGTTCGTCGTCCATGCCACCGTCGCAGAGCAGCACCGGCACGACGGCGGCAGGCAGGTTCGCCAGCTGCTCGATGCAACGCCGCGCCGACGGACCGCGCGCCACGCCGACCTTCACGTAGTCGACACCCGCGTCGCTGACTTCGATCACACGCGACGCGATCTCGTCGAATGCATCGGCGGGCAGGTCGCCAATCGTTGCGCTGATCGGCTTGACCGGATAGCGCGCGCGCAACTGCCGCGCGATGTGCGCGATGTCACCGATCGCGAGGCCGCCGAGCGCGCCCTCGTTCGGCTCTTTCAGGTCGATCAGTTCGGCGCCCGCGCGAGCGGCGTCGAATGCCTCGTCGTCCGAGCGGACGCTCGCAAGCAATGCGGTCATCGGGGATCTCCGAAAAGGCTAGTGATGGACAGCGGCTGTCGCGGCATGACCATCGGATGAGGACTGCTCCGCGCGATGCCGCGCGACTGCGGCAACGAGCCAGTTCCATGCAACGCGTTCGTGCTCGCCGGCGGTTTTGTCGATTGCGATCTGCAGATAGGCCATCTCGCGATCGACCTTGTCGGCCGGCAGCATGAAGAGCCGGCTGACGAGAATCGCGCCTTCGACCACGGCAGCCTGCGCGCGGTTGAAACCGCCGAACGGAGCGTGATTTTCGCGATGGACGCATTTCATGCGCAGCACCGGACGTTCGGCGTCGTCCTGGAATTGATCGAGTTCGAGTTCGGCGTGCGCGAGCGATTGCGCGAGACGCACGCTTGTCACGTGGCTCGCGGCGACCGTGGGCCAGTCGGTCGCGCAGTGCGTCACGCAACCCGCGAACACGCGCACGTCGGTGGTGAAATTCAGGACCGCCGCACGCGACGCGACGATATTGTCGAGCGTCGTGGACGGACGGAACGGTGCGAGGATGATGAGATCATCCTCGAAACGCGCCCCCATGGGGGCGATATGAGGACGGCCATCGCACGCTGCCGTGGTGACGATCGTTTCGTGGATCATGGATGGGAACGTGTGTCCTGACAGCGCCGACAGGCCGGCCGATTAACGTACTGAAAAGATCAACCAACCGCGAAATGGGCCGCAACGCGCGGCCCTTCTAGCGGGCTTAACGCGTAGCGACATACATCACGATTTCAAAACCGAGACGCACATCGACATAGCTCGGAGTGGTCCATTGCATACGT
The DNA here is from genome assembly GCF_900099835.1 of Paraburkholderia fungorum. NCBI lineage: Bacteria > Pseudomonadati > Pseudomonadota > Betaproteobacteria > Burkholderiales > Burkholderiaceae > Paraburkholderia > Paraburkholderia fungorum. Next base: position 107,200 of record NZ_FNKP01000003.1, read on the forward strand.
GCTTCCTCCATGAGTTGAAACAGCGTTGCGCCGCAAGCCGAACGACAGGCCCGGCCTTGACGGCAACCGGCATGACGCAAGCTCCATGCCTGTCGGTTGCAACGCACGGGTGAGCCAGCGCAACTGCAGCCGATCAATACAGCATCCGCCGAATTGCGCCAGCGCGACACCTGCGCGAGCCATTCAACATGGCATGCCGCGCGGTGTGGCGAAAACGAAGCAAAGTGTTCCATCGCGCTGCGGAACGCCCGCAACGTTGTCACGCCAGGTTCGTATCGCCTCGTCGGATATTCTGCGCCGGTTTTCCGTGCGCTGCTGAAAATCCGCTTCGCGATATGCAATCGATAATGGATCGGTTAAGTCTGCCAAATAAAATCGTGAATTTTCAATAGCGACGAGCGTGCCTACAGTGCAACTCAAGCGCTTCGTTCTTCCGGCCACGCGCTTGCCACATTCGAGGACACGTCATGAACGATTTCAGTCAACCGGTAATCGAGCCCGACCGCAGTGTGCCCACGCCGCGCACGCCGCGCGAACGGTACGCGGCAGGTGTCATGAAATATCGCGAGATGGGTTACTGGCAACCGGATTACGAACCGAAGGAGACCGACATCATCGCGCTGTTTCGCATCACGCCGCAGCCTGGCGTCGATCCCGAGGAAGCGGCGGCGGCCGTGGCGGGCGAATCGTCGACGGCGACGTGGACGGTCGTATGGACCGACCGTCTGACTGCCTGCGACATGTATCGAGCGAAAGCGTATCGCGTCGACCCGGTGCCGGCTTCGCGTTCCGACGAGCCGCAGTTCTTCGCTTACATTGCCTACGACCTCGATCTGTTCGAGGAAGGCTCGGTCGCGAACCTGACCGCGTCGATCATTGGCAACGTGTTCGGTTTCAAGCCGTTGAAGGCGCTGCGTCTCGAAGACATGCGCATACCGGTGGCTTACCTGAAGACCTTTCAGGGACCGCCGACCGGCATCGTTGTGGAGCGCGAGCGGCTCGACAAGTATGGGCGGCCGCTGCTCGGCGCGACGGTCAAGCCGAAGCTGGGCCTGTCGGGCAAGAACTACGGGCGGGTGGTCTACGAAGGTTTGCGCGGCGGACTCGATTTCCTGAAGGACGACGAGAACATCAATTCGCAGCCGTTCATGCACTGGCGCGACCGCTATCTGTTCGCGATGGATGCGGTGAACCGCGCGCAGGCCGAAACCGGCGAGCTCAAGGGGCACTATCTGAACGTCACGGCCGGCACGATGGAAGACATGTACGAGCGCGCCGAATTCGCGAAAGAACTCGGCTCGTGCATCGTGATGATCGATCTCGTGATCGGCTGGACCGCGATCCAGTCGATGTCGCGCTGGGCGCGCAGGAACGACATGATCCTGCACCTGCATCGCGCCGGACACGGCACCTATACGCGGCAACGCAATCACGGCATCTCGTTTCGCGTGATCGCGAAGTGGCTGCGCATGGCCGGCGTCGATCACGCGCATGCGGGCACGGCGGTCGGCAAGCTCGAAGGCGATCCGATGACGGTGCAGGGTTATTACAACGTGTGCCGCGAAGCGCACAACGCGGTGGACCTGTCGCGCGGACTGTTCTTCGACCAGCCGTGGGCCAGCCTGCGCAAGGTGATGCCGGTCGCTTCGGGCGGCATCCACGCGGGACAGATGCATCAGTTGCTCGATCTGTTCGGCGACGACGCGATCCTGCAGTTCGGCGGCGGCACGATCGGCCATCCTGCCGGCATTCAGGCGGGCGCGGTCGCCAACCGCGTCGCGCTCGAAGCGATGGTGAAGGCGCGCAACGAAGGCCGCGACATTCTGCACGAAGGCCCGGACGTGCTCGAAGCCGCGTCGCGCTGGTGCACGCCGCTCAAGCAGGCGCTCGATACGTGGCGCGACGTGACCTTCAACTATGCATCGACCGATACGCCGGATTTCGCCGCCACGCCGACGGCGGCCTGAGCGACCTGTTACGGATCGCAGACCGCCGATCGCTATTACTCAACGAGGTTAGTCATGCGCATTACACAAGGAACGTTCTCTTTCCTGCCCGACCTGACCGACGAGGAAATCGGCTTGCAGATCGATTACGCGCTGCGCCAGGGCTGGGCGTGTTCGGTCGAATTCACCGACGACCCGCATCCGCGCAATACGTATTGGGAAATGTGGGGCCTGCCGATGTTCGACCTGCACGATGCGGCCGGCGTCCTGCAGGAAGTCCGGGCATGCCGCGCAGCGCGGCCGCAGCACTACATCAAGGTCAACGCATTCGACTCGGTGCGCACCTTCGAGACGATGCGGCTGTCGTTTATCGTGAACCGGCCAGATGCGGAGCCGGGCTTCCGTCTCACGCGACAGGACGCGCAAGGGCGTGTACAGCGCTACAGCCTGTCGAGTTATGCGAGCGAGCGCCCGGCGGGCGAGCGCTACGAGCCGGTGCGCTGACGCGCAACGCGGCAGACCGCAGCGAGGAGGAATCATGAGAGACGACGCTGTCGTAGCGGAGCCGATCGTACCGACGAGTGCAATGACGAATGCAGCGGTAAATGAAGCGACAAAGACCGCGGCCCCGATGCCGCAGGTCGACCTCGCGGCGCTTTATCGCGATTCCGGCATCGGCGACGTGCTGGCCGAACTCGATCGCGACCTGATCGGACTCGCGCCGGTCAAGACACGCATTCGCGAAGTGGCCGCCCATCTGCTTGTCGAGCGCGCCCGCGATTCGCTGGGCCTCGCCGGCGGCGCGCCGACGCTGCACATGTGCTTCTCGGGCAACCCCGGCACCGGCAAAACGACCGTCGCGCTGCGCATGGCCGAGGTGCTGCACCGGCTTGGCTATATCCGCCGCAATCATCTCGTGTCGGTGACGCGCGACGATCTGGTCGGACAATACATCGGTCATACGGCGCCGAAAACGCGCGACGTGTTGAAGCGTGCGATGGGCGGCGTGCTATTCATCGACGAAGCGTACTACCTGTATCGCCCGGAAAACGAGCGCGATTACGGGCAGGAAGCGATCGAAATCCTGCTGCAGACCATGGAGAACCAGCGCGACGATCTGGTGGTGATTCTGGCCGGCTACGCGTCGCGAATGGACGTGTTCTTCGAGAGCAATCCCGGTTTTCGTTCGCGCATCGCGCATCACATCACCTTTCCCGACTACGCTGAAACGGAACTGCTCGACATCGCCGAGAAAATGCTCGGCACGCTGCACTACCGCTTCGACGCGACTGCGCGGCATGCGTTTGCCGAGTACCTGGCGCGGCGTATCCGTCAGCCGAATTTCGCCAATGCGCGCTCGGTGCGCAACGCGCTCGATCGAGCGCGGCTGCGTCAGGCGAATCGTTTGTTCGTGGCTGCGTTGCGCGGTGCCGCACCGATCGATGCCGCCGCGCTCACGCTGATCGACGCCGCCGACGTGCGTGCGAGCCGCGTGTTCGACGAGCCACCGCCCGGCGGCCCGGCATCGTGCTTGCATGCGGCGCCCGCAATCTGAATCAATTCACCTTGAGGAGACACGCCATGCAGGACGGACGCACGACACTCTCGAAGTTCCTGATCGACACACTCGACCGTCAGCCGTCGCCCGAGGGTTGCGCGGAAACAGCAGGGCTATCCGCGTTACTGATCGACGTAGCGGCCGCAATCAAGTCGATTTCCGCGATGCTGACTAAGGGCTCCCTGGGCGGCCATTACGGGTCGGCACAAACCGTCAATACGCATGGCGAGGAGCAGAAGAAGCTCGACGTCGCGACCAACGAAATCTTCGTGCAGCAATGCGAGTGGGACGGCCTGCTCGCGGCGATGGTGTCCGAGGAAATGGCGGACGTGTACGCGATTCCGCCGGGCTATCCGCGCGGCGACTATCTGCTCGCGTTCGACCCGCTCGACGGTTCGTCGAATATCGACATCAATGGCGTGGTGGGTTCGATTTTCTCGGTGATGCGCGTAAGCGGCGCCGCCCGCGATACGACGGCTGAGGTACGGGAAGCGAATTTTCTGCGGCCGGGCAGTGAGCAGGTCGCGGCCGGCTACGCGGTGTATGGACCGTCGACGATGCTCGTGCTGTCGGTCGGCAACGGCACGCATGGCTTCACGCTGGAGCGCGACATCGGCAACTTCGTGCTCACGCATTCGAACATCTGCATTCCCGAGGACACGGTCGAGTTCGCGATCAATGCGTCGAACGAACGCTTCTGGGAGCCGCCCGTGCGCCGTTACGTTCAGGAATGCAAGGACGGCCGTAGCGGTTGTCGCGCGCGCGACTTCAATATGCGCTGGATCGCGTCGATGGTCGCCGAAGTGCATCGCATCCTGATGCGCGGCGGCGTGTTCATGTATCCGCGCGATTCGAAAACTCCGGCGATGGAAGGGCGCCTGCGCCTTCTGTACGAAGCGAACCCGATGAGCTTTCTGGTCGAACAGGCGGGCGGCCTGTCGATCACCGGGCGCGAGCGCATTCTCGATGTACGTCCGCATGCGTTGCATGGGCGGGTGCCGGTGATTCTCGGCTCGAAGAACGAAGTCGAGCGCATCGCGCGCTATCACGGCGAATACGATCGTGGCGAGGACAAGCCGTTCTCGTCGCCGCTGTTCAGCCCGCGCTCGCTGTTCCTGCCGGATTTCGCCGCGTAAGGGTGAACCAATACGCAGATAACGACGGACACGACCCGGGAGACAGCGCATGTCAGTCAAACATCCGATCATCGCGGTGACGGGCTCTAGCGGCGCGGGCACCACCACCGTGATGAAAAGCTTCACGCATATTTTCAGGCGCGAGCACATCAACGCGCAGATCGTCGAAGGCGATGCGTTTCATCGCTACGACCGCAACGGCATGCGCGCGGCGATGAAGGAGCACGAACGCGAAGGCGCGCCGAATTTCAGCCACTTCGGACCGGAGGCGAATCTGCTCGATGAACTCGAAACGCTGTTCACGCGTTACGCCGAAAGCGGCACCGGTCAATTGCGGCACTACGTACACGACGCCGCCGAGTCGCAGCACTACAAGCAGGACGGCGGCACCTTCACACCGTGGGAAGAGGTCGCGCCCGGCACCGACCTGATGTTCTACGAAGGACTGCATGGCGCGGCCGTGACCGACAAGGTGGACATTGCGCAGCATGCGGATCTGCTGATCGGCGTGGTGCCGATCATCAATCTCGAATGGATTCAGAAGCTGCACCGCGATCAGAACATGCGCGGCTATTCGCACGAAGCGGTGGTCGACACGATTCTGCGGCGCATGCCCGACTACGTGAACTACATCTGCCCGCAGTTCTCGCGCACGCACGTGAATTTCCAGCGGGTGCCGACCGTAGACACGTCCAATCCGTTCACCGCCCGCGAGATTCCGCAGCCCGACGAGAGTTTCGTCGTGATCCGTTTCGCACGGCCGAAGGGTATCGACTTCCAGTATCTGCTGACGATGCTGCACGACTCGTTCATGTCGCGCCCGAATGTGATCGTCGTGCCGGGCGGCAAGATGGGGCTCGCGATGCAGCTGATTTTCACGCCGATGATTCTTCAACTGATCGACCGGCGTTCGCGCGCGTAATTCGCGGATAGCGCGGCAAATGTCTTGTCAACGCGCGCCGTGTTCGACGCACACGCCGCGCCTCCAGACATGTCGATCGGCACACGCTTGCGTTAGTGGACGCCGCGTGGGCGGTCCTGCAACGCCGCTATCAACGCTACGGCCGCGACCGGATCGACGGGCGCTGCACGCCGAAACAGATTTTCATTTCGAGGAGTCAGTCATGGCCTTCATCACCCTGCGGCAGTTGCTGGACCACGCAGCCGAACACGACTACGGCGTGCCGGCGTTCAACGTCAACAACATGGAGCAGATTCACGCGATCATGCAGGCCGCCGAAGCGACCGGCAGCCCCGTGATCCTTCAGGCGTCGGCGGGCGCGCGCAAGTATGCGGGTGAGCCGTATCTGCGTCATCTGGTGCTGGCTGCGCTCGAAGCGCATCCCGACATTCCGCTCGTGCTGCATCAGGATCACGGCGCGAGTCCCGCCGTCTGTCAGCAGGCGATTCGGTCGGGTTTCACGTCCGTGATGATGGACGGGTCATTGCTGCCGGATCAGAAAACGCCTGCCGCCTACGACTACAACGTCGACGTGAGCCGCCGCGTGGTCGAGGCCGCGCATGCGGTGGGCGTGTCGGTCGAGGGCGAACTCGGTTGTCTGGGCTCGCTCGAAACGGGCACGGCCGGCGACGAGGACGGTGTCGGCGCGCAGGGCAAGCTCGCGCGCGACGATCTGCTCACGGACCCTGACGAAGCGCTGCGCTTCGTCGATGCGACCGGCGTCGATGCACTCGCCATCGCGATCGGCACATCGCACGGCGCGTATAAGTTCAGCCGTGAGCCGACCGGCGACATTCTGGCAATCGACCGCATCGTCGATATCCATCGACGGGTGCCGAATGCGCATCTTGTGATGCACGGTTCGTCGTCGGTGCCGCAGGAATGGCTCGCGGTGATCCGCGAATACGGCGGCGAGATTCCGACCACCTACGGCGTGCCGGTCGATGAAATCCGCCGAGGTATTGCACACGGCGTGCGCAAGGTCAATATCGACACGGACATCCGGCTCGCGATGAGCGGCGCGATGCGCAAGTCGCTGGCGAACGCGCGCTCCGAGTTCGATCCGCGCGCTGCGTTGAAAGCCGCGACGGCCGCCGCGAGCACGATCTGCGTCGAGCGTTTCGAGGCGTTCGGCTGCGCGGGCCAGGCGGCCCGCATCAAGCCGCTGCCGCTCGACGCGATGGCGCACCGCTACCACTGAGCCGCCACGAAGGAGAACGTGATGCGCGAATTTCTGATTGCGCCGTCGCTGCTGTCGGCGGATTTCGCCCGTCTCGCCGACGAAGTCCGCGACGTGAGCGCGGCCGGCGCCGACTGGCTGCACTTCGACGTGATGGATCACCACTACGTGCCTAACCTCACGGTCGGCCCGCTGGTGTGCTCGGCGATCCGGCCGTATTCGACGATGCCGTTCGACGTGCATCTGATGACGATGCCGGTCGATCCGCTGGTCGCAGCATTCGCCGAGGCCGGGGCGAATTCGGTCAGCTTTCATCCTGAGGCGTCGCTGCATGTGCATCGTACGATCGAGTTGATCCGCTCGCACGGTTTGCGCGCCGGGCTCGCACTGAATCCTTCGACGCCGCTCGCGGTGCTCGATCACGTCATCGAGATGCTCGACCTGGTCGTGCTGATGTCGGTCAATCCGGGCTTCGGCGGTCAGGCCTTCATCGGTCAAACGCTGGACAAGCTGCGACTGTTGCGCGGGCGGGTCGATACGACGATGCAGCGCACCGGCCGGACGCTGCTGATCGAAGTCGATGGAGGCGTGAATGCGGCGAATATCGCGCGGATCGCCGAAGCGGGCGCCGATGTATTCGTCGCGGGTTCGGCGGTGTTCGGCGCGGCCGATCGCAAGCAGGCGGTCGCGAGGCTGCGCGCGGAACTGGACACCGTCGTCGAAATCGAAGGCGCGGCGCTCGGCTGACGACGCGCCGCGTGCGAGCCCGTCGACCCGCGTCAGCGCTTTTTCAGCGTCTCGCCGGGCGCGCACCAGGCAGACAGGTTTTCTTCGGGCCGATCGAGTGCGCAGCCCCAATCGAGCGGCTGATCCTGATCGAAGCGCTTGCCGAGCCGCCACGCGATTTCCGCGCGCGCAAGTTGCACGCCCATATAAAAAGCGTGCGCGCCGTCGGCGTCGAGATTGAGTTGCGGAAAGAGCGCGAACGGATCGTCCGCGCGCCGGTGACCGTCGCGGTTGTAGACGTGGATGCCGTCCGTGCTGATCTGCACGCGGAAATTCGGATCGCGCACGCCGCGCGCAAATTCGTCGATTTCATCGGGACTGTACGGAAACGGGCGCTTCGCGTGGACCGTTGCGAGATCGTCGCTGATGCCTTTGGGTAGCATCTGGGCTTCGCGCGCAGCATGCATCACGCGACGCGCGACGTCGGCCTCGCGCAGCGCGCGCCGTGCATGCAGGCTCATCGACGTGGTCAGCACCGCTGCAATCCGCAACTCGGCGGCCATGCCCAGCAGCACCGCGTTGATACCGCTGGTGTCGGCCTCGGTCAACTCGGTGACGTTGCCGATTCCCATCATGATCGCCAGATCGGGATAGCGCTCGCGCAAACGCACATAGCGCGCGATCGACGCTGCCAGCCCGAATGGGATCGGATCGAGAATCGGATCGGCGAGAAACGTGCGGCCGCGCGCAGCGAGCTGTTCGATCGCGGTGTCGAGCGAAGCGGGGTCGGCCGGCTCGCGTGCGACGACGATCGGCGTGGACGGCACTTCGTCCGCGATCCATAGCGTGTCGAGGCTCAGGCTCATCAGATAGTCGGCGCCCGCGCGGCCGCCCCGCACAAGTTCGTCGCTGCGCATCGAATCGACGCTCACCCGATAACCTTCGGCCTTCAGCCGCCGCACCGCGTCTTCGAGATGCGGAAACGGCGTTTCCGGCAGACAGCCGAGGTCGATTACATCGGCGCCCTGCGCGGCGTAATCGCGCGCCCGTTGCGCGATGCCGTCGAGATCGAGCCTTGGCGCATCGACAATCTCAGCGAAAATCTCCGTCTCGTAGCGGCTCAGATCGAACGGCTTCGCCTTGCGTCCGAAATATTGCGGTAGATCCTTCACCTCATCGGGACCGCGTTCGAACGGCACGCCGTAGTGCGCGGAAAGCTGTTCGAGTTCGCCGCGGCAACGGCCCGGCACGATCACGCGTTGCGCGTTCAACGGCGCCGGCACGCGGCGCAGGATCATCTCGGCTGTCATCAACGCGGCTACCTGCAGGCCGATTTCGCGAACTTCCCAGCTGAATGGCGTCGGCGCCATGCCGTCGAGCACGCGCAGGAGGCTCGGTTCGGCGAGCCGCCCGGTCAGGAAGAGGATGTGGTCCATGCAAGATCGAGTGCCGACAGACGTTGATCGAGCGCCGCCCTGAGTTCGTCGAGCGAGCGCACGAGCGTCGTATATTCGAAGCGCGACAGGCGTTCTACGTTGTCGAGTTCGATCGACCGTGGACGCAGTTCGACCCATTCTTTGGGGCTCGCCGTGATCACGGTCGGCTCGGTGTCGCATGCAAAGACGATGCCCGGAATGCACTGCTTGCCGGCTTGCGCGTACATGTTGGTCGGCAGCGTGTCGGAGATGCCGAATGCGCATTTGGCGACCGTATTGCTGGTCGCGGGCGCGATCACGACGGTGTGATAGATGCCGTTATAGAGCATGCCGACCGGCACGCCGCTCGCGCTGTTATCGCGCAGTACGCGGAATTTATCGCGCAGACGCTCGATCGGCCAACCGTACAGCGGCAACACCTCTTCGGCAGCCGCCGACAGAAACAGGTCGACGCGCGGCAATTGCAGCGCGAGCGCAATCGATTCTTCGAGCTGATGACCGGAACCGGTCACACACCACGCAAAGCGCGCGTCTTCCCTGAAATCAGAGAGATCGCGCGTGGGCATGGGTGCGTTCTCGCAAGCCGGTTCATCACTGGACTTGTTGCTGGACGGGGCGCTCATGCGTCGAGATCGAGCGGCATTCCGTCGGACGGCGAGCCTTCGTGCGATAGCCGGATATGCAGCCGGCGCATTTTCCTGTACAGCGTATTGCGGCTAATGCCGAGCGCCTTCGCGACATTGCTGACATTCCAGCGATGCTCGTCGAGCAGCGACAGCACCGTTTCGCGCTCGTTCAGCTGGATCGCATTGAGCGCCGAAATGTCGGCGTCGTCGGCGAGATGCGCGTCCATGTCGGCGGTGGCGAGGCCGAGCGCGGTCGGCATGTCGAGCGCCGACGCGCGCTGTGTGATTTCGGGCGGCAGGTCTTCGCAGCGGATCGGCTGACCGTCCGACAACGCGATCGCCATTTGCAGAACGTGCCGTAGCTGCCGGATGTTGCCCGGCCACGCGTACGTCAGCAACGCATGTTCCGCCTGCGGTGTCAGTTCGGGCGGATCGTCGGTTTCGTTCGCGAGCAGATGATGGATGAGCGGCAGCTTGTCGAGCCGGTCGCGTAGTGCAGGAAGGTTCAGTTCGACCCCTTTGAGCCGGTAATACAGATCCTCGCGGAATTGCCCGCTCTGCACCAGTTCGAGCAGATTTCGATGGCTCGCGCTGATCAGCTGGAAGTCGACCTTGACGGTCGTTTCGGCGCCGAGCGGCGTGACCTCCTGTTCTTCGATCACGCGCAACAGACGCGCCTGCAAAACCAGCGGCATGTCGCCGATTTCGTCGAGAAACAGTGTGCCGCCGTTGGCCTGCACGATCTTGCCGCGCCGGCCTTCGCGTTGCGCGCCGGTAAAAGCACCGGCGCGATAGCCGAACAGTTCGCTCTCGATCAGATTCTCAGGCAGTGACGCGCAGTTGACCGGCACGAAAGGTCCGCCCCGATGCGGGCTGATGCTGTGCAGCGCCTGCGCGAATACTTCCTTGCCGGTGCCGGTCTGGCCCCGGAGCACGACTGGAATCTTGCGCTGGATCACGCGTGCGCCGAGCTGGATTTGCGAGGCCATACGCGGATCGCCGAATTCGAGGTGCGCGATCTCGTCGAGCTTCGGCGCGGGTGGACGTTTTTCGGGCGCGCTGCTGCGCATCACGCGGCCGCTGCTGTTCTGCGGCGTCTGCGCGACCAGAAAGAAGCGGTTCGTCGCGTTGGCGCTATACACCGTGACCGGATGGAACGAGCCGCGAATGCTGCGCGCGATCATGTCCTCGAGCGTCGCGTTGAATGCTTCGTCGATGCGGCGACCGCGCAATTCGCTGAGCGAGCGGAAACCCAACTGAAACAGCGCGCTGCGATTGGCGGCAAGCACCGTGCTGTCGTCGGCGACCGCGAGCTTGCCACCGTGCAGCGTGCCGACGAATTCCGGGCGGCTGTGGAAGTGGATCATGTTTGCGTTGCGATAACGCGCATCCAGCAGCCGGTTCTCGATCATCTGCCGCGACATGCCGACGAGTACCAGCGAATGCTGTTGCAGCAGCTTCGAGCGGCTGGTGACGTCGAGCACGCCGGCTATTTCGCCACTGTCGTCGAAGATCGGCGCGGCGGAGCAGGTAAGCGACGTATAGCGCGGATAGAAGTGCTCGTGCTGACAGACGGCAATGCAGTCGCGCTCGGCGAGGCATGTGCCCATGCCGTTAGTGCCGGCTTCGCGTTCGCTCCAGACTGCGCCTACTCGAAAGCCGTCGTCGGCGACGGCCTCGGCAAATGGCACCGACGACACCTGATGCACGATCGCGCCGCCTGCATCGACCAGCACGACCGCGAGTTCGGGATCGGCCAGTTGCTGGTAGAGCGTCGTCATCTCCAGCTTCGAACAGGCGATCAGGTCGCCAAGCGCTTCGCGTCGCGCGTTTAGTTCGTACTGCGTGAGGACAGGAGGAACGACGAAGCGGGATGGATCGAGCTGAAATTCGTTAATACAGCGCGTCCAGGATTGGGCGACGGGTGCGCTCGTCGGGCGCGTGGTCAATTGATGATTGACCACGTTGAACACCTCTCGGACATGCGTATTGCTGTCAGCGATCAACGACATGGGGTTTGTCTCCGTTGCCGCATTTCGGGCTTCTTACAGGAAGCCACGCATGCTGCTTTATCAATCCTGTATTCCCCAGGCGCTGCGAATATATTCGCAATTCGTATGTTCGCATCGCCCACGCGACCGGCCTCTCTCAGGCGGCTGTTTAAAATTTCATTAAAACTTTACGCCCGATGTCGGTTTGGTTCAACAGGAAGTCGCATTATCGCGACCCACTGTGCCCGATATTTGCTTTTGCTAATGAGCTGTTTCGTTAGCGAACCTGATTGAACCAGCCTGTTGCAGGATTGGCACACTGTGTGCCGTGAAAAGGTGCGCAGTTTCATCGCAGTCGGTCAATTCGGAAAAACAGTATTAACCCTTAAATCATTTTTAGTCCGGGCCGCGGCGCGGCGGAGAACCCACACCATGGATCGTATCGATACCGTCCGCCTTGCGGCCTTTTCTCGCAGCCACGCCGACCCCGGCGCGCTGCCCGGGTGCATGGACATCGTCTTCATCGAAAATTTCACGGGCCAGACCATCATCGGTATCGACGCGAGCGAACTGGATGTACCGCAGCCGGTTCGCCTGAATCTCGCGATCGGCGTGCCGTCGATCCGTGCGTGCACGACCGACCAGATTGCCGACACGATCAATTACGCTGCGGTGCGGGAAGCCGTGCTCGCGCTGTTCGCAACGCACCGCGTACAGTTGCTCGAAGCGCTCGCCGAAACGGTCGCGCGATTGCTGATCGACGATTTCGGTGCGCACTGGGTCCGCGTTTCGCTCGCGAAGCCCGCAAAATTCGACGACGTGGATGCCGTTGGCGTGCAGATCGAACGGCGTCGCGACGACCTTGGCGCGAGCCATACCGGTGTTGTCAGCTATGCGTCGTTAGGAAAAGGGCTGGTGCCGAACTGAACGACGCTGAACGAAGCACGACGCGACGCCGCACACATTTCCGGCGTTGCGTCGCGGCATGCATTTTCACGTGCACGTATTGACGTAACTCGGAAATAGCTCGGAAGTACATAGGAAGTCCATCCGATCTGCATCCGCACGTATCGACTACTTACTTCGCAGCGGTCGGCGTTTTTTGCGGACCGAGACCGCAGGCCTGGTAAGCGGTAGTTTGCAGCGCGCGGAATTTCTTCGTCTGCGCCTTTGCATGATCGACGCGGAATTCATTGCCGCCCTCGCCGCCGAGCGTCGCGTATTTGGAAAAGGTCGACTGTGCGACGAAATCGTCGTAGGGGAGTGCCGCAGCCATCTTGTCGATCACGCACGAGCACTTGTAGACGTTGGCGAAATCGTGGCCGTTGTCGTCCATGCAGGTCAGCACGTACTCCACGCGGCCCTGGGTAGGATAGTTATAGCCGCCGGCCGGAGCGGGCGCGCTGGGCGCATCGCCTTCCGCCCATGCGAGCGGGGCTGCCAGCGCGAAGCAGGCGATTACGAACAGCGGGCGACATCTGGTGGTCATCTCATGCCTCTGCTGGAGCATTGAACCTGCGTCACGAACGTTGCGCGCTGACTTTGCGGTGACGGTGCGCACAAACAGCGAAAACGGTTTACCGGAAACAGAGGACGCGGCCGCGCAAGCGAAGCCACATCCTCCGCTTGCGTGTCGTCAATTCGGTGCGAACGGGTGCGCGACCGTGCCTTTCTTCGCGACCACTTCCGCGGCGTTCGGTTCGCCGTTTACCGCACGTTTTATCGCTTCACGGGTTGCCTGATAGTTGAACTGCTGGATCTTCTTGTCGTCATCCGCCTGCCAGTGGATGAACACGCCGACGCACAGGAACAGATCGTCGGCTTCGTCCTGCGGAATCGTGCCGTCCTCGACGCTGTCGGCGACCGCGAGGGCCACTGCGTGCTGAGCGGGGCCGAACATCTGCACAGCCTGCTTCGCACCCTTGATCGTCACCTTGTTGAACAGGATCGTGTTCGGCTTGGTGAGCAGATTGGGCGCAACCACGGCGAGCAGCGACGTAAAGCCATCCTTGTTGTTCGTGAGCGCATTGCAGAACGCGGTTTCCGCGGCAGAACCTCGCGGTCCGATCAGCAAGTCGATGTGCGCGACCTCGTTGCCGTCGCCGACAAGCGACTCTCCGATCATGACGCGGTTGATCTTGGCCATTCTGTTCCTCCGATGAGTGGTTACGGACCTGCTGATTGGCTGCCGGTGCATGTGTCCCGAACCTGCATTGCACAGCGACGTACCGGATGCACGGCGGTACTAACTAACATGTTCCGTGCCAGTGCGTTATGCACGTCGATGCGATTCGTCGTTGCCGGCGCGCTCGATGCAGCCCGCGACGAACAGCGTCGCTACCGCGAGATCCGCGCTGGTGCCGGGGTTGATCGCGCGGCGCTTGAGATCGGCATCCCACGCGTCGAGCTGCGCCGTTGCGAGCGCGCTTCCCGCCCGATGCGGTGCGTCGCGCCAGCGCGCTTCGTGCTCGCGTGCCGCAAGCGTGACACTCTGCGCCAGCGCTTCGCCGTGCTTGCGCACAATGTGTGAGTCGGGCCAGCGGGCGAGTACCGCGAGAAAAACACTGAGCATCGCGGCTTCGGCAGCGTGACGGACATCGGGTTCATGCCGCGCCCGTTCCGTGAGATAGGCCGTGAGTCCCGTTTCGAAGATATCGGCGAAACCGTTTGCATACTGACGGGCGATGCTGTCGCGCTCGCTCGCAAGCCGCATCGCGTCGCGCAGACCGACGCTCGGCGCGGCCTGCACCGGCTGTTCGGGAGCGTCGCCGAGGCCGCCGGGGTTCGCGAGCGCGATCGCGCGATACGCGAGCCGCGCATCGTCGAGGTCGAGGGCCGCGAGTACGTGCTCCGCCGACGCCCGCCACGTTGGCACCGACAGCGGGGCGACGCAGTGTTCGAGCGCGGCGGCGAGCGGCGCGACGAGCAGCACGATGCCCAGATTCGTATTGCAGCCGACCGTGTCGCGTGTGCGGCTGACCGCATCGAGAATGCGTTGTCCGACCGGCGCTCCGGGTACGAACAGCGCATCCGCCGAGGCCTCGGCGCTGGCGAGAAACTGCTCCGCGCGCATCCCGTGACCGGGGCTTTGCATGCTGACATTGCCCGGTTTCGGCGTGACGACGTCGAGCGTGCAGGCGTCCACGAAAGCCGCGCGAACGACAGCGGATGGAAGTGCCGCGCTGTCACGCACGACGCGCACTCACGGCGGCGAGCGGCGCTGTGCCGACGCTCGCCGTGTCGTCGGCAGGGCAGGAGGCCTGACAGGGTTGCGAGTCAAAAGAGGCGCGGGAGGCGAGTTTGCGCACGAGCAGATCGTCGACGAGCGCCGCCGCGATATCCAGCGATGTGACCGATTGCAGGCCACGCCACGCGGCCACGCCGTTCACTTCGAGCACGAACGGGCGGGCGGGGTCGTCGGGATTGGGAATCAGGTCGACACCCGCGTAGTCGAGACCGAGCGCGGCGGCTGCCCGTACGGCGATTTGCGCGAGAGGCGCCGCGAATTCGTCGGGACCGTCGAGCGCAACGGGCTCGCACACCGCGCCCTGCGCGAAGTTATGAATCCAGCCTTTGCCGCCGACGCGCCGCATCGCCGCGACCGCGCGATCGCCGATCACCAGCACGCGCCAGTCGAATCCCGGTCGCCCGCCCGCCACATAACGCTGCAGATAAGCCACCTGCTGATAACGCGTGAGCGCCGGTAACGCTGAGAGTCCGCCACGGCGCGCGCCGAGTCGTCTGAGCCCCTGTCCCTGCGAGCCGAATAGCGGCTTGAGCACGACCTGACGGCCGGCCGCCGCCTCGCGCATCAATACGCGTTGTGCGAACGCGGTCGATTCGGCGGCCCACGTAGCCGGCGTCGGCACGCCCGCGCGGTGCAGCAGGAAGCTCGTCATCGATTTGTCGACGCTGCGCTCGATCGCACGCGCGTCGTTGTAGACCGGCACGCCGGATTCGCGCAGCGCATGCAGAATGCCCAGACGCAGCGTCACCTGCTCGAAGGTGCCGCCCGCGATGCCGCGCACGAACACGGCATCCGGCAGCGTGCGTCCGAAGCCGGGCACAACGAGTCCGTGCGGTTGCCATGTCGTATCGATGCGGCAATCCGCGAGATCGACGCAGCGCGCGTCGACACCGCGTGCGCGAAACGCTTTTTTCAGGCGGCCCGTGTGCCAGCCGGTTTCGTCGGTCATGATCGCGATGCGCGTGCCCGCCGGCGTATGTGTCATGGCGCGATGGGCCGGCCGCCCCATTGAGCCTGCAACAGCGCGCCGTCGAGCTGGCCGCCGTGATAGGTCGCGCCGCTTTCGAGGCTGCTGACCCACACTTCGGCGGGCGCGAAGAGTGCCGGGTCGATCTGGTAGAAGTCGTAGTTGAACGCCGTGAAGATATCGGCGAACGGCCGTCCGTAGTCGCGCGAATTCGACGCCGGCAATTCGATGGCAAGGCGTCGTGCGACTTCGTCGCTCCTGACGCTCAGGTGAACGCGCCCGCCGTACAGAATCGCGTCGTTGGTGCGGCCCATCGCCTGAATGCCGTCGGGAGCGGGCGGCGGCAGCGGCGCGGACCCCGAACCTTCGACCACTTCGTCGAGCGGCACGCCAAGCACATGGGTCTTGTGCAGCGCAACTTCAACGACACGCGCCACCACCTGTACCGTTCCCGCGACAGACTGTGTCGGCGTGACGATCAGCGTGAGGCCGTCGGGCGCGAGGCCGCAATCGTGCAGCACCTTGTCGATGACGACCTGCGGCGGCAAGCGGTCCACTTCGAGCACCAGCACGCCGCGCTTGTGACGGTCGCGATAGCCGAGTTCGGCGAACAGGGGTTCCTTGAGCGCGAGCGCGCGCGCCGGTCCGGAGCCGAGAGAAAAAAACTTCTTGCCGCCTGTCTGCTCCTTCGTCGCGGCGAGGCTCCAGCCCGCGTATTGACTGCCGAGGCAGGCCAGCACCGGCGACGACGTACGCACATCGATCATCGTCGGCCACAGCGGTGTCGCGTCCAGATTAGAACGCACCGCGACGTGGCCGAGTCCGCCCATGCAGATGCGCGCGATTAGCACGCCCGCGTCGATGCTGCCGCGAGCGGCCACACCCGCGTCGGCGATCACGGTGCCCGCTGCTGTCGTCGTGAGTGCGACGCCGAGGCGCGCCGCGTCCCCGGTCAGTCGATCGACGAGTCGCTCGCTGAGCGCGTTGACGCTGGGCGCGGCGGAGGATGCGGGGAGATCAGACGTGAGATCGGAGGCAGACATGATGGAATTCTTCGCAGGTTTCGATTCGTTGCAGAACCAGCGCGCGCTGCGCGTCGAGTGCTCGCCGCACGGCGTCGACAGTGGCCGCGCGCACGAGCAGCGTGCAGACCGGTTGTCCCGCTTCGATGCGGGTGCCGGGCATCGGTATGTCGCAACAGCGCGGATCGCGCAGACAGGCATGGCTGAACGCGTCCGACACGGTGAACGGCCGCGTCGCGAACAGCACGTGCTGTCCGGCTCGCCAGCGTGGATGGCGGCCGAGCGCGACGCTGGCGAACGGCGGCGGGCGGCCGAAGCGGCAGGCGTCGAGGTGGCACGCGAGCAGCCCGCGCGGCCACGCATCGGGCGACACGGTTTCGTAGAGCCCCATCGTCGATGAAGGGCGGGGGTTGATTTCGAGCACGGCCAAGCCGTCGCCGTCGAGCAGAAAGTCGCAGCTGTTCAGCCCGCTCAGTCCGGTGCGCGCGCATAGCGCGTCGAGCGCGTCCTGCACACGCGCAACGACAGGCGCCGGCAGATCGATCGGACCGATCGATCCGGCGTGCACGAACGGCAGCTCGCCGATTGTGACCGTCAACTGCTCGGCAAAGCCAATCAGGTGCGCGCGGCCTTGCGCGCTCACGAACAGCGTCGACAGCGACCGGCCGCTCGCGAGCCGCTGAAAATAGCCGTGAGCCGACGTGCTCTGCGCGCCGGGCGCCGTCAGCCAGCGGATGTGCGTGCCGCCGCAGCCGTCCGCGCGCTTGTACAGCCAGCCTTGCGTCGACGCCGGCCGCTCGAACGACACCGTCGGGTGCGCAATGCGCAATTCGTCGAGCAGCGCAAAAAAACGCGCCGGCTCGCGCACCGCTGCGCTCGCTTCGGCGCAGTTGCCGATGAAGCGCGGCAAACCCGGCGTGGCGTGCAGTTGCGCGAGCAGCGGCTCGAGTCCGCCGCCGCCGATCCAGCCAATGAAGCGCGGCAGCCGCGCGACGCGAGTCAGTGCGAGTGCGAGCCGCTCGGGATCGATGGCGAGCGGGTTGTCGTCGAGCGTGCCGATATGGCTCCATACATCGACGACCTCACGCGTATCGCAATCGCCGAACAGATCGAACGCGGCAACCCGCAGCCCGGCGCGCGCCGCCGACTGCGCCAGCTGGCGCGCGGACAGCCCGGCGACCGCGACAAAAGGCGCGTGGGCGGACGGTTGGAGAAGGGAGGTTTGCACGGCTCAGCCGAGGCCGGCCGCGACCGTGCGGGCTTCGTCGAACGCCTGTGGAAAGCCCAGGTAGACGGGTTTGCCGCCGGTGCGCATGCGCATGAAGAGCCGGTGCTCGACCTGGTATTTGACGTTGCCGATCGCGAGCGCGCCGATGCCGACCGCGCCCGCATCCGGCAGGCCTTCGATCGGCTTGCCGTCGTTCATCACGTTGACGCCGGCAATGCCTTCCGGCGGAACAGCGTTGACGTCCGCGGCGATCAGTAGGCGTTTCGCGAACCCGAGGTCGGCGGAGGACATCACCTGAACGCCCGCGATCGCGGTCGCGAGCACGATCTCGGCGTCGGCCAGTGCACCGCGCAACGCCTCGGGCGTGGTCACGCCGATGCCTTTCGTGACGATCCCGAAGCGCTGGTCGATCTCCGCCGACACACCGAGCGCGCGCGCCTGATCGTGATGGCTCGCGATCGTCACGTCGGCGCCGCGCGAGGCGGCCATGGCCGCCGCCACGCGTCCGACCGCGCCGGTGCCGCCGAGAATCAGCACGCGTCTGCCGCCGAGTTCCATGCCGAACTGTTTGCCCAGGTGCCGTTCGACCAGCGCGACGGCGGCCGCCGCCGTCGTGTACGAGCCGCTCGGATCGGCGAATACGGAGACCTCGAACGGCGGCACCATCGCCTGACGCGCGCTGTCGAGCATGTCGGCGGCCTGCATCACGTCGCGCCCGCCGATGAAGATGCCGGTGCGTGACACGCCTTTCGGACCGCGCGAGAAAATTGCGTCCTGCGTCAGATTCGCGACCATGCCGGGCTGCACGTTGCAATACGGCACGATCACCTGATAGCCCGCGTCGGCGGCCATGTTGACGTCGAACGGACTCATCTGCGGCGTGGCCGTGAACATGTGCAGGATGTACGGTCTTTCAATGGTTTCGGACATGGGCTCAGGCTCGTTTCGGTTTCAGTGACAATGTCGCGGCCGGGGTGGCGGCCTGGCGGGGCGCGTAGGGTCGGCGCTTGTACCTCGTCTCCGGGACGGGCTGCGCGACCGGCGTCCCGGTTGGGCCGCAAACTGCGCTTTCCGCCGCCTTGATTGCAGCAGCGACATCAGCGGCCTCGTCTCCCTGCGCGCGGTGCCTCATGCAGCGTCGATCCGTCGCGTGTGCGCAGCGCTGTTGCGTATCGCCGCGCCGCTGTTTCTGCCGGCGACGACCGTGCATTCGATATGCGGCAACGCACGCGCGATGTGCCGGGCAGTGGCAAGTGCGCCATTGGCATCGTGCGTGCTCGCGAGAATTGCGAAACCCGTCGGTCCCCACGATGTCTGGCCGATTCCGGCCATGCGCTCGGCCGCGACCGCGCGCAACACCAACTCGACTTCGGGGCTCGCAAACACGCCGCCTTGCGCGCTGGCGAAGTATTCACCGATGGTCTGCTGCATCCCGGTCAGCGCGAGCGCGAACGGCGCGAAGTTGCGCTCGGCGACGCCGGGCAGAATCTGCATTAGCACCAGATGGCACAGGTGCGCGGCGAGGCTCTGTGGAAACGGCGCAAGCGACGCGAGCGCGCGGCGCTCTTCGACGCCGTGCAAGCCTTCGCGCGAATGATCGCTGACCAGCAGCACGCGCCACTCGTCCGGAAACGGCTGACGCGCGAGCAACGGCGGAACGCCGCGATGCAGCCCGCTGGCCGGGCCGCCGTCGAGCAGCAATCCGCCCGACTCGAAGCCAAGAATGCCGATCCCCGAGCGCGCGCCGCGCCCAAGCAGCGAGGCGATCTCCACCGTGCTGGCCGGCTGGCCGACGAGTTGCGTGAACGCGGTGCCGACTGCCAGCGCCAGTTGAGTGCCGGAGCCGAGGCCGGTGTGTGCGCGAGGCGCGTGGCGCACGTCGATCGCGAGCGTCGCCGGGCCGTAGGCGGCCTGCAGTTGCGCGAGACAGTGTGCGATCCGTTCGCGCTCGGCGTCGCCGATTGCACCGTTGATCTGCTGATGTTCGGCAAGGCGTGCTTCGACGCGAGTGCCGTGCGCGTCGATCGCGAGGCCGAGGCTGCCGAAAGCGCGTCCGAGCGATGCGTTCGGATCGAGAAATCCCAGATGCAGGCGCGCGGGGGCGTCGATCGTGATGGCCGTGTGGGGCGGAACGCGGCGAAACTGAAGCGGCATCGCAAGTGTCCTTGTGGGTGCGCTGAACAGGGTTTGGCCGGACTGGGTTGGGCCGGAAAAATGCCGACACGGCGCGCGTTCCTGCGCATGTCATCACGCATGTCATCACCTATGGCGGCGGCGCGGCCCGCTGCGGCAACGCGCCGGGCGAGATCAAGCAGAAGCCATACCAGGCGCAAGCCCGCTTGCGTCGCGATTTTCTGCCGCGGATGCGTACACGCTGTGTGACGCGGGAGGCGCACTGTGTCACACGTTGTTTCATCGCCGGCGTCAGAGACCCAGCCAGGCTGCTGCTGGACAGCACCGTCGATCCGCACCACCGCGCAGCACCGCTCATTCGCCCTGCGCGGATTTCGCTGCGTCGTACTTGATATAGCGAAAGCGCTGATCGTCGGAGGGTGTGCCTTCCAGCGGGCCGTCCTCGCGTCCGGGCTGCCACTGGATCACCGATTCCATCATCCCGGCGAGCGCAAAATCCTTGTCCGTGATGCCTTTTGCGCTATGCGTCTTGAGCTTCACGGTGACGAACGCATACGACACCGTCAGATCCGGGTGATGCCAGGCAGCCTCCGCGAGATGGCCCACGGTATTGACCACCATCAGCGTTCCCTTCCAGCCCTCGGTGCGGTACTTGCGCCGCAGCCAGCCGTCTTCGAGATACCAGTGCTGCAGCGCACCCGTGAGGCGCGCGCGCACCTCGTCGTCGGAATAGACATGTTCCGTGTTTGCCATGATGTTCTCCTCGGAAGCGGGCGTTGCCGCCGAACTTCATCGCGATGCAAGTGGCGAGCCAGTCGCGTTGCGTCCTGCCTTGCGTTGCGCATCGATTCGCGGGTCGCCTGGTGCTTCGACTCGTGCCTCGCAAAGGACACGCTTCGTTTCACCCGCATGACACAGTATGTGTCGCGCCGGGTGGCGCAATCGGCTCGCGCGTGGCACAGCGTGCGACGCAGCGGCGCCTCGCGCGCACGGCTCGCGCCGCGCTGGCGATACGGCGCGCGTCCCCGGCGAACGCGACGAACCGCGAGACATGTGGCGAGCACTTCAATCGGCATGGAATATGCGTTCGCCGTTCATGCGCCGCGGAGCCCGACATCGAATCGGGACAGCGCGTTGATCGTTACCTGCACTCGAGAAGGCGCGCACGATGCATGCGAGGTAGCGTGGGTCATTCGTGAGTTGAACAGCAGGACAATTCTGGAGGAGACATGAACTTACGCAACATGGTTCTTGGGCTCGCGATCCTCGCATCGGCAGCCTTTAGCTCTATCGTCGCTCAGGCCGATCCGCAGCTCGACAGCCTGATGAAAAATCCATCTAACTGGGCGGCCCAGGCGGGCGATTATGCGAATCACCGCTACAGCCCGCTCAAGCAGATCAACGAGAACAACGTCGGCAAGCTGCAGGTCGCATGGACCATGTCGACCGGTGTGCTGCGCGGCCATGAAGGCGCGCCGCTCGTGATCGGCGACACGATGTATATCCATTCACCCTTTCCCAACAAGGTCATTGCAATCAACCTGAAGGACCAGACGTTCCTCTGGCAATACCTGCCCAAACAGGATGACCAGGTCGTCTCCGTGATGTGCTGCGACACCGTGAATCGCGGCCTCGCTTACGGCGACGGCAAGATCTTCCTGCAACAGGCCGACACCAAACTCGTCGCGCTGAACGCGAAGACGGGCGACGTGGTATGGACCGCGCAAAACGGTAATCCGAAGGCAGGCGAAACCAACACCAATGCGCCGCACGTTTTCGGCGACAAGGTGCTGACCGGGATTTCCGGTGGCGAATTCGGCGTGCGCGGGCGCTTGATCGCTTATGACATCAAGACCGGCAAGCCGGCCTGGACTGCCTACAGCACCGGTCCCGACAACGAAATGCTGATCGATCCGCAAAAGACCATGACGTATGTCGACGGGCAGATGGTGCCGGTTGGCGCGGATTCGTCGCTCAAGTCGTGGAAGGGGGATCAGTGGAAGCTGGGCGGCGGCACCACGTGGGGCTGGTATGCGTGGGACCCGAAGCTCAACCTGATCTACTACGGTACTGGCAATCCGGGTACATGGAACCCGTCGCAACGTCCGGGCGACAACAAATGGTCGATGTCGATCTTCGCGCGCGACCTGAATACCGGCACGGCACGCTGGGTCTACCAGATGACGCCGCACGACGAATGGGATTATGACGGCGTCAACGAAATGATCCTTTCCGATCTGAACATCGACGGCAAAAAGGTGCCTTCGATCGTCCACTTCGATCGCAACGGTTTCGGCTACACGCTCAATCGTGAAACCGGACAGCTGCTGGTCGCGCAGAAGTACGACCCGGCGGTGAACTGGGCCGACCGCGTCGATCTGAAGAGCGGTTTGCCGATCCGCAACGCGGCGTACTCGACCCAGGCGGCAGGCTCGGATCACAACGTGAAGAACATCTGCCCGGCAGCGCTCGGTTCGAAAGACCAGCAGCCGGCTGCGTTCGATCCGAACTCGAACCTGTTCCTCGTGCCGACGAACCATGTCTGCATGGACTACGAGCCTTTCGAAGTCGACTACGTGTCGGGACAGCCGTATGTCGGCGCCACGCTGTCGATGTATCCGGGCCCGAACGAGAACAACGCGATGGGCAACTTCATCGCGTGGGATGCGAGCAAGGGCAAGATCGTCTACTCGAAGCCGGAGAAGTTCTCGGTGTGGTCGGGCGTGCTTGCCACGGCTGGCGGCGTCGCGTTCTACGGCACGCTCGAAGGCTATCTGAAGGCCGTGCGCATCAGGGACGGCAAGGAACTGTGGCGCTTCAAGACGCCGTCCGGAATCATCGGCAACGTCTTCACGTACGAGTATCAGGGCAAGCAGTATGTCGGCGTGTATTCGGGCATTGGCGGCTGGGCCGGCATCGGCATGGCAGCGGGACTCGAAAAGTCGACTGAAGGTCTGGGCGCGGTCGGCGGTTATCGTGAACTCGCGAAGTACACCGCGCTCGGCGGCACGCTCTTCGTGTTCGCGATTCCGAGCGAAAAGAGCTGAACGAGTCGCGCAAACCACCAGGGGGATCCGAACGGCTGCCGGTGCATGAGTTGCAAGCAGCACACCGGCAGACGCTTCGGTTTCCATACGAATCGAAGCATCATTCTGAGCGCGCCCCTATTCGAATCTGTGCCGATGCGTCGGTCGAACGCAGCGGGGCGCCGCTTATCTTGAAGGAGACATGTGCATGAAAGGCCGATCATTCCTGTTGCTGGTGACACTGCCCGCGGCACTCCTCCTGCTGCCCGTCGGGTACGCGCAAACCAATCCGTCGATCGCGCAGGTCGCGTACAAGGTGGTCGACGGCAGCAAGGTCGACACCGACACACTGCAGGGGTGGAAGACATGGCGTGCGCTCGCGTGCGAACGTTGCCATGGCGCGCAGCAGCAGGGCATGGTTGGACCCTCGCTGATCGACGCGTTCAAGACGCTCGACAAGGATGAATTCCATCGCACGGTGTTCGGCGGACGGGTGGCCAAAGGCATGCCCGACTTCAGCACGAGCCAGATGATGCAGAAGAACTGGGAGAACCTCTACGCGTACCTGAAAGGACGCTCAGACGGACAGATCAAGCCGGGCGATCTGCAGGCCATCGATTCCAAATAAAAGCCGGCGCCGCCACTCTTCCGGAGGCATCATCATGCGTCAAACCAGAAGCATGTCCGTGCATGCCGCGCTCAGCGCGGCCGCCTTGTGTTGCGCCGTGCTCGCGAGCGCGGCCGTGCAGGCAGACGGCCCTGCGTTGCCGAATAACGACGGCGCGGACGGCGTCCTCAGAGTCTGTGCGGACCCGAACAACATGCCCCTGTCGAACAATAAGGGCGAAGGCTACGAGAACCGGATCGCGAGTCAGATGGCGAGCGACTTCGGCTACAAGCTCGAATACACGTATTTTCCGCAGCGCATGGGCTTCGTGCGCCACACGTTGCGCGAGAAGGAAGAGAGCGGTGACCGCTTCAGGTGCGACCTGATCATCGGCGTGCCGAAGGGTTATGACATGACGTCGACGACGCAGCCGTATCTGCGCTCGACGTATGCGATGGTGTTTCCGAACCGGCCCGAGTTCGCCAGTATCCATACGCCCGACGATCTTCTCAAGCTGCCGCCCGATCAGTTGCACAAACTGCGCTTCGGGATCTTCTCGCAGACCCCGGCGGTCGACTGGCTGCTCGGCCATGGTCTGATCGATCAGGCGGTTTCGTATCAGGTGCAAAGCGGTGATCCGCAGGAATATCCCGGTCAGATGATCGAGCAGGATCTTGCGAAGGGCAATGTCGATGTGGTGTTCCTTTGGGGGCCGATAGCGGGCTATTTCGCCAGGCGCGCCGGCGACTCTGTGCGGCTGGTGCCTTTTCCGCCGGGCCCCGGCATCCGCTTCGACTACACGATCTCGATGGGTGTGCGCTACGGCGAAAAAGCGTGGAAAGACAAGGTGGATCAATGGATCGGCGCGAATCACGACAAGATCGACAGCATCCTGACGAGCTACGAGGTGCCGTTGCTCAAGCCGGTCGACGTGCCGGGTCCGAAGTCCGGTGACGCTTCGCCATGACCGCTGCGCGCAGCAGCGGGCTGCGTGCGGTCGCGGCACGGTTCGTCATCGCTGCATCGCTCAGCGGCGCGTGCGTCGTGCCGGCCGCACGCGCTGCAGACCCGGCCGGCAGCAGCGACATCACGGCCGCCGAACATCTGATCTTCACGACCGATCATCTGCACGGCGTCGCCGCTCAAACCGAACTCGACTACGCGATGATCGATTCGCAGCAGCCGTCGCGCAGTGCCGACGTGGTCAAGGTGCTGGTGGTGAGCCCGGACAACGCAAAGGGTGACGCTCAGGTGTCGGACCATACCGGCAGCGTGCCGCTGCCGAGCGGCGGTCTGCAGTGCAATCCGGTGATCATCTATTTTCTGGAACGCGACATCACCGAGATGCAGGGGCTGACGGGCGGACAGCGGCGCTACTTCCAGCAGCGGCTGCGCCTCGCGCTCGCGGCCGGTCCGCAGATCGAGAACGTGACGAGCGAAACCGGCGGCAAATCTGTCAGCGCGCATCGCGTCGTCGTGCAGCCGTATCTGAACGACCCGAACGCGGCGCGCTTCGCGGAGCTGACGGGCAAGCGCTATACCTTCCTGATCGCCGATGCGGTGCCGGGGCAGGTGCTGCAGATTCGCACCGACGTGCCCGGCGCGAACAACGACTTCGCGCATCCTGTGCATTCGGAGACGCTGAGCTTCCAGTCGGTGCTGCGCAGATTGCCGTCGCCGGCAACCGCGCCGCCGAAGTCGTCGAATGCGCCGAGAGCCAGCCGCTGAGCGGCTGCTTCCCATGCAGAGCGCGCGCTTCGCGACGAACGCAATCAAGCTGAACTTCATCCGCTCGCTGACGCTGCGCCAGTTGCAGATTTTCGTCGTCGCGAGCCGCTACACGAGTTTTGCGCGTGCGGCAGAGGAACTGCATCTGACGCAGCCGGCCGTGTCGATGCAGATTCATCAGCTCGAAGAGACGATCGGCCTGCGCCTGTTCGAACGCGTCGCGCGCAAGCTCACGCTGACGGAGGCGGGCGAGATGCTGACGCATCACGCGAGCCGCATCCTCGGCGAGATCAAGGACGCCGAGGACGCGATGCTCTCGCTCAGACACGCCGACAGCGGTTCGATCAACATGGGGATCGTCAGTTCGGCGACTTACTTCGCGCCAAAACTGCTCGCGCTTTATTCGCGTCTTTATCCGAAAGTCGACGTGCATTTTTCGGTCGGCAATCGCGATGCCTTGCTGAGACTGCTGCAGGACAACGCGATCGATCTTGCGATCATGGGCCGTCCGCCGCCCGAACTCGATACGACCACCGAGCCGCTGGCGAGGCACCCGCAGGTGGTGGTCGCGCCGCTCACGCATGCTTTGCGCGCGGCGCGCCGGTTCGATCTGCAGGAATTGCGCGACGATACGTTCCTGTTGCGCGAGCCCGGCTCCGGCACGCGGATGGCCGCCGAAGCGATGTTCCGCCAGCATCTGTTCACGCCCGCGAAGATCGTCACGCTCGGCAGCAACGAAACGATCAAGCAGGCGGTGATGGCCGGCATGGGCGTGAGCCTGATTTCACTGCATACGCTGCTGCTGGAGTTGCGCACTGGCGAGATTGCACTGCTCGACGTGAACGGCACGCCGATCGAGCGCACGTGGCAGATCGTGCATCTGCGCACGAAACAGCTGTCGCCGACAAGCGTGGTGTTTCGCCAGTTTCTGCTCGATCACACGGCCACGCATCTGGAGCATGAGTACGCGCCGTTCGTCGGCGCGGCGACGCACCTTCGAGCCGACACAGGAGCGGGCGAATGAGCCGGCGCTGGCTGGTGCGGGTGATGTCAGGCGTCGGCGCGTCGTTGCTGATATCGAGCGGATGGGCCGAGCCGGTTTCGATCGCGGTGATGAACTGCACGCTGATCGATGACAACGCCGCCTACAACGACGCCGATACCAACCGCATCCAGCACGCGCGCATCGGCATGATCAGCGATGCGCTGCGCGCGCAGCTGGAGGCGAGCGGGCGCTATCGCGTCGCGGATGCGAGCCGTGCCGCCGATCTGATCGCAACGCTCGAAGCGGAGCAGGATCTGACGACGTGCGACGGTTGCGCGAGACAGGTCGGCCGCGCACTGGGGGTCGGGCAGGTCGGCGTGTGCTGGGTGCAGAAAGTCAGCAACCTGATTCTCAATCTGAATCTGCGCGTGGAAGACGTGGCGAGCGGCAGGATGCTGTTCCAGCGCTCGGTGGACATTCGCGGCAACACCGATCTGTCATGGCGGCGCGGTGCAACAGCGCTGGTCGGCCTGCTGGTCGATCAATCGTCGCAGGATGTTTCGCCGCACAGCATGCCCCGATGACGCCGGCCGCAAATGGCACAGTGTGTCCCCAAACGCCGTGACAGCCTGATCAGCCGGCTACGTTCGCACGGACCGCCGCGCGCCTCTTCGAGACCGGCACAAAGCATGCTTGAACGGATGCCGGCACGCAAAGCGTTGAGAGGCAGCGCCGATACGACACGGCACGCAAGCCACGATAACGACCCAGGCTCGGGCAGGCCACACGGAGGAGATCGCATCGATGGGTTCTGGCGAACAGCTTCAGGACTGGCGTCTTCACGCACTTCAGATCGAGAAGGAAGTCGCGAAAGTCGTCATCGGCCAGCAGCAGATGCTGCGGCTCATCAACGTCGCGCTGTTCGCCCGGGGCCATGTGCTGCTCGAAGGCGGTGTCGGCGTCGGCAAGACCACCGTGCTGCGCGCATTTGCGCGCGTCGTCGGCGGCGAATTCGAGCGGGTGGAAGGCACGATCGACCTGATGCCGGGCGACCTTGTCTATCACACCTATGTCGACGCCGACGGCAAGCCGCGCATCGACCCCGGTCCGCTGCTGCGCCACGGCGACCAGTTGACCACGTTCTTCTTCAACGAGATCAACCGCGCGCGTCCGCAGGTGCAGTCGCTGCTGTTGCGTGCAATGGCCGAGCGTTCAGTGTGGGCGTTCGACCGCGAATACCGCTTTCCGCACATGACGGTGTTCGCCGACCGCAACAAGGTCGAGAAAGAAGAAACCTTCGAGCTGGCTTCCGCCGCGCGCGACCGCTTTCTGTTCGAGCTGAACATGCCGACTCCCGCCGATGCCGACGTCCGGCGTTCGCTGATCTTCGAGACAACGTTCCATGACGTGGATGCGCTGCTTGCGCAACTGACACCCGGCCTCGTGCCGTGGGAGCAACTGAACAGCGTCGGCGCATGGATTCAGCACGACGTCGAGGCGAGCCCGACGATCGAGCGTTACGCGCTGGACATCTGGCAGGCGACCGAAGCGCCGCAGCGTTTCGGCATCGAACTCGAAGGCGTCGACATGCCGCAGCTGATCCTCGCAGGCGCGAGCCCGCGCGGCATGAGCGCGCTGCTGCGAGCCGCGCGTGTGGTCGCGTGGCTCGCGGGGCGCTCGCATCTGATTCCGGAGGACCTGCACGAAGTGCTGATGCCGGCGCTCGGTCATCGTGTGTTCTTTACGCCGATCTACGAGTTGCGTCGTCAGGAACTGGCCGAGGCGCTGATCGCGCAGATCATGGCGAAAGTCGCGGTTCCCTGATGCGCACACGGCCATGAACGGGATCGCGGAATTTCACTATCGTCTGCCGACGCGTGCGAGCGGCGCGCGGCCAGGCTCGCATCCGGGCGCGAGCTTCGGCGCGGGCCAGCAGTTCGCGATGCACGGCCGCCTGTTCGACTATCCCGATCCGCGTCGCCTCGATTTGCGCGCGAGCGTGCGCGCGGCGCGCTCCGAATGGCTCGTGCGGGTCAATCTGCAGCGCGTGGCGGTTCCCGTGGTGGTGATCGTCGATGTGTCGGCGTCGATGCAGTTCGGCACGCGGCTCAGCAAGCTGGAGATCGCGGCGGACTTCGTCGAGGCGCTCGGTTTCAGCGCGTTTCGCGTCGGCGACCGGCTCGGCATGCAGGCTTTCGACTCGGCCCCGCGCGACGATCTGTTCATGCCCGAGCGCTACGGCCGGGGCACCGGCAACCTGCTCGCGACGATGCTGCGCGCGTGCGCCGCGCGCGAGGCCGGACGCAGTGGCGCGGAAGGATTGCGCCGCTGCGCGACGCGGCTGGCCGGCCGCCAGGCGCTCGTGTTCGTCGTCTCCGATTTTCACTGGCCGCTTGCGTCGATGCCCGCTGTGCTCGATTTGCTGATTCATGCGTGCGTGGTGCCGGTCGTCGTGTGGGACGAAGCCGAAATTTCGCCGCCCGCGCGCGGTCCGCTGCTGGCCGTCAACGACGCGGAATCCGGTGAGGAGCGCAGCGTGTGGCTGCGCGCGAGCGTGCGCGAGCGCTGGCAGCGCGGCGTCATCGAGCGGCGCGCGACGTTGGCGCGGCTCTTCGGGTCACGCGGCATGCCGCCGTTTTATATCGAAGGCAGTTTCGATCCGGAAGCGATGTCGCGTTACTTCCTGGAGGCGGCCACATGAGGCCTCGCGCACTTCTTCACGCGATCGGCGGACGCCTGTGTCAGGCGACTCGTTGCGCGCCGATGGTAGCGCTGCTGGGCGTCGGCTATGCGGGTGGGCCCGTCACGGCCGCAGCCGCACCCGTGATCGCAACCGTCGACGAACCGCGCGCTTTTGGCCATGTATTGGGCGACGTGCTGACCCAACGTGTGCTGCTGCAGGCAAACGGCGCCGACCTCGGTTCGGTCAGCCCGCCGTCGGTCGGGCGCACCGGGCTGTGGCTCGAGCGTCGGCCGGCGTCTGTTGAAACGGATGCGAACGGTCGGCGCTGGATGGTGATCGACTACCAGATCGTCAACGCGCCGCAGACGCTCACGCGCATCGCGCTGCCCGCGCTCACGCTCGGTGCGGCGAACGGCACCCAATTGCAGGTCGCCGAATGGCCCGCAAGCGTCGGTCCGCTGACACCCGCCGACGTGTTCGGCGACGGCGATCTGCAACCGATGCGGCCCGATCGCATGGCGCCGCCCGTCGATACCGATGGCTTGTATCGGCGGCTTGGATGGTCGCTCGGTCTGCTGTTCGCGACGCTGGCAGCGTGGGCGGGTTGGTGGTGCTGGCGCAACTGGCGCGAAGCACAGCGCCTGCCGTTTGCGCGTGCGTGGCGACAGTTGCGCCAGATGCGCCGGTTCGAGCGCGCGAATGGTGGCCGCGGCGCGGGTGGCGCACAAGGCGCGGCATCGCCGGATGCCTGGTTCTGCATGCATCGTGCGCTGAACGAAACCGCGGGCGAAGTCGTGCACGCCGGTTCGCTGGCCGGTCTCATTGCGCGCGCGCCGTATCTGCAACCGCTGCGCGCGCAGCTCGACCATTTCTACCGGATGTCGGCGGAGCGCTTTTTCAAGCCCACGCCGGGCGCTGCCGATTTTCCGCTCGAAGCGTTGTGCCGCGCGCTGTATCAGGCTGAACGGCGTCATCAGCGATGATCGCGACACTCGATTTTTCCTCTGCGTGGATGCTGATCCTGCTGCCGTTCGCCGTGCTGCCGATGCTGCGGCGGCGCAGCGACACGCTTTCGTTTTCGAGCGTCGCCTGGTTGCCGCCCGATCCCGCCGGACGCTGGGCCACGTTGCTTGCGCGCGCGTGCGGCATGCTGGCGATCGCGGCGATCGTCGTCGGGCTCGCCGGGCCGGGGCGCTCGCAGCAGCAGGTGCTGCGCACGGGCAGCGGCGCGCAGATCCTGATCCTGATGGACCGCAGCGCGAGCATGGACGAGCCGATGGCGAGCCCCGGCGTCGAGTCGCCGCGCGGCGATTCGAAGAACAAGGTTGCGCGGGCGTCGCTGGAGACGTTCGTGAGCCAGCGACCGAACGACCGGCTTGCGTTCATGATGTTCGGCACGAGCCCGGTGCTGGCGATGCCGTTCACGTACAACCATCGCGCGATCGACGAAGCGATTGCCGCGACTGCGATCGGTCGAGGCACGCCCGACACCGAACTCGACCGCGGCATGCTGGCCGCGCTCGATCAGTTCGAAGGACGCGCATCGTCGGGCCGACGCGCCATCGTGCTGGTGTCCGACGGCGGCGCGCGACTCGACGAGACCGTCCAGCGCCGCATCCGCGAGAGCCTGCTGCGCAACCGGATCTCGCTGTACTTCATCTATCTGCGCAGCGGTGTCTACAGCCCCGATCTGAACGCGGCGCTACCGGCGGGCGAGGTGTCGGCGGAGGCGGAACTGCATCGTTATTTTCTGTCGCTCGTCACGCCTTACCGGCTTTTTCAGGCGGGCGACGCGAAAGGGATGATGGCGGCCATCGCTGAAATCAACCGGCAGCAGAATGCGCCGACTTCGTTCATCGAGCATTTGCCGCGTCAGGACTGGAGCCCGTATTGCTTCGTCGTCGCGCTGGTTTGCGCCGTGCTGTTGATGGCGATGCGTGTGCTGCAGGTCAGGAGCTGGGCATGACGCGAACCTTCATTCATGCGATCTTCGCGACGCTCGCACTGGTGTGCGCCGGCTTTGCGCTCTATGACGGCATTCAGCTTCGGCATGCGGTGCGTGTGAATCGTGAGATTGCTGCGGCCGGAGCCGACGCTCGCGAAAACCCGAGCGCCGATGAAGCGCCGCAGGTTCTTCTGGCGCGCGCGACTGCGCTGTCGAAAGCCGGCCATTACGATTCGGCCGCGCGCATCTACGAAAGCCTGATCCACGACTATCCCGACGATCTCGGCCGCATCGCGCTGTTCGACCTCGGCAATATGTATTTGCGCGAAGGCCGGGGCGACGGCGCGGCGCACGGCGTCAGGTCTCTCGCGATGATCGGCGAGGCGAAGACGCGTTACCGGCTGCTGCTGCGCGTCGCGCCCGATGACTGGAACGCGCGCTACAACCTCGAGCGTGCGTTGTGGCTCGCGCCGGAAACGCCCGTCGTGCTCGATAAGCCCGACGTCAAGGAGCAGCACAACGTGAAGCTGCGTGGCGCGCAAAGCCAGGATCTGCCATGAGCGGGACACGCACAGGTTCGGCGACTCGCGCCGGTCGCGGCTTTCGCAACCTGCGTCACTGGTTGACGCCGCTCGCGCTCGGAGCGCTGGTGGCGGCGGTCGCGATGCCGGACATGACGTTGCCGCGCAATACGTTCGAGTACATCGTCACGTTCGACATCACGCAGAGCATGGATGTCGAGGATGTCGTGCTGAACGGCGCGCCGGTGAGCCGCCTCAAATTCGCTAAGGCAGCGATGCGCGACGCGCTCGGACGGCTACCGTGCGG
Source organism: Paraburkholderia fungorum (assembly GCF_900099835.1). Lineage (NCBI taxonomy): Bacteria > Pseudomonadati > Pseudomonadota > Betaproteobacteria > Burkholderiales > Burkholderiaceae > Paraburkholderia > Paraburkholderia fungorum. The sequence continues at coordinate 139,159 of NZ_FNKP01000003.1, forward strand.
CTCGAAAGTCGGGTGGAGCATTTTCACGGGGCAGCGGACCTTGCTGCTGCTGTCGCCGCTCGAGGTGTGCGCGAACTACGACGCGCTGCTGATGTCGCTCGACGGCATCGACGGCCGCATGCGCTGGACCAACTGGAGCCGGATCGCCGAGGGGGGAGTGTATTCGGCGGTGCGCGTCGCCAGGGACGCGGGTCATGGCATTGCGATCGTATTCGCGACCGATGGGCAGGAGGCGCCGCCGCTTCCGTCGTCGCGTGCGTTGATGCCGGACATCAATCCGGCACGGATCGATGGATGGTTGATCGGCGTAGGTGGCGATCAGCCTGCGGCGATTCCGAAGTCGGATAGCAACGGCAACCGGATCGGATACTGGCAGGCCGATGATGTGATCCAGGTTCCCGCAGCTTCAGGTGCCGATGCGCAGGCGGAATCGCACGAGGAACAGTCTGCGTTGCACGGTCAGTATCTCGCGTTCGTAGCCGGCCAGACTGGCCTTGGCTATCGGCGGTTATGGGCGCCGACTGCGTTGGGCGATGCGATGCTCGACGCGCGCCTCGCGCATCGCGAGCAGGTGCCGACGGATTTGCGCTGGGTGCCCGCGCTGATCGCGCTGGTGCTGCTGATTGCGCGGTTCATGCCGGACGCTGTTTGGGGAGGGTTGCGGCGTCGATGGATAAGGACCCGCGGCTTCTACACAGCTTCGGGGAGACGGGGTGCAAAGCCGAATCCCACGGCGTGAGGACTCATGTGCTGAGTCCTCACGCGAAAAACGCAACTTATTTCGAGGCCAAAGCGGTCTCTCCGCCGAGCAGCTTTTCGATCTTCCACTCGCCGTCCACTACCTTGAAAATCGTGAAAGCCGGATTGCGCAGGTTGCCTTGCTCGTCGAACGCAATCGTGCCGGTCACGCCCTGGCGGCTGATCGCATGGACGGCTGCTGTCAGCTTGGCGGGATCGGTCGACTGAGTCTTTTCGACGGCCTCGACGAGCGTGGCGGCGGCGTCGTAGGCGAACGGCGCGTGCAACTCGACCGGATGATGGTAACGAGCCCGATACGCTGCATCGAACTGCTTGCCGCCGGGCATTTCTTCGAGCGGCCGGCCCGGTTCGAGCGCGATCACGCCATTGGCGCCGGCGCCCGCCAGTTGCACGAACGTATGGCTCGTACCGCCCGCACCGAGCAGCGTAGCCTTGATGTTCAACTGCTTCATGCGACGCACCACCTGGGCTTCTTCGGTATCGAGTCCACCGAAGAACAGCACGTCGACGTGTTTGGCTTTGAGCGCAGTCAGCACGCCACTGAAATCGATTGTCTTGTCGTCCACATACTCGTGAGCGGCGATCGTGCCGCCATTCACCTCGACCCCCTTGACGAACTGTGTCGCAAGACCCGATCCGAACGCCGTGCGGTCGTCGATCACGCCGATGCTTTTGCCCTTCAGCGTCTTGACCGCATAGGCGCCGGTGATCGCGCCGCTCAGGTCATCGTGACCCATGATGCGAAACGACGTGTCATACCCTTGCAGCGTGTACTGATGGCCCGTGGAGGCGGGCGCGATTTCCGGAATGTGTGCCGCGTTGTAGACGCGCGAAGCCGGAATGCTGCAACCGGTGTTCCAGTGCCCGACCACGCCCACCACGTGCTGATCGACCAGTTGCTGGGCAACCGTCACAGCGGTACGCGGGTCCGAGGCATCGTCGACGGAGGTCAAGGCAAACTTGACAGGCTTGCCGTTCAGCGTGGGATGTTTCGCGTTGGCGTCATCGATCGCAAGTTGCGCACCGTTTTCCAGGTCCTTGCCGATTCGGGCGGAGGGGCCGGTCAGCGGTCCGGCGATCCCGATCAGGATCGTGCGTGTGTCGTTCGCATCAGGCGACGTCCCCTGGGCTTGAACCGGGTTGGCTGCGAGCAGCGGCACGGCGGCTGAAAGCGCGAGCGTCAGCAGCTTGTAGAAGGGCGTAGCGGGTTTGGAGGTGTGGTTTGACATATCGTTGTATGAGCGGCGAGGCTTGAGTTCGATGAATGGCGCGTGCGATGCTGCGGCGCTTCAGTGCGCGGGTGTGACGTGACGAATCGCTTCCAGCACGGCTGCGGTGTCCGCCACCGCGCCGAATACGCCGCTTTTCTTGATCAGCAGACGCAGTGCAGCTTCGTGAACGTCTTCGGTTCCGGCTGCCGTGGCGTCGGAAACGGTTAGCGTGTCGTAGCCGCGATCGAGCGCTTCGCGCACCGTCGTGTGGATGCAGCAGTCGGTGGTGAGGCCCGCGAAGATCAGATCCCGAATCCCTTTCTCACGAAGGAACGTGTCGAGATTCGTCGTCGAAAATGCGCCGTACGAGGGTTTGTTGAACACGGCTTCGTTGGCGAGCGGTGCAACTTCTGGAACGATCTCCCAGCATGGCTCGCCCTTGATCAGATAGCGGCCGTTCGGACCGCTATCGCCCACGGCCACGCCGCGGCCGTCCGCGCCACGCCAGAGACGATGAGGCTGCACATCGGACAGATCCGCCGAGAACGTCTCGCGCGTATGGCAGACCGTGATGCCGCTTGCGCGGCACGCGTCGAGCAGCGCCTGAATGTTGGGGATAGGCTTGCGCAGCGCGGTGAGATCGAAGCCGAAGCCGGCCATGTAGCCGCCTTCCGCGCAAAAGTCGCCTTGCACGTCGATCACGATCAGGGCCGTCGTGGCAGCCGATACCGCCCGGTTCAGCGGAAATGCGTAAGGCGCTGCACCGACGCGGTCTGCAGGTAGGGAAGTCATATCGAAGCTTGTTGGTGAGCGTCACGCGAGCGACGCTGTGATGAAATAAGGTGTGCGCGGCTCATGCGCGGGCTAGATGTCGACGGAACAGATGCCCGCCGCTTGAGCCACGGCGTGAAGCAACACGTTGGCTCCCGCTGTCGCCCATTCCGGCGTAATAGCCTCGGCTTCGTTGTGGCTCAGGCCGCCTACGCAAGGAATGAAGATCATCCCCGATGGCGCCACGCGCGCCATGTAACACGCGTCATGTCCTGCGCCCGAGACGATGTCCTGAAAGGGCAGATCGAGCGTACGCGCAGCGTGCCGCACGGCATCTACGCATTCGGGCGCGAACGGCACTGGCGCATAGTCGAAGATCTGCGTGATCTCGGCGTCGAGAAGCTGCGCGGAAGCGATCCGCTGCACCGCCTCACGCATGCTGGCGTCCATTGCATCGAGCACGGCGCTTTCGGGGTGGCGGAATTCGATCGTGAAGAAGCACTCGCCCGGCACCGTGTTGCGCGAATTCGGACGCGCCTCGATCATCCCGACGGTTGCCCGGCCATTCGGTGCGTGCTGCCTGCCGAGCTGATCGACGAAATCGATCACGCGCGCGGCGCCGACCAGCGCGTCGCGGCGCAGGTCCATCGGCGTCGTGCCCGCATGAGCGTCGGTGCCGCGAAACGTCAGTTCGTACCAGCGCTGCCCCTGGCCAGCCGTCACCACGCCGATCGTTTTGCCTGCGCGTTCCAGCACCGCTCCCTGTTCGATATGCAATTCGAAGAATGCGTGAACAGGAAATCCGCCGACCGGCTCGCTGCCTGCATAGCCGATTGCCTGCAGTGCCTCACCCAGAGTCGTGCCCGCCGCGTCCTTTCGCGATAACGCGAAATCGAGCGAGAAAGCGTTCGCGAACACACCCGAGGCGATCATGGCCGGGGCGAAGCGCGAGCCTTCTTCATTGGTCCAGATGACGACGTCGACGGGTCGTTCCGTTTCGATGCCGGCATCGTTCAGCGCACGAATCACCTCAAGCCCGCCGAGCACGCCATAAATGCCGTCGTATTTGCCGCCGGTGGGCTGCGAATCGGCGTGCGATCCGGTGACGACGGGCGCTGCATCTGCCTGCCGACCGGCACGCCGCGCAAAAACGTTGCCCATCCGGTCGACGCGAATCTGGCAGCCCGCTTCTTTCGCCCACGTGACGAACAGGTCACGCGATTCCCGGTCCAGCTCGCTCAGCGCGAGACGGCACACGCCGCCTTTCGGCGTCGCGCCGATCTGCGCCATACGGTCGAGCGAAGCCCAGAGGCGCGCGCCGTCGACGCGGGGCAGTAGCGTCGGCCTGGAAACGGCAAGTGCGTCAGTCATCGCCGTGCTCCACAGAAAGTCGCGCGCTCGCGTCGGCGTCTTTCAGCCGGTAGCGGAAGTCACAACGCGGTCCGCCCTGCATTAGCGTGGTCGTGCGCGTGAGTTCAATGCGAGGGTCGTAGCCCTCGATGAAAAGCGCGTCGCGCGCGCAACTCAGAAGATGTCCGATCTCGCCGAGTCCCATTGAGTGATACATCTCCGCGTAGCGGCAGCGGTGCACGTCGTAGTCGTAATGCACGGCGTCTTCGCGCTGCACCGAAACGTTCAACGCGTCGTCTTTTTCCCACAGCACCTGCAGGGCGATGAACGAAGCAATGCTGGTGCCGTTTTTTTCCTGCGCAGCGAACGTTTTTCCGGCGGCCACTGCGGCTCCCCGTACTGCCTCGCCGATCACGGCCTGCGCTTTTTCGGTGCCGAGATCGCGCTTGAGGATCTGATAGATGGGTTTGATGATTTCCGCTTCGATACGGCGGCGCGCCAGAATGCCGAGGCGATCGTCGCTGTCTGCGGGGGCAGCGATCGGAGTGCTTGCTGTGTTGGTCATGAAGGTCCGGCGTGGGTAACTTTATATTTGAGAAATATTACGTTGTCGATTGTCTGGATCAAAATGAAAAATAATTAGATAGACAGACGAATTTGATATTAGCCCGTTAAAAACGGGCTTTTTACGCGATGCGGACGGGGTGCGACGAGTTGTGACGTGTCTTCGATATCTGACTTATAATTCAATACATGAAAATTATCGAACAATTGAAAGATGACCCGCCGCTGCGTGCGGTGCGCGCTTTCGAGGCATTTGCGCGCTTTGGCTCGGTCACCCTGGCGAGTGCGGAACTCGACATCACGCCGTCGGCGATCAGCCACCAGTTGCAGCTCCTCGAGAGCTTCGTGCAAACGCCACTCACTCGCAGACAAGGTCGCGCGCTCGTGCTGACCGACGAAGGCCGCGACTACTATCGCTCGATCAGCGCCGCGTTTTCCGTACTGCGGAGCGCGACAGGCGTGGTGCGAAGCCGCACTGCGCTACGACAGGTAACGATCAGCCTGATTCCGCTTTTCGGCATTGGCTGGTTCATCCCGAGGCTGAGCGCGTTTCTTGCCGATAACGAAGACGTGGACGTGAACGTGTCGTACGCGCATCACCGCAACTATCACAGCGACGCATCGGATATTTCGATCCGGTTCGGCGCGGGCGAGTGGACGGGTTATACGCGCACGAGGTTGCTGTCCGGTCAGGTCGTGCCGGTGTGCAGTCGCGCGTTTCTGAAGCAGCATGGGCCGATCAGAAGCGCGGCCGACATCGCCGCGCTGCCGCTCATTCACGACGAGGATCGAGCGACATGGGTCGCGTGGCTGCGCCAGCAGGGCGTGCCGAACGTGCATCACGCAATTGGGCCACTTTTCGAGGATGGTCAACTCACGCTGAACGCGACGCAGGCAGGGCTAGGCATTGCGCTGCTGCGCGCGCCGCTGATTGAACGCGAGCTCGCGTCGGGCGAACTGGTTCGTTTATCCGAAGCGACACTGGATGATGGTCGCGATTACTACTTGTGCATGCGTACCGACACGGAGTTACCTGTCGGCGCACGACGCCTCGCGCAATGGATTCAGAGTGAGATGAATCGCTGCTAATGAATGTCGTGCATAAAAGCGACGCCAACTTCTCCTGCAAGTTGGGCAAGCCGTTTGTCTAGCGTCCAGAGCAATGCGCCGGGTGTTATCAAGGTCGATGCGAGAAGCGTGATGTCGCTACTGCCGCAGCCTCGACCGTCAAGCTGTCTTGCTTCGATCAACGCCATTACCTCTGCCCATGTCGCGTGTTTCGCGTGCTCCAGCAGTCCGATATCGCGCAATGTACGCGCTCGTGGTGCGGGCGGAGTACCGCATGCAAGTTCTACGAGCACGACCGGATGCGTTAGCACCTGATCGCTAAAGAGAAGTTGAGCCAGTCTTGAGTTGGAACCACGGAAGTGATCAACCCATACAGACGTATCGACGAGGACGCTCATCGAGTTGCTGGCTCCGACTGCCGGCGCGAGATGTCAGCCATCTCCGGAACAGTGCCGCCCAGAGCGGCGAGTCGCTTTCCAGCCTGTACGCGCACGAAGGTCTGCATCGCTACGCGGAACAAGTCGGACTTGTCCATGTCGGGATCAGCAAGTTCAAGGGCGCGCTCATAAAGGTTGTCGTCGATCGATACGGTAGTTCGCATTTTCGCCTCAAAATTGATGACAAGATACATCAATTTTAGCATCATTCGGTACTGGATGGCTCAATGGCTAAGCCATCCTGTCCGCGAGAAATCGGAATTGCCCCACGCTGATTGACTATGAAAGTAGGGAGCGCGGGGGGACTACTCTGCAGCCAAAGTCATAGACAAAGGCAATTCCAGCCGGTTGAAAAGAGCGGGCGCAGAGCCGAATGCCCGGGTTCAATTTTCGTTGTGCTCTGCAGCAAGCATAGAGAAGTAAATCCCATATAGTGGGGAAAATCCTGGGGTAGTTCGTAATATTGACGTCGCTTTCACAAAGATAGAATAAACACTCTAAATCGGCCTGGTTGCGACCCAGAGGGCGATTGATTTGGGAGAGCTAGCTGTCTGCCGACTCAGCAGGTAGCAGCACCCCGTCAGCGAAAACCTGAGAGACATCATGAGCACTCGAGAGAAGATGCCATTTCCGACGACATACGACACCTGTACGACTGCTGTTGCCTGTGTACCCGACGATCTGTTTTCCAGATCTGTCGAACTGGCGCGCCTGAACTTCAGAACATATGGACTGGTGCTCGCGAGCGCGGCGCGCCACTGGGAGTGTCTGCTGCAAGCGCGGACGCTGGAGCAGGTGGTCCGCGCCCAGGCCGACACATTGCCCACGCTGGCTTCGCAGATCGCCGATTACACGCAAGGCTGGATTGACGTACTGACAACCACCACGGTCGACCTGAACCTGACTGCGAACGCAGGCGACGAAAATGACGCGCGCGAGGCGCGTACCTTGCTCGACGGAATCGCGAAGAGCGCCCAGAGCGTCGACGCGATGTTGAGCGCGGTGAGTCCGGCACCATCCACGTCAGGCGGCGACGTCGCTGTTCGATCATCCGCCGCCGCCCAGGATACGGCTTCTGCCGATCCCAGTCGCGCCCGGCACCCTGCACCGGCCGAGCCGAAGCGCCGGGCTCCTCCCCGAGGCCGTCGCTAGCCGGTCATCCCGCCGGCAGTCCCACGAATTTTTTCGGAATCCACTTTCACGCGTTGCGGTGTCGCGACCGGCAAGTAGATCTGCCTGTCGTCTCCGCACAGAACATTCTGGATAGGAAAACATGCTGAGTCTTCACGAGCTGGCTACCTTGCTGATCATCAAGGATTCGCCCGAACGTATCGGAGCGGACCATGCGGAACTGGGCGCATTGCGCGCATTGGAGCTGGTCGATACCGCGTCGTCCGATACCAGCCTGCCACTGCCACGCATAACCGTCAGGGGGCAGGCGATTTTGCGCGCCATCGCGGGAGTGCGTTGACTGTCAACAGAAGAAGTTCTGTCGTCCACACGGACTGAAGTCGCAGTCCCGGTCTGGCCTGGACAAAGCCGGAAACTCATGTGACGCAAGGAGGCAGACGTGGAGCAAACCTGGATGGGAATCGCGGTTGGCACGATCGTGCTGGTCATCGCCGCAGCAGGCGTAGCGGCTCACTACCGGCGGGAACGGCGGCGCGCGGATCTTCTACGGAATCTCGATCACCACGACTGGTGTCGATGGACGCGGCCGCACCGGTAACACGCTTCGCAAGCGCATCGAAAACAGGGCACGCCGCTCCCTTGTGGACCGCATACAAGGCGCGGAATGTCTGGAGTCGGCGGAAAAGTTGAGGAATCAGACGTGAGCCACGCACTTGCAGAAAAGGATCTGGCGCACATCCGCGCCGTGTTGATTCATCTCGAGCACAGGAATGACCGGATATCGGCCGATGGGACTAACGGAGGGATCAGCCTCGACTATTGGCGCTCAAGGATCGGAGCTGTGCTCGCTATACCGCTGCTGCCAGCCAGCCTCCAGAAACAGTCGAGAGCATTGCTCGAACGACTCGACCGGTTGAACGGGGAACAGCGACGCTATGTGGCCAGCCCGTAAGCAGACGGAGAGGGCTGACGCCCTGCCTGGAATCTAACGCGGCCACTGTCCTCGCGCGAATCGGCCGAGAGCATCGTGCCCGCCGTCGACACACTGGCCGTCGCGATCGACGGCACGCCTGGACTGTGAGCCTTAACGGTGCCCGTCATGCAATCGCACTTAACGCTGCGGCAAAACGTTTGTCGGCGAGATAGGCGACATTGAAGCGGCAATACGCGGACACCTGATCGCTCGACGGAGAAAAGACGGCGCCCGGGGCGAGAATCACGCCATGGTTAAGGAGCGCCTGTGCCAGTTTCATCGAATCGGCATGGCCGGGCAGCGACGCCCACAGATACATGGTCCGGTCGCTCACTTTGTAGATATCGGCGTTGAGTCTGGTGAGTGCGTCGACGGCAGTGGCCGTCGCGCGTTGCAAACGCTCCTGCAAATGATTGGTATGCCGAAGAAAGTGACCGTCGTTGATGATCGCGTCAAGCGTGCGTTCGCAGTATTCCGAGCTGCTCACGTGCGTGAGCATCTTGACGTCGGCGAGATCGCTGGCAAGGTCGGCGTTGCACGCGAGAAATCCGACCCGCAGCGCAGCCGACACCGACTTCGCAAAACTGCCGATATAGATCGTGCGACGCAACTGGTCGAGCGTCGAAATCCGCGTGAGCGAGCGGGGCCGCAAATCGGCGAGCGCATCGTTTTCGACGATGGTCAGATCGTGTATCTCGGCAAGCTGCAGGATGCGGTGCGCCTTGGCGGCACTCGTATCCGTCGCGGTGGGATTCTGTCCGACAGACTGCGTGAAGAACAGCCGGGGCCGGTATGTGCCGAGGTGCTTTTCGAGTGTGGGAATGTTCGGGCCATCCACGTCGCGGGGCACGCCTACGATGTTCGCGCCGCTTAGCTTCAGTTTGCCGAACAGCGCGTAATACCCGGGATCGTCGACCAGAACCGTATCGCCGGGCCGCACGTAGTAGCGGATCACCATGTCCATGGCCTGGTTTGCACCATGCGTCAGGACGATCTGAGACGGGTTCGCCTCGATCTCGTAAGCGGCCAGTTTCTGCTGAAGCGACTGCCGCAGCGGCAGGTATCCGTAGCGGCTGCCGTAACGGAAAAGCGACGCGACGCCCGTGCGCACCACGCGCTGATGGTACTGATCGAGGCGCGTCTCGCCGAGCCATTCGACCGGCGGGAATCCTTCGCCGAGGTTTAGCACGTCGGGTTTGACCTGCAACTGTTCGCGCATCAGCCAGACGACGTCCATTGCCCGGTCGAGGGTGGACGCTTCCTCGACTTCGCTGTGCCCTTTAACCCGTCTCGCAACGAAGAAGCCGGAACCGCGTCGCGGTTCGATCAGCCCGTTCGCGGTCAGGATGTCGAATGCGCTGATGACCGTGTTCTTCGAGCAGCCCGACGCCTCAGCGTATTCCCTGATGGACGGCAGTTTCGATCCTGCCGGCAACAGACCTTCTTCGATCTGTTTTGCCAGATTGTCCGCCATCGATCCCGACAGGGACGTCTTTTCACGCCGATTCATGGTTATTGCCCTGCAAGGTACGCGGACTGTACCGGGTACAGATGATTAACTGTCGATTCAGACTGTACCTTTTATATGGGTACACGGTCTTTATTATTCGTGCATCTACAGACCGCCGCAAGTCCGACAGCACGACGTGGCATTGATGACACATGGAGACGTAAATGACGATCGATTCAGCCCTCCCGAACTTCCGCGCACTCTCTCCGAGCGAACGCTGGACGCATGTCGCCAAGGCTGTCGGCCTCGACGACGCGCAGTACGCGCAACTCGCGAAGCCGGGGGCACTGCCGGTGGAAATTGCGGACGGCATGATCGAAAACGTGATCGGCACCTTCGAATTGCCGATGGCGGTGGCCGGGTACTTCCAGATCAACGGTAAGGACGTGATCGTGCCGATGGCGGTTGAAGAGCCGTCGATCGTCGCGGCGGCATCGTTCATGGCCAAGCTTGCTCGCGAAGCGGGCGGCTTCCGTACGTCGAGCACCGGCCCGCTGATGCGCGCGCAGGTTCAGATTCTCGGCGTGTCCGACCCGTACGGCGCCCGCCTGTCGTTGCTGAAACACAAGGAGGAACTGATCGAACTGGCGAACAGCCGCGACAAGGTTCTGATCGGTCTGGGCGGCGGCTGCAAGGACATCGAAGTGCACGTGTTTCCCGACACGCCGCGTGGCGCGATGATCGTTGCGCACCTGATCGTCGATGTGAGGGATGCGATGGGTGCGAACACGGTCAACACGATGGCCGAATCCGTCGCAGGGCGGGTTGAGGAAATCACCGGTGGCAAGGTGCGTCTGCGGATTCTGTCGAATCTCGCGGACCTGCGCCTCGCGCGCGCGCAGGTCCGCTATTCGGCCGACACGCTCAGAACGAAGGAGTATTCGGGCGAAGAAGTGATCGACGGTGTGGTCGATGCCTATCTGTTCGCGGCGATCGATCCCTACCGGGCCGCGACGCACAACAAGGGGATCATGAACGGGATCGATCCGGTGATCGTCGCGACCGGCAACGACTGGCGCGCGGTCGAAGCGGGCGCGCATGCCTATGCAAGCCGGGGCGGTCGATACACGTCGCTGACGACATGGGAGAAGGCGACTAACGGCGATCTGGTCGGCACGATCGAGATGCCGATGCCCGTCGGTCTGGTCGGCGGCGCGACGAAGACGCATCCGCTCGCGCGTCTTGCGCTGAAAATCATGGACGTGAAATCAGCGCAGGAGTTGGGAGAAATCGCCGTTGCAGTGGGCCTCGCGCAGAACATGGGTGCGTTGCGCGCGCTGTCGACCGAGGGGATTCAACGCGGCCATATGGCGCTGCATGCACGCAACATCGCGATGGCGGCGGGCGCGACCGGCGCCGACGTCGACTGGGTCGTGAAGCAGATGGTCGCGGCGAAGGACGTGCGCACCGACTACGCGGTGGAACTGCTCGCGGGGTCCCGCCATGGTTGACCTGCCCGTTTCCGGCAAGGTCAGAATCGTCGAGGTCGGTCCGCGCGACGGCTTGCAGAACGAGCCTTCGTTTGTGCCGACCGCGACGAAGGTCGAACTGATCCGCAGACTGATGAAGGCGGGTGTCATCGCGATCGAAGCCGCCGCGTTCGTTTCGCCGAAATGGGTCCCGCAGATGGCCGACGGCGCCCAGGTGCTGCGCGAGATCGAGCGTCGGGAAGGCGTCGTGTTGTCGGCGCTCGTGCCGAATCTCAAAGGCTTCGACGCGGCGCTGGAGGCGAGGTGTGACGAGGTTGCCGTGTTCGCAGCGGCATCGGAGAGCTTCTCGCAGAAGAACATCAATTGTTCGGTCGACGAGAGCATCGACAGGTTCGAGCCGGTCGTAGAGAGGGCGCGGCAGGAGGGCGTGCGCGTGCGGGGTTACGTGTCCTGCGTGCTGGGATGCCCGTTCGAGGGCGAGATCGATCCGTTGCAGGTCGCGCGCGTGACGTCACGTCTCTACCAGATGGGCTGCTATGAGATCAGCCTCGGCGACACGATCGGAACGGGCACGCCTGCGAAGACCCGACGTCTGATCGAAGCGTGCTCGAAAGATGTGCCGTTATCGGCCCTTGCCGGCCATTTCCACGACACTTGGGGAATGGCCATCGCGAATGTGTACGCCGCGCTGCAATCAGGTATGGCGAGCTTCGATAGTTCGGTGTCCGGTATCGGCGGGTGCCCGTATTCTCCCGGCGCAACGGGTAACGTCGCGACCGAAGACGTGGTTTACCTGTGCGATGAACTGGGCTTGCACACGGGTATCGATCTCGCTGCGCTTGCCGAAGCAGGTGAGTTTATTTCGACGGCGCTCGGCAGGGTGACGTCGTCGCGAGTGGCCCGCGCGATGGCGGCGCGCCGCGCTCGCACGATGTCGAATAACGTATAGACGAAGAGCCGGCACAGCGTGCCCAGTCGCGCGGCCGGTCAATTGCAACTCCGACAACGATCCGGAGGAGACAGATGGAAACCTATCGCGCTCACGCGGCGGCACCGGCCACCGCGACTCAGCGTCATGACGATCCGGCAACGGAGTCGTCACTCGAACTCGTCGAAGTCTGGGGCGACACAGTCGATCTGCGACATCTTGCATGGTCGGTCGTTCTCGGGACGGGCATCAGCATCGGCGCATTCTTCGCGGGTCAACGGCTGCTGTCGGCATTCGTGCCCGACGCGGCGATTGCTCGCGCGTACGCGATGCTGGTCGGCCTCGCCGGCTGCCTCGTGGCGGGCATGGTTTGCGCGTTCCTGTTCAAACCGAAGCGCGAGGTTGTCGAGCACGCGGTCAATCCTGCCGAACGCATGAGAGTACTCGATCAGCTTGCCGCGGAATCCGGCGGACTCGGCACGGTGGCGGATCTCTCGCCGGCCGCGCGAGCCGAAATGGACGAACTCGGTCTGCTTGATCTGTTCGCTGCCTACGAGCGCGAGCACGCGCATGAGCGGCATATCGACGAAGCCAACCGTCCGGCCGATCTGGCCATGAGCAAAGGAGCACACTGATGGACCCGCTTCTTCACCAGCTGGTAATCGCGCTGTCGATGGGACTGCTCGGCGCGATCGTATTCGCCGGTATCGGCCTGATTTCCGGCACGGACGAGACGACCACCATCGCTCCGCTGACACTTCTTGTTGCGCTGCTGGGTGTGCCGCCTGCTGGCGTATTCACGTTTTTCATGTCGGGCGCGGTCGCGAAACACATGACCCATGCGATCCCGACCGCGCTGCTCGGCATACCCGGCGATACGATGGCCGCACCGTTGCTGCAGCAGGCGACAATGTTGCGCGCGCTCGGCGTGCCGCATATTGCGTTACGCAAGATGATCTCAGGCGGGATCATCGCGGCTTTTGTGGCGGTACCGCTTGCGGTTCTGTTCGCCGTGCTGCTGGCACCGTTCGGTAGCGCAATCTCCAAAGCCGCCCCTTGGGTGTTCCTCGTTGCGGCGGTTGTCATCGCGTACTTTTCCGCCGGACGATGGGCGTCGGTGCTGCTGTTGTTGCCGTTCGTGCTGCTGATCGTCGGCCTGCAGGGTTTGACCGGAAAATACGGCGTAAAGCTCAGTGTTAGCTACTTCCTCGGAATCGCAATCGGCCCGCTCGTCGCCGATCTCTTTTCGATTCTCTCTCCGGCCGAGCGGAACCGGATGCGCCGTCCGCATGTATCGACCTTCTCGCTTGCGCCGGACCTGAAGGCGTGGCGCGGTTACTTTCCCAATCCGTTCCGCGTGCTCGACAGGCAGCAGACGGCGTGGACGATGGCGACGGCTGCCGTGTCGAGCGCGACCTTCGTGTTCAGCCCGGTGGCGATGACCGTGGTGATGGGGGAACTGGTCGGCACACGTGTCAAGCATGCGTATCAGCGGCTGACCACGGTGATCGCGGCCCGCAACGGCGTGACGGAAGCGACCTATATCGCGGAAGCGCTGATTCCGCTCATTGCGTTCGGTTTGCCTCTGAGTCCGGTCGCGGCGGGGCCGGCCGCGCCGCTGTTCAATGCGCCTCCGCGCTTCTCCGTGGACACAGCAACCGGGCACATCAACAACCTGCATACGTTGATGTCGGTTCACGAGTTCCTGGGTTATGGACTGTTGTCGGTCCTGCTCGCTGCGCTGATCGCGTATCCGCTCGCAATGAACTATGCGCACCGGGCGGCGTCGTTCGTCGCGCGTCGTTTGAGTCACGAAGCGATTATCGCGACGTTCTCGGGACTGATCGTCGTGATCAGCTTCTGGGAAGGACAGTTGCTCGGGCTGGCCGTCATTCTCACCGTGGGCCTGTTCGGCGGCCTGCTGTCGCGGCTGTTCGCATTTAACGCGGGGGTGCAGTTCATGGGCTACTACGTCGCCGTGTTGAGCGTGCCGGCGATTGCCAGATTGTTCTGACTGTTCTGACTGGCAATCGCCTCTAGCGCATATCTGCTTTGCTTCAAACAGCATTCGGCGCGCACGTTCGACAGAGCCGGAGCCGGTCAGAATAATGTTTGCTTGCCGCCGCGACGTATTGCATCGGTGGGAAGCAACGGAAATGCTTTGAGGGTCATCCCTGGTTGCAGGGAGCCTTCGTCACGCCTATCTTTCTACATCATACGTATGACATAGAGATAAAATGGTGGCGACGCTACACAGACAGGTCCTGAATCAGCTCGGCGAACAGATCTGTTCGGGCAAGTTCATGCCGGGCGACATCCTGCCGGCCGAGCCCGTGCTCGCCGAACAGATGCAGGTGAGCCGCATCACGATCCGCGAGACGATGAAGTCGCTGTCGGCCAAGGGCATGCTGCAAGTGCGCCGCCGCTACGGCACCATCGTGCTGCCGCGCGCGCAATGGCAACTGTTCGATCCCGACGTGATCACGTGGCGCGCGCGCGCCGGCGCAATCGAGCCGGGCCTGATCGAAGATCTGATGGAACTGCGTCTGATCATCGAGCCGAACGCGGCCAGGCTCGCCGCGAAGCGCGCGACGCCGGAAGATCGCATCGCCGTGCGCCGCGCCTTCAAGGCGATGGAGCGGGCGGTGGCCGGCCACGGCGACTACGTGCCTGCCGACCTCGCATTTCACGGCGCCATTCTGGCCGCCTGTCACAACCAGTTCGTTCAGCAGATGCAGAACGCGCTGTCGGCGATCTTGCGCACGAGCTTCGAACTCAGTTCCGAAATTGCCGGCGGCCCGGCCCGTTCTCTGCCGATGCACGAGGCGCTGTGCGTGGCGATCGAGCAGGGCGATCCGCAGGCCGCGGAAGAGGCCGTGCTGACGCTGATCAAGCGCGCCGAGCAGGATTTCGAGGACCGCGCCGCATTGAACGACACCGCCAACGGCACACCGTCCTGACGCAGGCAGGTTTCGCCAGCAGCGCATTAAACCCAATTTGAAACGCGACGATCCAGACAACCCAAGCGATCGCGACGGGCGCACTCGCGCCTTTTTTGTGAACACAGAGGACTCACAGCATGACCCAATTATTCGATCTGAAAGGCCGCACGGCACTCATCACCGGCTCGGCGCGCGGCATCGGCTACGCGCTGGCCGAAGGATTGGCGGCGGCCGGCGCGAGCGTCGTGCTCAACGGCACGCGTGCGGATACAGTCGCCGAATCGGTCGGCAAGTTGAGCCGCGCAGGGCACAACGCACTGGGACGCGCTTTCGACGTCACCGATGAAGCGGCTGTCGCCGAGGCCTTCGCACAGTGGGACAAGGACGGCGTGCAGATCGATATCGTCGTGAATAACGCAGGCATCCAGTTCCGCAAACCGCTCGTCGATCTCGAACTGAGCGACTGGCAGCGCGTGATCGACACCAATCTGACCAGCGCGTTCATCGTCGCGAAACAGGCGGCACGACGCATGATCGCGCGCGGCACGGGTGGCAAGATCATCAACATCGGTTCGCTCACCAGCGAGGGCGCGCGGGCGACCGTCGGCGCGTATACCGCGGCGAAGGGCGGCATCAAGATGCTGACCCGCGCGATGAGCGCCGAGTGGGCGGCCTCGAACATCCAGGCGAACGCGATCGGTCCGGGCTACATCCTGACCGACATGAACAAACCGCTCATCGAAAACGCCGCCTTCGATGCCTGGGTCAAGAGCAGCAATCCTTCGCAACGCTGGGGCAAACCGGAAGAACTGGTCGGCACCGCGGTGTATCTGGCCTCGCCTGCTTCGAGCTATGTGAACGGCCAGATCATCTACGTCGACGGCGGCTGGCTGGCCGTGCTCTGACGCTGCTTCGAATGCAGGCTCGCGCGAGTCCAGCAGAACAAATAAATCGACTCGCGCGCGCTCAACCTTTGTATACGCCGTACCGATCCGGAGACATCATGGAAAGCGTCAAACCCGTAGCACCTCAAAGATGGTGGTATCTGATGCCCATCATCTTCATCACCTACAGCCTGGCCTATCTCGATCGCGCGAATTACGGCTTCGCCGCCGCAGCCGGGATCGACAGGGATCTTGGCATTACGCACGGCACGTCGTCGCTGATCGGCTCGCTGTTCTTTCTCGGCTACTGTCTATTTCAGGTGCCAGGCGCGATCTACGCGCAGCGCAACAGCGTCAAGAAGCTGATCTTCTTCAGCCTGATTCTGTGGGGCGTGTGCGCGGCCGCCACCGGCATGGTCAGCAATATTCCGATGCTGATGGCGCTGCGATTCATCCTCGGCGTGGTGGAGGCCGCCGTGATGCCGTCGATGCTGATGTACATCAGCCGATGGTTCACACGCAGCGAACGCTCGCGTGCCAACACCTTCCTGATTCTCGGCAACCCGGTGACGGTGCTGTGGATGTCGGTGGTGTCGGGTTATCTGGTCCGCAGTTTCGGCTGGCGCGAGATGTTTGTCTTCGAAGGCGCCCCGGCGCTGATCTGGGCAGTGGTGTGGTGGTTCACGGTGAAGGATCGTCCGGCCGACGCGCCCTGGATGAGCGACGCCGAAAAGACCGAATTCGCGGCACGTCTGAAAGCGGAGCAGGCCGATATCGCACCGGTGCGCGACTACAAGGCGGCGTTCCGCTCGTCGATCGTGATGAAGTTCTGCGCGATTCACGCGCTGTGGAGTATCGGCGTGTACGGCTTCATCATGTGGCTGCCGTCGATTCTCAAGGCCGCCTCGACGATCGATATCGTCTCGGTCGGCTGGCTGGCCGCCGTGCCGTATCTCGCTGCCATCATTCTGATGTTGCTCGCGTCGTGGCTGTCGGACAAGACGCGCAACCGCAAGCTGTTCGTGTGGCCGCTGCTTCTGGTCGGCACGATCGCGTTCGTCGCGTCGTACCTGGTCGGCGGCTCGCATTTCTGGATTTCGTTCGCGCTGCTGGTCGTCGCGGGGGCCACCATGTATGCGCCTTACGGCCCGTTCTTCGCGCTGGTCCCCGAATTGATTCCGAGCAACGTGCTGGGTGGCGCGATCGGCCTGATCAATGCGTGCGGCGCACTCGGTGCGTTCGCGGGTTCGTGGGTGGTGGGTTACCTGAACGGTGTGACCGGCAGCCCCGCGGCGTCGTACATCTTCATGGCGGCCGGCTTGCTGCTCTCCGTGATTCTGATGATCACCGTGCCTGCGCATTCCGGTCAGCGCGCGAAGGATAAAGCGCCGCTCTCGCTGCATCGCACGTAAGGCTCCGGTTGAGCACATCTGTTCCCCTTGATTCGTTTTTGGCAGGCTGAAATGGCAACTCTGATTACCGATGTAAAGGTCATCCTGACCGCGCCGGAAGGCATCAATCTGATCGTCGTGAAGGTGGAGACGAACCAGCCTGGTCTGGTCGGGCTTGGGTGCGCGACGTTCGCTTACCGGCACGTGGCGGTGAAGTGTCTCATCGAGGAGTATTTGCGGCCGTTGCTGATCGGCCGCGATGCCGAAGCGATCGAAGAGCTATGGCAACTGATGCATCAGAACGCGTACTGGCGTAACGGGCCGATCGAGAACAACGCGATTTCCGGCGTCGATATGGCGTTGTGGGATATCAAGGGCAAGCAGGCGAATATGCCGCTGTATCAGCTATTCGGCGGCAAGTGCCGTGAAGCTGTGCCGATTTACCGGCATGCCGACGGCCGCGATCTGAACGAGCTATGCGAGAACATCCAGAAGTATCGGGAGCAGGGGATCACGCATATCCGCTGTCAGAGCGGCGGATATGGCGGGGGCGGCTACGGTCGCGCGCCGGCGGGTGCACCCGCTGGATCGGCGGACGGCGTATATCTCGACAGCAGGAAATACATGCGCGAGACGCTCAAACTGTTCGACGGCATTCGCAGCAAGATCGGCTTCGACGTCGCGCTGTGTCACGACGTTCACGAACGGTTGAAGCCGGTCGAAGCGGTCCGTTTCGCGTGCGAGCTGGAACAGTACGACCTGTTCTTTCTCGAAGACGCGATCCCGCTGGAGGAGGGCGAATGGATGCGCCAGTTGCGCGCGAAAACGACCACGCCGCTGGCTCAGGGGGAACTGTTCAACAATCCTTATGAATGGCGCTTTCTGATCACCGAACGGCTGGTGGATTACATCCGCGTGCATTTGAGTCAGATCGGCGGCATTACGGCGGGACGCAAGCTGCAGATCTTCGCCGAGCAGTTCGCCGTGAGGACGGCGTGGCACGGACCCGGTGACATGTCGCCGCTGGCGCACGCGGCCAACATCCACATCGACCTTGCGTCGCGCAATTTCGGCGTGCAGGAATGGTCCGGCACAGAGCCGCCGAACTTCGTGATTCAGGAGCTCAAAGGGCCGAGAGCCGCGTTACTCGACGTATTTCCGGGGCTTCCGGAGTTTCGCGACGGCTATGTCTATGCCAACGACAAACCAGGGCTCGGCGTGGATATTGACGAAGCCGAGGCGGCGAAATATCCCTGTGAGAATACCGTCACGACGTGGACCCAGACGAGATTGAAAGACGGGACGCTGCAAACGCCGTGATCGTGCTTTGAAGTGCGATCCGGCGGGGCTTGCGTGGTGGCGTTTCGGTCATTACGCGATGTCCTTTGTTGTCGACACCGGCCGCCCGCGCGAATGCTCATGGTGCACATCCCGCCACGCTCCCTAATCGACTCCCGACATCGTCATAGTGTATTAACAGAAGGTGTTAATCGCTTGAAAAGGATGATGTCGCGTGCGATGTATGATGATTCATCCGTCCGCGCAGCCGCGCGGCGGTATCGATTTCGTATTTTTCCGACCTACGACATGATCCGTCTGCTGCAGACGGATCATGAATCCATCACGCTCAACGGTTGATCGGCAACGCCCAATAACAAGTCAGCCCAGAGATGTGGCGTCGGCCCGAAACTGACAGATCAGTTCGCCGCTGTCAGCAAGTATCTCAATCTCAGCGGGGGTCAACGAGCGGATTCGGGTGGCCATTGAATCCGACAGACCGAGTGCCGACTTTGCGTGCTCGGCATCGTCGCCCAGCATGCGCTGAGCTAGCAGCAGGTACGATTGATTGAAGGCGGCAATTGCCCGCAGGCTTTCCAGATCGTTCAACATTGTTGCCTTATACGAAGGTTGATGTGCCCATCACCGTCGACTCTCCGGCGATACGCTCCTTCGCAGTTTATCCGCGCCAGTTGGCCGGTTTCTGACAAAACCTTGATGCGATCCGCCATTCAAGTCTCGCTATGGATACTCGAGAGAAATGAACTCTGAGCTTTTCGCGGCGAATTGTGTAGCGTTCCGTCATTCGATCAGTGTGATCCGACAGGTCTTAACCTGACTTACCTGGGGGAGGGAGATACTGGCACTGGATTCGCCCCCGCGAATCCTATGGCCTCGGTTCAACCTGCCCGGCTTTTTCGATTCACGCGGGCAGGTTCTTTTTATTAGAGAGCCTGTATTTCCAAATAAACACCGACCATTTCACACGCGAGATTCAAGCCAATGCTTAACGTAACGAAAGCTGTATTCCCCGTTGCCGGTCTCGGTACACGCTTTCTTCCCGCGACCAAAGCAAGTCCCAAAGAGATGTTGCCGGTCGTCGATAAACCGCTGATTCAATACGCCGTCGAGGAAGCAATCGCGGCGGGCATCACAGAGATGATCTTCGTGACAGGGCGCAGCAAGCGAGCCATCGAGGATCACTTCGACAAGTCGTATGAGATCGAAGCGGAACTGGAGGCACGCGGCAAAGAAAAGCTGCTCTCCCTCGTGCGCAGTATCAAGCCGAGTCATGTTCATTGCTTCTATGTTCGCCAGGCGGAGGCGCTGGGCTTGGGGCACGCGGTGTTGTGCGCGGAAAAGCTCGTTGGCGACAGTCCGTTTGCCGTCGTGCTGGCGGACGATCTGCTGGATGGCAAGCCGCCGGTACTGCGTCAGATGATTGACGTTTTCGATCACTACCATACGTCGGTTTTGGGTGTCGAAGAGATCGCACCCGAGGAGTCCGGGTCCTATGGCGTGATCGACGGCAAACAATGGGAAGACAATGTTTTCAAGCTGTCCGGTATTGTTGAGAAGCCGATGCCCGCCGACGCGCCGTCCCGATACGGCGTGGTGGGCCGCTACGTGCTCAAGCCGCGAATTTTCGAGCATTTGCGTGCACTGCGGCCGGGTAGCGGCGGTGAGTTGCAATTGACCGACGCAATTCAATCGCTGCTCAATGATGAGCAGGTCCTCGCGTACCGGTACAAAGGCACGCGTTTCGGCTGCGGCAGCAAGCTGGGCTATCTGAAGGCGACAGTGGAATTCGCGCTTCGCCATCCCGAAGTCTCAATAGACTTCCGTGACTATCTTGCTGGGAGAATGACCGAGCTATACGAATAGGATCGGGGTTTGCCGAACTCCGCAGGGGGCGGGTGGCGAGATAAGCAAGGACGCCTTCTGCAGATTCGGCGCCCGCTCATCCCGGCAGGTGATTCAGACGGACCGCTCGCTCGCTTCATCGCGCACGATATCCGCGACAAAGCGAGTGAACTGATCGAGATGCCATCCGGCTTTCGAATAACGAGTCTGGCGACCGCGAAACAACAGGTCCGTCACGTGCGCGACACAGATCTCATTGGTCGGTTGGGGTTCCTGCGGACCGGGTAATGCGTTGTCGCGCAAGAACTCAGAGCATTTGGACTGGTAGCAAAACAGCATGATAGGGACGTCGTACACAAAACTGACGATCGCGCCATGCAACTTCGAAGTCACGACGCAGGCCGCTCCCGCGAGCAGATCAATGACCCCGGTAATCGAATCTCCATATTGAAAGCGGGCGACCGAGACATTTGAAGGCGAGAACAGGCGCGCAATGTCTCCCGTGACTGCGACACTCTCGTCGTCCAGAGAAGCGAATATCACATGATCGACGAGACCTAGTCTGTCGACCGCGGCGAGAATCGAAAGAGCTGCGTCCATGTACTGTCGTAAGTGAATCGACACCACGAGTGTGCGCCGCGACTTTCCACTGAGCGTCGGCGTGTAAAGTGCTGGAAGCGAGAACGCGAGATCCCGAAGGTTGGCAGGCTTCGAGCCCGTCGCATCCTTAACTGCCTGCACCGATGCTTCATCGCGAACCGCAATTCGAGGCACGGCCCTCAGGATATCCGCGAATGCCTGTTGCCGTTCAGTCGTGCTAAAGGGGCCGACCGACACGCCGAGCGCCGCGACCGGGCGATTGAGGCGGCGTCCTATATTGATAATCAACCTTGCAAACGGTAGCGAGGCGTGGGCGCCAAACAGCGAACCTCCGCCGAACACGGCGGCTCTTGCTTGCCATATAGCCGCGACATAGGTGAGCGACCGTGCTGCGGCGCCTAGTGTGCCGCTACGCGTCCACAATCTGCGAGCGAGAGGCAGGTGGAACAGATACGTCAATTCCTGTGCAGGGGACGCCCCCACGATCAGCGGCTTGATACCAGGTGTTCTGACTGAAATTGCTTGCAGCAGATAGCCGAATAGATCGTCGCCAAAGTTATGACGCCCGTAGAATCCGAAGAACGCGATGCGTGTTTCGCGGACGGCCGTGATTGCCTGCAGGTCGCGATGAAGGCGTTGAGTGGGGCGCAGGTCCGGTGAGACGCGGGGCGGGGCGTCGACTTCAGGTGTGTTCATTTCAGGGCCTCATTTAACAGTGCTTGTGCGCGGGGCCGCGAGTGTGGGGAATGCCCCGGCGTCAGCAGACGTCGATACACGCCGACATAAGCGCGGAAAAGTTGCTGATCGCCGAAACGGTCGCGCGCATGGGCACGCGCGGCCGTACCCATTTGTTTGCGCAGCGCTGCGTCGACGATTAACAGGCGGGTGTAGTACTCCAGCTCGTCGTCGTTATTGGCAAGAAACCCGGTCACGCCGTGGACGATCACGTCGCGATTGCCCACTATCCGACTGGCTACAGCCGGCAATCCAGCTGCCTGAGCTTCAATCAGTGCGATAGGCATGCCTTCCCACAACGAGGGCAACACGAAGATGTCGCACTCCAGAAGTCGCAATCTGAGTTCGAGCGCGGTAATCCAGCCGCTGATCTGAACCGCTTCGCGATCGACCCATTGATCGATCGCGTCGGCCTCGCCGTCACCGAACCAGACAAAGCGGGTGCGCGGTAGGCCGGCAAGCCGCTGCGCGAGATTCGTGAATCGCCACGGCGCCTTCTGATAGGTTACGCGTGCAGACGTGCAAATGACTACCTGCTCGGCTGGTTGCCTGTAATGGTCAGGATTAAACCCGTCGAGTTTCACCGCATTTTCTACAAGGCTTGTGCGTTCCGTCCGTCGCAGAAGCATGCGTGCATAACGCAATTCGCTTTTGGAGCACGCGACGATATGTCCGCCCATCGCGTGAAGCCACCGCTCGACCAGTAGATAGACTTTGCTCTTGAGTGGCGAGATGTCCTTCTTGAGAAAGGCAAACCCGTGCGGAGAATAGATCGTACGCGAGCTGATACCGAGCAGACGCGCGGCGACGCGCCCGAGTGCCGCCGCCTTCGACGAGTGGAGATGGACGATATCCGCGCGCTCGCGAAACAGGCTGCCGACAAGCAACACAATGCTCACGAGATCATGGACGCCGATCTGCGTGCGCATGTCCACCATCTCACGTCGGACTCTGGGATCGAACAGACTGTCGAGCTTGCCGACCGTCGGCGTATCCGGCCGGACAGAGTGCAGCACTACAACCTCATCTCCTGCCGCGACCTGGCGATTGGCGAGCAGAACGACGCAATGCAGCACACCTCCGCCCAGTGCTTCTGTTACGTGTACGATTTTCTGTCGCATAGTCGATCACCCTAGTTCCTGAATGGCTGGAGCCGCCTGATAAGGCAGGAAAGGAGACTCACCCTGACCTTCCTCATCGGACATGTTGTGGATTCGTCCCGCGAGCGCGACTAGTCCAATGATGAATAGCCACATTCCGAGGTTCGCCTTCATTCGGCCGCTGGGCGGAGCGAACTGACGCCACATCACGACCAGCATCAGGTTCACGAGAATCAGCTGGAAACGGATGCCCGCGTAAGTGACCTGCGTCATGGCGTAAAGCACCATTGCCAGTAACGCGCAAATCAGCCAGCCAATGGGCGGAATCGCGAATTGCCGTCTGTAAATGAGCATCACAGCCAGCATCAGTAACTGGATCAGCAGGAACAGCAGACCCGACGAGGCATTGGGGGCCGCTATGCCGGTGTAAAGACTGGTCTTGTCGGCGAAGTAGTCCGGCATCACGAGCGAGATACCGATGACCGCCACCGCGACGCCGACGAACATGAGCGTGTGTCCGCGCCGCGTCGTTGCAATGAAAAGCAGAAACAGGAGTGCGGATGAGAAGTGCACGCAGGTGCCGATCAGCGCGAAGATGAGGTATCGCAGCGGCCTTCGGTGCGGCGCCACGCGAGTTGCGACAAGGAAGATGGCCGACGCGAGACCGAAGCGCATCACGTTCATGGTCAGTTCGTAGAACATGCCCGGTACGAGGACCAATCCGCCGAACCAGATGCCATAGCGGCTGCGGGAAACCGACCAGAGCAGCAGCAGGGCGGTTGTCATCGAGATACTGTTGACGACGAAGCGGGGGTCGGGATCGACGGACCAGAGCAATTGTGCATAGGCATTGAATAGCGGCTCGGCGCCATATCCATTGCCTTGACCGAGGTCCGTGAAAGCCTGGTAATACGCGGCGGTATCGGTGCCGCTGTGACCGCGCAGAACGGCCAGCGCGACGATCGGCAGCGAGCAGGTGAGTATGACGACGGGGTTGGTGCCGCCATAGGCGATACACAGCGCTACGCCGAAGTAGAAGATCAATAGCGGCAAGAGGTAATAGCTCATGGCGCCTGCCTTGCATGTCGGTGCAGCGCGTCGGGTGCGGATCGATTGCTCATGTCAACTTCCGCGACAGCAGGCAACGCCGGAGGTACTTCGCGGCGCTGAGAAGCGAGAAGCACAGCCACTCCACGTGGCTGATCGATCCTCGCCGGCGAAATCGCAGGTAGTTGTCCTGTTCGCCTTGCTGGATTTTCCAGAGCTGCGCGCTCAGGCCGGTCTTGGCGCCGAACTGCGCCTTATAGACGTAGGAGAGCGGAAACGGAAACAGAAAGGCTTCGCCCTTATCCACCAGAACCACTTCGAGCAACATGAAATAGTCTTCGGCATGCCGCTTCGTTTCGTCGAAGCGGGCTTCGACATCCGCGCGCATGAGGATGCTGGACGGCGTGAAGCGGTTCGAGAACAGCACCCGCTGCCGGGACATCCGGCGTGGCACCGTAACGGGTGGCCACGGCTGCGCATCGGCGCGCTGGTGCGGTTCCAGTTGCGCGACCGGATGGCCGGTGATAGCGGCATGTGGGCGAGCCGACATCCAGCCGTACTGGATTGCCATCTTCGCGGGATGCCAGCTGTCATCCGAGTCGAGGAACGCGATGTAAGGCATCGTGGCCGCGCGCCAAGCGGCATTGCGCGCGGCGCCAGGGCCCGCATTGCGCGGTTGGAGGATCACGCGAATCCAGTCGGCGGGGTACTGCGTCACCAGATCGGCGAGAAGTGCGCGGGTGCCGTCCGTGCTGCAGTCGTCGACCAGAATCAACTCGTGCGGTCGCGACGTTTGCAGAAATACCGACTGAACCGCTCGCGCGATCGTCTCGCCACAGTTGAAGCACGGAATGATGACGCTGACCGGGATCGAGCGGGAGCGCGAGAGAGGCAAGCCGGCCGGGACGCTGCGAGTTCCCGTAGCGGCTTTCTGCCTGCTGCGAGCGCGAGCGAGAAAGTGACGCGCGCACAGCACCGACAACACAGCCCACACAACTTCGCCCGCGACCGATGCGACGGCGGCACCCATGATGCCCGCATGCGACACCCCGAAGATGGTTGCCACCACGCTGAAGAGCAGGGCGATCAACGCGCAGCGATTGCGCACGCGAATCAGATCGCGAGTGGTCATCACCGACGAAGCGCTGACGGTGAGAAACCTGAATGGCGTGCTGATCGTCATGAGCGCGACGACGCTGGCCGATTGCGCGTAGTGCCGCCCAAACACACTGGGCACGACGAGCGGCGCGAGCCATGCTGCCAGACCGGCCAGGACGATTCCCGACGCGAACATCCACTTGTTGCCGTCGCGGTACGTCCGTTCGAGGCGTGCGTCGCCGGAGGCGGCCCAGCGGTGCAAACGCGGCATCAGCAGTTTCTGGAACAGCACCGTCGGCAGCAGATAGAGCGCACTCAGAATCGTGACGGCGACGCTATAAATACCGACATCCGACGCGGTGCCGAGGTGAGACACGATCACCATGCCGCTTTGTCCATAGGCATAAAACAGCAGGCTGGACAGGCCAAACGGCATGACGTTACGCCAGAGTTCGGTGAGCGTCGGTGACGGCGGCATCGTCTGCGGGCGTGACGCGGCGGAGTTCGGTCCGTGTCCGACCAGTTCCGCCGCACCGCGCCGCAGCGCGGCGATCGAGCGCCACGCACCGAACGTGATGACCAGTCCAATGCAACCGAAGCCGAGCGCCATCGCTTCGCTATTTGCGCCGGCGCGCCAGCAAGCCACGACCAGCAGGAGCCGCCCGGCGTGCTGCAGGATCTGCCACATCGCGACACGACTGAATTTCTCTTCGAGCTGCAGCCTGGCGGAAGCCATTTCGATGGCGCCCTGCGTCAGCACGACCGGGAGCATCGACAGCAACAGTTGGCCGGTGCGGGCATCGGCCGTACCGAGCCACGCCCACAACACGGCCGCGGCGACGCACGCGAGCGCGCTGCGGGTGATGAACCGTACCGACACCTCCATCCAGCGTGTAGCGGCCCAGCCTTCGGTACCGTAAGCCTTCAGCCAGAAAGACGGCACACCGAAGCCGACCGCCGGCGCAATGATCGTCACGACCGCCAGCGCGGCCGCGAACTGCCCATACGCCGACGAGGAGAGCACGCGCGCCAGCACGGCCTGAACCGCAAACGCGAGCGCAGCCGATCCCAGTGCGCTAACCGACAATAAAGACGCCGCCCAGGCGTCGCGGCGCCGCTGCGTCATTGCACCACCTCGTCGATCACGGGACGAGGGTCTTCTCCCCGTGAATTTGCGTAGTGGTAGCTTCCGTAGCTCGAGCCGTAGCGGAAACGGCCTGCGTGGCGATCGATGCCGTTGAGCACGACACCCTTCACTTCGACGTTGACCTGACGCAAACGCCGGGCGCACTCCTCCAGTTCCGCGGGTTTTGTGATGGAGGCGCGCGCAACCAGGAAGACGTTGCCGCTGGAATAGGGCGCGAGAATCGCGGCGTCGGGTACCGCGAGAAGCGGAGCGGTGTCCACGATCACGATGTCGTAGTGTTCGGCGAACGTCTTGAAGAGGTCCGCCACACCCGGCTTGCTCAAATGATCGGCGGCATTGGCCGGCAGCGAGCCGCTCGGCAGAAAGTCGAGCGTCGAGCGCTCGATCTTGCGGATCGCCGCGTCGAGCGTGCAGTTCCCGATGATCACATCCGAGAGTCCGGCCGCCGAATAGCATCCATGAGCGCGGCTCAGTCCGCTGCGCCGCAAGTCTCCGTCCACCAGTAGAACCCGTTTTCCGGTACGTGAGAGGACGGCCGCGACGTTCCACGCGATAAACGATTTTCCGATATTCGGCGCCGGCCCAGTGAACATCACAACATTGTTGGCGGAATCGGCCAGCGAGAATTGCAGGGCGGTACGCAGGCTACGCAAACTCTCGATCGCCGGGTCAGCTGGGTCGACGAATGCCAGCGGCCGATGCGGACTGTTTTTGCGGCGTCCACGCGCAGTCCAGCGGAACCCGCGGCGGTTTGCCATCGGGACGACGGAGAACACGCTGAGATCGGTCTGCTCCTCGATCTCGTGCGGGTCGGAAATTCCGCGGAACAACAGATCGCGCGCGAACGCGGTGCCCGCCGCTGCGAAGAAGGCCAGCACGATCACGACCACGCACAGCACGGGCCGCCACAAACGAATCGGTTGATCGGGCAGCAGTGCGCTATCCAGCACGCGTACATTGCCGATTCGTCCCACCTCCAGAATCTGCAACTGTTCGATGTTATTGAGCAAGCCGACGTACAGATCGTTGGCGATCTTGACGTCACGTTGGACTTTCACGACCTGGCGCTGTGTCTCGGGCAGGTGGTCGATACGTTGATTGAATCCCGCCGATTGCGATTGCAACACCTCGATCTGGTGATCGAGCGCGATCACGGTCGGATTGTTCGGTTCGAAACGCGTCAACGCATCCGCACGCTTTTGTCGCAGCGTGCTGATTGCGGTTTCGTTGTCGGCCGACTGTTGGAGTACGGCACGGGCTTCGCCATCGAGATCGACCGATCCCAGCCTGGTCCGCACCACCGAGTAAGCGCTTTCGGCTGCGTCGAGTTTCTGCCGCAAATCAGGCACCTGACCACGCAGAAACGTCAGGGAACGCGCGGCCTGTTCTGCCTTACGGTCTTCGTTCTGGTGGACATAGTGCTGTGCGATATCGTTCAGGATCGCGGTGATCAATACCGGATCGCTGCCGCGCAGCTTGACCTGTAGCACGTTCGAATCTTTGCCCAGCTCGCTGATGGAAAGACTACGTTGCAACTGATCGATCGCTTCGAGACGCGATTGCCGGATGAGCTTGAAACGGGCGCCGATCGCCGCATGGATATCGCTGATCTCCAGCGTGATCGGCCCGTTGTCGCTGATGAAGGTTTCGCTTGTGCCGACCCGCCCAATCACGTCGCGCGCCAGCCCAGTTCCCGAGAGGCGGTACAGGCCGCCGTCGAGCACGATCAGGCGGTAGGGTTCTCCTTCCAGTTCGGTGGGGACATCGAAGCGCTTGACGACTGCACGCTCGCCACCCCACGTGTAACCGCCGATTCCCAGCAAGCCCGGGCGGGTTAGCCCCGTATTCGATCGTGCGATTGCACGACCGATCAACGGAAAGCGCGCGGGCGATGCTTCGATATCGAGGCGCAGGTTATCGACCGCCGAGGCTACGACGAGGCGTGATTGCAACACCTGCATTTCGGTATCGGCAGACGACTTCACGTCGAGCATCGACGAGAGGTCCTGACCCAGCAGCGACGAAGCGGTTGTCGCGGCAGATCCTTCGTCGACTTGAGTAATGATATTGACCTGATATTGCGGGTCCGACAGGAATACCGCTGCAATACCCAACACCGACACGGTTCCGAAAATCCACAGCATCATGCGTCGGTAGAGCAAGAACACGTCGAGCATGGCCGCCAGGTTGAATTCCTTTTCGACGGTACGCACATCATGCGGAGCATACGGCGGGTTCATTGAACACCTCCGCGCCGGCAGACTGCATCGGAATGCACACGCTCGCTGA
Source organism: Paraburkholderia fungorum (assembly GCF_900099835.1). Classification (NCBI taxonomy): domain Bacteria; kingdom Pseudomonadati; phylum Pseudomonadota; class Betaproteobacteria; order Burkholderiales; family Burkholderiaceae; genus Paraburkholderia; species Paraburkholderia fungorum. The sequence goes on from NZ_FNKP01000003.1 coordinate 167,665, forward strand.
TCGGCTCATTCAGATCGTTCAGTCGATGCGCCCAATAGTCGACGCCGCTTCTCAACGCTTCGCGACAGGTGCGGAATGCGGCGAGTGGTAAGCCGAACGGGTCGTCGATATCGATACCGTCGAAGCCGCACAACGTGAAAATCCGACCCCGCATGGTCGGATAAAGCGATTGCAGACTGCGCGATTGTGCGGAGGTCATGGTGAGAATCAGATCGGCCTCGTTCGCCAGCTGGCGGGTCAGCTGCGTGGCGCGATGCGAGCGTATGTCGATGCCGATTTCTGTCAATGCCGCGACCGCTTCGCTCGTTGCCGGCTGTCCTACCTCGGCAGCGAGTCCGGCCGAACGTACCTGAAGCGTCTCGTCGCGGCTCTTGAGCATGGCGGCAGCCATCGGGCTGCGGCAAAGGTTTCCGTGACACACCGTTAGAACATTGGAAATCATCTGGTTTTGCTTTCTTTGTGTTGAGACGTGGTCGACTCGACGGGGTGCTTGCGCGCCAGGCGTCACGACGAACGCCATATGGCCAGTTCATTAATCTCGAGCTTCCCTGTCCAACCGCTGAAGCTCACCGTGAGGAGAGCCTCGGAGGCACCGGCAGGGACGGTTGCTTGTGCAAGCGGAAGCGGGTTTGTGGTGCTTTTGACTTCACTTGTGCCGACGGGGACGGCTGCTGCGGCGAAAAACTGGAACGAGAAGTTCGTGCGACCCGTCGTACCCGTAGCATTTGCCATACAGGCAGCCGATACGGTCTCGCCCGGCCCGACCGGGAAAGCATGACGCGTGGTCAACGAGAAGGGTGAGTCGCTCTGTTCCGGCAACGAGACTTGCAGTGTCTGCGTTGATCTGACCACGGCGTCGCCTACGGGTGGCGGATTCGTGACGACCAACTCGCCGCTCGCCAGGTGGACGGATGCGCTAGACGTGCTCCAATGGCTTAGTTTGTCCATGGGCGTACCGGCTCCATCGAACGAGAAGTCGCTATCGGGGTTGCTCAGGCGGCCCCGCCACGGCAACGCAGGAGTTTTCTGGAAGCTCATCGCCTGCAATGACTCGACCGGCACTTCGTCGCCTATCAGCGCCGTCAATGTGTTCTGTTCCGGCGCTTCGAAACGCCATTCGACGCCCGAAGCGGCGAATTTCGCAGTTCCGGCAACAAGGCGACGCGGTGCATTGATGAGGTCTTTGCGCTTCCAGTGTCTCGGCAGGACGATCGAGTCGCGTAACACGACGCGAAGACGCTCGCCCGCGGCGGTCGCGTTGACCAGCAGGCCGTCGATTCCTTCGACATGACAATGGCTCATGGCCACCGTACCGTAGCGCGCGTGGGCGCCGAAATGCACCACGTCGCCGTTGAAATCGAACGAACACGCGTCGAAGACGAAATCCATGCTGTCGGAGTTGATGTCGACGGCGCGTTCCGAACCCGCAAACGTGCAGTCGACGAAGGTCATCCGCTCCCCGCTGTTCACGCTTCTACCCACGCCCGGTGCGACATAAATGCTGCTGTCGCGATTCTGTTCGAAGCGCGACGAAAACCAGGCGGTCAGATAGGTATTGATTGGATCGATCTGCAAGGCACCCCGCCAACCTGTCACCACGACGTTGTGGCCACCGGCATCGCGTACAGCGCCGGAGAATCCGGCCTGCCGGTTGCCCATGACGATGCCCGATCCCTCTGAACGCTCCCTACCGGGACCGAGTATCGAGATCGTGCCGCCCGAGCCGTCGAGAAACGGCGAACGGTCGCCGGGAAAACGCAACGCGGTCGCGGGAAGCGTCGTTTCGTTTCTGCACGTCAAGCCATCCCACCCGGCTGGCAGGAGAGAAAAGTCGAGCAGTACGCCGCCCACCGAGCGCAGCTTGATCCACGGCGCCGTGTCGATCGTTCCGGACAGACCATAGCGGCCGGCGGGAATCAGCAATGCAGGCAGGCACGACGTGTCACGCGCTCGCAGTGCAATGTTCCGTACGTAGTCGATCGCGCGCTGGAACATGCCCGTGTCGTCGCTTGAGCCATTGCCTTTGGCAGCAAATTCGGTAACCCACAGAAATCCGTTTTGCGACGGAGCCACGGCGGATTCACTCCATCCACGTGAAGCGGCGGTCGCACCCAGCATGGCGACACCGGCGGAAAGACCCATGATCGAGCGTCGATTCACGACGACCTCGCTGTACGAGACCCACATTGCAAATAGCCTTGGCCGATGATCATTTCGTCACCAGGCCAGCATAGAGACCTGCGGTAATGCCAGGAAGCAGCAGACTCAAGACACGGCTGAACCGCACCAGGCCGTTGCCGTCGACATACACGATGTCCTTGGGCTGCAATTCGAAGCGGTTGGCGAGAATCATCGACACGGGTGAGCCGGCGTCGAGGTGATACACGTGCGCGTCCTTGCCCACGCCGCGAATGACATAGAGTTGTGCTGCATCGGCCGTCGTTGAACTGATGCTTCCGGCTTGCGAAATCGCGTCGCTCAACGTGAGTTGTCCGCTGCGTAGCGGAAGTGCGGTCACGGGCTTGGTCACTTCGCCGAGCACGAACACACCGTTTTCTTCTCTGGCGGAGACACGAACGAGGTCGCCGGCGCGCAGCATGATCTTTGATGGATTCACACCACGTTGCAGCATTTTCGTGAAGTTGATGTCGTACGATCGACCGTCACGGGTCAACGTGATGCGGCTCTGATCCGCCGCCGCACTGAATCCTCCCGCATGACTGATCGCGTCATACAGGCTGGTGGGAATATCGTTGACGGCTTGCGCGCCCGGCGTGCGAACTTCTCCGTCGACGTACACCTGCTTGGCGCGAAACGACGCCACGCGCACCGTCACCTGAGGGTTGTGAAACGATTTGCCCAATTCCGTGGCGATCTTCTGCTGGATCTCGTCGATCTTCATACCCTGAACCCGAACGCTGCCGACGTACGGGAACCGCAGGAAGCCGCTATCGTCGATAACGAATCCAGGCGGCGGATCGTAGGCACGCGAGTCGGCGGGCGGCTGCGCCCCCAGCGCGGCAGCGAGTTCCGGGTGGTCCCAGACGGTGATCTGGAGCACATCGCCGGCGCCGACCGTGTAGCTCTGCGCGCGGGCGAGCAGGGCGGCGAGATTGGCGTCGTCGCGGTGATCCGCCTGGCTGCTGATGTCATCGATCGACGACAACGTCACTTCCGTTGTCGGCACAGGCAATTTTTCGGCCGGCGTTTGGGCCGTCGCATCGCCGACAGGTAACGACGAGTTGCTTTGCATCTTCATGCCGGGCGCAATCGAGCACGCCGAGAGCGCGAACGACAGCGCTGCGAGTCCTGCCAGCCGCGTTATCGGAAATACTTTGACTCCGCTGCGCCCGAGCACAGGGAACCACAGGTTCGAATGCTTCACTTCAATTCCTTTCGTGGGGCTTGCAGACCGTCTTCTCCCGGACTGCCGATCCACATAATGTTTAATAGGCCTGGTTGCCGGAAAAACCACGAATCACCGTGTGTAAAACGATTTTGATGTCCATCCAGAACGATCGATGGCGCAGGTAGTAAAGGTCGTACTCCACGCGACCGGCCATCTTTTCCAGTGCGTCCGTCTCACCCCGGTAGCCGTTGATCTGGGCCCATCCTGTAATGCCGGGCTTGATTCGATAACGGTCGACATAGCCGAGAATGAGGGGGCCGTACAGGTCGTCGTGTTCGAGCGCGTGAGGCCGGGGACCGACGATCGACATGTCGCCGCGTAGCACATTGATGAACTGCGGAATCTCGTCGAGACTGGTACGACGAAGGAAGCCGCCAACACGCGTAATACGACTGTCGTTGCGGGTTGCCTGACGCACCACGCCGTGCTCCTGTGCGTGGACCCGCATCGAGCGAAACTTGTAGATTGAAAACGGCCGGCCCTTCAGGCCTTTGCGGCGTTGCCGGAAAAAGACCGGACCCGGCGACGAAATCTTGATAGCGATGGCGATCGCGATGAACAGCGGTGAGAGCGCGGCCAATGCAGCCAGCGCAAAAGCCCGGTCGAAAATCTCCTTGCCGGCCATCGCTTCGTCGGAAATGGCCGACGGCGACAGACTGATCGACGGAATGTCGAGTGCGTTGGCCGATGCAATACCCGCATACAGTCCTAACGGCATGAAATCCGGCATTAACCGGATCTCAACGAGTGTGTTCCGGAGCGCGTCAGTACAACGGGCCGTGACTGCATGAGCCGACAACGGCAACGCGAGCCATACTTCCTGGATGCCGCCGGATTTCGCCTGCTCCACCAGGTGAGCGAAGCGCGTTTCGACAAATTCAACGACTTCTTCGTCCGTTCCCGTGTTGGAGGCGTGCAGCTCGACGACATCGGCGACCCGAAAATCCAGATGGTCGCGGGCATCCACCTTGGCGACGATCTGCTTGAGATAGTCCCCATGTCCGACGACGGCCACATGGCGGGCCGGACGTCTTCGCGCACGCAAGGCCGGATCCGTCGTGTGCCCGGTCAGGCGCCAGGCGGCAAGCATGACGACGCCGACTACTGTCCACCATGCCATCCAGGAAGCGATGGCCGCGTCCAGCCGGTTAATCGAAAGCAGGAGCAGCCCCCCCCCGAACTGCAAACCTAACCAGGCCGGCAAAACTCGAGTACATAGGCGATGTATCGAGCGCATAGGAGGAACGGCGTACGCACGACATGCCGGCAAAATGGCGGTAGACGCCATCAGGATCACGATCGCGAACAGTAACTGCAGTGCGCCGTTTTCATGGCTTCGTGCAGGAGCGATCAGGGTTGCAATGACTGCTGCGAGCGCCAGGCACCCGCTATCGATAGCACGCGAGAGAGTTCTTTTCATGGGATCTCCTTGGGTCTGGAGGCGGACCGTCCAGCAATGTGGCTCGTTAGGAGGCAGGGCGGCGCACTCGTCTGAGCGTCGAGGGTTCGGACGCGCCGTTATCGGCAAGACGATTGCGCTCGGCGGTCCGATACTCGGTCGGTGACATCGACAAATGCTGACGAAACAGTTTGGAGAGCCTGTCGCCGCTGCCTAGTCCGGTGCGGCGGGCAATCTTGTCGGCAGGCAGGTCTGTATCGACCAGCATGTGGCAAGCTTTCTCGAGGCGCACCCGAAGAACGAACTCGGTTGGAGTGACGCCGATTTCCTGCTTGAAGCGGCGCAGGAAATTGCGCTCACTCATCGCGACCAGTTGCGCCGTTTTTGCAATCGAAATTCGGCGCTCGCTATTGGCACGCAGGTGTTGTGCAGAGGTGCGAATGAGGTCGCTTGCACGCGACTCGCTGGAATCAAATACTGCGCGAGTGAACTGTTTTGGCGTAACGGGTTGCAAGGCTTGTGCAACTTGACTGGCGGTCTCGAAACCGCAGTCCCGCGTCACAACGGTCAGTGCGCTGCTTAGTGCAATGCCCGCCTCCGCATCGGAAACCGTGGCATCGTGTCCGGGCGGAGCGTCTGGCGCAACAGGGGTTCTCGTTGGCTGGTCCTCGGCCGATTCTTTCGGCTCGAGACCGGCGAGGCGGAGCGTGTCGCGGCCAGCACCAACCCCGTGGACGATCTGGGCATGAGGGTAGGTGTTGCGTAACCATGAAAGCAGTCGCTCGTCTTTCTCCGCCGGTGTAGCTGCGGCACCGAGTGCGAACAGAGCGTGGACATTTTTCGCGTAATGGGATTCCAATGCGTCAGTCCAGATCAGTACCCCCGACGACGAGCGAATGGCTCCTCCTCTGGTTGAGACGAGCCGTAGTTCGTAATAACTTCGCGGTGTTTCGCTCGAGTGACGAAGTTGGTTCGCAAGACTGAATGTCTCTGCAAGACGTCCCATATGAATCAGAGAGAAGCCCTCGAACAATAGAATCACAATTGTCCTGCCGCCTCGGATTAGTCCAATACGCCCGCGCATCATGAGATGAACCGTCTTTTTTGTAGTATCCGCCGCACATTCCATACCGCTGGCCCCCCGGCACTATTAGCGAAGTCAGGTTTTCTGCAGCGCATCATATGTGCGGTGGCGCTCTCATCAGAATGAGTCGTCCGAATCAACCATGTTGTTGGCGGAATTGCTCAAGACCGGTGGCGAAATGGCACCCTGCAAGGAGGGACATGAAGAACGACGCAATTGCAATGACGCTCTTGAGCGACCCAAAGTAAACTTTGTTATCTTGACGATATGGAGATATGTAACGGAACGGCTTGGTTGGCCGCGCCCCGACGTCTTCAGGTTCGGCGTTCCGGAAATTGCCTGTGGATCTATTCTTCGCTGGGAAATCGATCGCTTATTGCCTAATCGGGAAAGGCAATAATTTTTTGATGGGGCATCCAGTGGGAAAAAACGACTGATAAGCGCAGATGCGACAAGAAGAGAGAGAGCTGATGCGGGAAGAGAACGTCTGTCCGCCGACGACCGGCTAATCAGGTGAGGAGTGCGAGGCGTGAATAGACGGCCCGAGTACCCTTGATAGCCAAAGTGTCGGTGAACGTTTCATCGAGAAGAAAAGGTCGAGTGCCTTTTCAATTGTGTTGTTGGCGGTGCAAGCGGCGAGCGAAACCGCTCATCGGTAGGGCTGCCGTGCGCGGACTCGTCTCGGCGTCGAGTCACCTCGTTGCTTCAGGACATTCCGCTTTGATCAGTCGTGTTGCTTGTTCTATATGCGGTGGGGGTGGTCGAAAGATACTTTCTGAACAGTTTCGCTAATTGACCACCGCTGCCGATTCCACATCTTCGTGCGATCTTGTCGATAGGCAAGCGCGACTCGACGAGCATTTGGCAGCTTAAATTCAATCTTGAACGCAGAAGATAGTCGGACGGCGTCATACCTATTTCATTTTTGAAGCGCCGTAAGAAGTTGCGCTCGCTCATCGCAGCGAGGCGAGCCGCGTAGTCGATTGAAATGGGACGATCGACGTTGGCATCCAGCCAACGCGCCGATGCCATGATCTTGTCGCTGACCTGCGGTGCTGCGCCTCGAGCGACAGAAGAACCGAAGGGCGTCTTGTGAACTGGCAGAACCGACTGGGCGACGTACGCCGCCAGCTCCGAGCCAAGATCTTGCTCGATGATCTGCAGAGCGGTACTCACTGCGGTGGGTGCAATATTTCGTAACGAGGCGCGGCCTGCGCCGGGGGTTTCATCCTGGCGTGAAACAGGTCGACTGGAACGTCCGGCGGCCGCGAGAAGCAGATGGCCTTCCGCGATGGGATGAACTATCTCGCTAAACTGGTGCCGGTGGCGTAGCCAATGGCAGAGGCGTTCATCGAGACATGCCCGCTGTACGCCTGCGCCCCCGGCAATGAACATCACGTGTGTGTCGTTCGTTCCCCTGTGTGTGTCGACGCTATCGGTCCAGACGAAAACAGAGGACGAACTCGCGATACGCCCTCCCGCTACCGAAAGGAGCGATATGTCATAGCGGATGCGGCCCGATCTTTGCGATACCGACAACGCGTTCGCCTTATGAAATATTTCGATCAGCGCCGCGACTTTGGGCAGCGCAAACCCGTCGAACAACGCCATATCGACGCGAATCGTTCTGCTCGCCTGACTCTGTACGACCGTGCGGCGACGTGAGTCAAGCGGCGGAGTATGTACCAGCTCCATTGTTTTCCCCCGTAATCTTTCGTGGCCTGTGAGCCTCTTTCAAGGCCTGTTATTTATCTTTTCGGACGAATTCTATGCAAATAATGCTTCGCCAATATTATATGGCGGAATTCACCAATACGTTGTCAGCTCCGGCTATGCGGTGGTCAGCGGGAAAGCCGCAAGAATAAGCGTTTAACGAGCTTTTTTTCGGATAATTGAAAAAAATCGCTGAAATGAGGTAGAGCGTTATATCGCGCCGCTTGAATAGGGCAGGAAAGGACGGCGGATTGGCTTCAGGCACTGAATTGGTGCCAAAATAGGACAACGATTTGGCGTTAGACGAGCTTCTACATTGCGCAGCACTTATGCCTTAACCTGAGAGTTGCGATGCCTGTGCATGGCCGCTTTTTTGGCAGCCTGGTCCGTCCATGTCCGCAAAGGCTCCCGCCTGACAAGATATTTACCCGTAAGGCTTTTGGCGCACTCACCTCGAGTAGAGTTGATGTACCAGATCGTGTTTCTGGTGCCATTTCTGTAAGACGACGCGAGTATTATGTGGCGCGAGTCTACAGACGTACAACGGAGAGAGCCGGTAAAAAAATTGATTGTGAAGGGATGCGAGCGTTTTATTCGTTCCACATGCAAACGATTGCGCGCGAGCCTAAATATTCCCGAAACACAGCCGATAACCCATTCATGCAAAGACAAGAAATCAAGACAATCGTTGATGCCGCAAACGAGACTGCCGACGCTATAGTTGGAGCCAAAAAATGGAATACGGCCGAAGAAGCGAGTGCAATGCATGACATAATTTTCTGGGACATACTCACAAAAAAATTTCCCAATGTTAGCGTTGCGGATCTGCTTTCTCTTTCTAAATAAATTTAGCGCGTGAGACATCGACAGGCCGGTTGGAAAGTCTGTCGCACGACTTGTTGAGTTACGCGATGCGGGTGCCTTCACCGGTCGCTGAGTCCCATGACGGAAAAAATTTTAACAACCCTTTTTTGCTTTGTTGGGTGACAGCCCTGTTGCTGAATGAAGACCTGAACGGCGCGCATTCTCTCTTCCCAGGAAAGCTCACGATAGGCACAAACGTTGTACGTGATGCCGGATTGCTGATCCTTGAAAAAATTATTGACGTTTGGCAGTTGCATGACTTCCTCAAGAGCCGCATTCGAATGACGTGTTGCGCCGATGGTTTGGGGAGGAACCGCGTGAAGGAAGGACATAACACGTTGCTTCCCGAGTGCCGGTATTCCGCACGTTGCAACATCGCGAAATGGCCCTGATAGTCTGCTAAAGCAAAAAGACCCGCCGCCCCGGAGGGCGGCAGGATGAAAACTCGAGGAGCCGGGTTTGCCTGAGAGAGGCGCCCCTCGAAAGGCCGAGGCTGAGTGTAGGCACTCAAAGTGACAGGTGGAAAAAGAAGGCTGAATAGCTCATGTTGTTGACCGATCAGTACGTGAAATAGAGCTATTCCAAGATATTGATGGATTTTCCCCGTAGTCCCGGACACCATCTCACACTAAGGTTGATGAATCGGTTTTACGGCGGAACTCGCGCGGCGAGCGGTATTTCAGCGCGCTATGCGGGTGTTTTGTCGTTGTGGTGTTCGAATGCGACGACCAGATTGCGCACAGTGGTCGTCGCGTCCGGCTTCGGCATGAACACCACGTAATCGCGCTTCGTCGTCTTGACGAAGCTTTCTTCCATGCCGTTGCATTGAAGGTTACATACGGACGTGGTCAACGGCTTGAGACCAATAGCTGAAGCGAACGCACGGGTCTTTTCGGCAATGTACCCCGAGCGGTTGTCGCTCAGCCATTCGATTTGCGCAGGCGCTTTGGGAACGTTCCCGAAACGATGTTCGACAGCCGCCAGCATGAACGTCGCGCACTACGTCGCCGTTATGACAGCCTGTTGTCGCTGCCCAGCTCATTGCTTCACGGTCGCAACAATCGAGCGCGAACGTCACGCGCAGCGGCTCGCCGTTGTCGCAATGAAACTCGAAACCGTCAGAGCGCCATCGCTGATTGCTTCTGGGCACCGCCACCGTACCTTCATGCCGACGCTCGATGCGCGGCCTCGCAGGCCTCCTGTGAAGCAGCAAATCGTACTGGCGCATCACGCAATAAACACGTTTCGCGTTCACTGGAATCTCGCATCACAATTCCCGCCCACTTCGCAGCAGGCCCCAGACCCGTCGATAGCCGTAGCTCGGCAAGGCTGATAGAAGCAAGCGTTGAAGCTCTAACTCTACCTATCGATGCATCGCCCGAGAAACGCATCGCAGTTTGCTGTTGCATACCGGCGTTGTCCGGAAGATCGACGTCATTTAGTTGAACCAGCACCTCGGTATCGGGAAGAGCACGCTCTAGCGTCTGCGTGAACCGCAGAGCGCTGGACAGCATCTAGCCGTTGGACACCGTCCCAGCGGCCTCTGTCGCAACGTGCTCTGTGCCGGTGCCCGGGCCTCTGCTGCATAGCTGTTATGCAGCAGAGGTCATGAGTGCAATGGTTTGAATCTGCATACTTCCCTCAAGGCCAACGGGCTATCAGAGAGGCCCGCATGACCGTGCAATCACAGAAGGCGTCGCACAGCTGGTGTTCAAAGGGCTGATGCCGTCAATATCGGAGATGACAATGCAGTCCTGGTACAGCAGTATGTTGGCCTCCCAACGCCGCACTTTTTGGGCGTGCTTCCTGGGTTGGGTTCTCGACGCGATGGACGTGCAGATCTTCGCGTTCGTCATTCCTACCTTGTTGACGATCTGGGGAATGACCAAAGCTCAGGCCGGCGTGCTCGGGACATCGGCATTAATCTTTTCCGCAGTCGGCGGTGTAGTCGCCGGTCTGCTCGCTGACCGTATCGGACGGGTGCGTGTCCTCAAAATCGCCATTCTGTGGTTTTCCCTGTTCACAGGGCTGTCGGCATTGACGAACGATTTCCATCAGTTGCTTGTCACCCGTAGTCTTCAGGGGCTGGGCTTTGGCGGAGAGTGGGCCGCAGGCGCCGTCCTTATAGGGGAGGTGGTCGATAAGCGCATTCGTGGACGCGCGGTCGGCTCGGTGCAAAGTGGCTGGCCCGTCGGCTACGCACTGGCCGCCCTCGCATATTGGGCGCTCTACAGCGGGTTGCCGGAGCACCTGGCGTGGCGTGCATTGTTCATGATCGGCATCCTGCCGGGTCTGCTCGTGCTTTGGATGCGCCGGAACATTGAAGAATCGTCCGCCTTCGAAGCAGCGGCGGAGTATCGCAAGAAGAGCGGCCTGTTTGGTACCTTCGCGCTGATTTTTTCACCCGGCGTCTTTCGCCTGACCGCGCTCGCGTCTCTGATGGCCGCAGGGGCGCTGGGCGGCAACTACACGATCCTTACCTGGTTGGTCACCTATCTGCGGCAAACACAAAGTCTGACCGTTGGCATGACGTCGGTTTATCTCGCGGTGAACATCTTTGGTTCGTTTTGCGGCTATATCGGCATGGCCTACCTCAGCGACGGCCTTGGCCGCCGTAAAACGTTCGCACTGTCGGCGGCCGGTGCCACGGTTACCGTGCTGGTCTACACGCAGTTGCATCTGCCGATGAGCGTGCTGCTACTGCTTGGTTTTCCGCTCGGACTCTTTCAGTCCGGCATCGTGTCCGGCATGGGCGCGTGCTTTACAGAACTTTTCCCCGCGCAGATCAGAGGGACGGCCGGAGGCTTTTCATACAACTTTGGCCGAGGTATTGGCGCGCTCGTGCCCGCCGCTGTCGGCCTGACCAGCACATCGATGGGTCTTGCAAAATCGATCGGCGTATGGGCTGCGCTCGCCTACCTGCTGGTGTTCGCCGTTGCGATCGTCATACCCGAAACCCGTAATAAGGAGCTCGAAGTCCATGTCTGAAACACTTGCATCGCGCAACGGCGGTCAGATTCTCGTTGACGCGTTGGCGCGCAATGCCGTCGATACCGTGTATTGCGTACCCGGCGAAAGCTATTTGCCGGTCCTCGACGCGCTGCACGACGCGCACGGTATTCGCACCATCGTCACGCGTCACGAGGGCGCGGCGTCCAATATGGCGGACGCGCACGGCAAATTGACCGGTCGTCCCGGCATCTGTTTCGTGACGCGAGGCCCGGGCGCCACCCATGCATCGAACGGTGTGCACACCGCCCGCGAAGACTCGACGCCGATGATCCTGTTCATCGGCCAGGTCGAGCGGGGCTTCATTGGACGTGAGGCTTTCCAGGAGGTCGACTATCGCCAGATGTTCGGCGGGCTCGCGAAATGGGTCACGGAAATCGACAGCCTTGAGCGGATTCCGGAGATCGTGGCGAAGGCCTTTAGCATCGCGATGTCGGGACGCCCTGGGCCGGTGGTGATTGGTTTGCCCGAGGACGTGCTGTTCAATTCAGGGGTCGCTGCCGACGCACCAGCAGTGCGCGTCGCGCAGGCCGCGCCGGAATCGTCTGCGATGGCCGAACTCGCGCGTTTGCTCGAGACGGCACGTCAACCGCTGGTCGTGGTTGGCGGGACGGGCTGGGACAGAGAAGCGTGCGACGCGTTAAGGCGTTTCGTGGTCGCGCATAATCTGCCGGTCGCCGCGTCGTTCCGTCGCCAGGACCTCTTCGACAACCGGGATTCCCATTATGTTGGCCAACTGGGACTGGGTGTCTCGCCGCAACTGGCAGCCCGTGCCCGCGAGGCCGATCTGCTGATCGTGATCGGCTCGCGCCTGAGTGAAACGACGTCCTCCGGCTATACGGTGTTCGAGAGTCCTCGACCGCGACAGACCCTGGTCCACGTGCACCCCGACCCGCAGGAACTGGGGCGCGTCTATCAGGCAGATTTGCCGATCAACTCCGGAATGCGCGCGTTTGCCCACGCTTTGGACGCGCTATCGCCAACGGCTGACGACAGCGCTCGCAACGACGCACAGGTCTGGCACGCGTGGACCGCTGCCGCCCGCGCCGACTACCTCGCACATTCGAAGCCGCCCGCTCCGGCGCCGGAGCTTGCGGGCGTGGATCTGGCGTCTGTCGTGACTCATCTGAACAACGTTTTGCCGGACGACGCGGTCATCACCAACGGCGCAGGCAACTACACGGTCTGGGTGCATCGCTTCTATCGATACCGGCAGGGCGCAACCGAACTCGCGCCGACCAACGGAGCGATGGGCTATGGCTTTCCCGCCGCGATCGCCGCGAAGCTGCGGTATCCCGAGCGCGACGTCGTGTGCTTCGCGGGCGACGGCTGCTTCATGATGTATCCGCAAGAGCTTGCAACCGCGATGCAGTTCGGCGCACCGCTGGTTGTGATCGTCGTCAATAACGGCATGCTCGGCACGATCCGCATGCATCAGGAGCGCGAATATCCGGGGCGCGTCTCGGCGACGCGGCTCTCTAACCCGGACTTCATCGCGTTCGCGAAGTCGTTTGGCGCCCATGCTGAACGCGTCGAGCGCACCGAGGACTTTCCTGCCGCGTTTGCGCGCGCACAGCAGTCGGGTGTGGCCGCACTGATCGAGTTGCGCACCGATCCGCGACAGATCACGCCTGCCAACCGTCTCGTGGAGCTCTGAAGCCATGCAGATAGTCGGCGAAATGATTCTGGGCCACCGGACTGTCAAGGGGCAGGCGGCGACCTGTTTGCGTGGGCGGCTCATAGCGGCGAGCAATTGACGCCGGCCTTCGGCGCCGCCACCGAAGCGGACGTCGCGTCCGCCTGCGAGCTGGCGGACGCGGCATTCGACACGTTCCGCGAATTGCCCGAATCACTGAAGAACGGCAATCCGCTCAACCGCAGGCGGCTTCGGGACGGTGGGCCGGTCAGGGCTTGACCAGCGTCGGACTATCTGGCCGGCCGACGCTGGCTGCGGTGCCGGGCCATTCGTTGTTGCGCACCAGCGTCGCTGCCGTATCGCGGATGATCTGCGCGATATCCCAGAGGCCCCCGGATGTCGAACTGTTCTGGGACCAGACGATGGCAACATCGCGTTCCACTGCCGGGTTGTCGAGGCGGAAGCTTTTGAGTCGTCCAGCCGCGACCTCTTCGACGACGGCAGCGGCAGGTAACACTGAACATCCGCAGTTAGCGAGCACCAGCCGCTTTGTAATCGAGATCGAGCCGTCGCATTCGAGCGCGATTTTAGGCGTGAAGCCTTCACGTGCGGCGAGCGATTCGACCAGCAAACGTAAGCCGTGATGCGTGCTAGGCAGGATCAACGGGATGTTGGCGAGTTCGCTCACGTTGATCGAGTCGCCGCGCAATGGATAGTCGGGTGGCGTGATGAGGCAGACGCGTTCGCTGAACAACAGATCGTACTGCAATGCTCCGCGCTGCTCGGGCACATACATGATGCCGATGTCTATCTTGCCGTCCTGCAGCATGCCCAGAAGCTGGCTGGCAAGACCTTCGACAAACCGGACCCGTGTCTGCGGATAGCGAGCGCCCAGTTCATGTCGCAGCGCGCCGAACATGATCCGCGCGACGGTCGGCTGGGCGGCGATACAAATCTGTGCCGGTCCGAGTTCGGAACTGTTGCGAAGGGTTCGGGTCGCTTCTTCGAGAGTTTTCTCCATGGTCGCGGCGTAGGCGAGCAACACCTGGCCGCGTTCGGTCAGCGTGACGCCCCGGCCACTTCGTCGGAACAGGCGTACGCCGAGCTCGGTTTCCAGCATGGTGATACGCCGGCTGACGGTTGACTGGTTGATACCGGTTTCCAGTGCTGCGCGCGAGATGCTGCGTGTTCTCGCGACGCGAGAGAAAAGTTCGAGGTCGTCCGAATTCATAGGGGCCGTCGACAGGGCTTCGCGGAAAGCGATGATTGCGTGAGCGGGAAGTGTAACGTCTATGACTTTGCCGGTCAGTGGCGCGACTCGTATGAACCCTCGGTGCAGATGCTGGCCGGCATGTATCGCGGAGCGCGAGCGTACCCGCGTAGCCTGCGATTCAGCATTGCTGTGCGACATGATTCTGACGCAGCCGGTGTTCTACGAGTTGCCGCAGATCCCTACACCGACCGTGCTGATGATCGGGGACAAGGACACCACGGCCATTGGTAAGGAATATGCGCCTATGGCGATCCGTTCTTCACTCGGCAATTATCCGGAACTTGCCCGGGCTGCTGCAGCGGTGATTCCGGATGTGAAACTGATTGAGTTCACTGATTCCGGACATGCTCCTCAAATGCGGGAACCTGCGCTCTTTCACAAGGTGCTGCTTCGCGAGCTGGCGAATGGCGCAACTTTGCAGTAGCGACGCGAGCTTTACCGGAACGTTGGGGGCGGTGCGCCGCTTTCCGCACTTTCTTTTTACAATCGATCGGGATGCTTTAAGAATGAAGATTTTTCTGGCTGCCTCTATTGTGGCAAGCGTAGCGTTGTCTGGCGCGGCATCCGCGGCTGAAGTGGCAAAGTCCGCGAGCCCTCTTGCGATTTATGCGGTCGTGCATGTAGACATCGAACCCAAGGACCTTAAGACCGCACTGCCGCTGTTGCAGTCGTTCGAACAACAGGCAGCGCATGATACGGCGGTGGTCAGCATAGATGTGCTGCAGCAGATGGGCGCGGAAAATCACTTCACATTGCTTGAGAAGTTCTCTTCTGCCGCGGGCTACGACGACTTTGTCTCCCGGCCTTATGTCAAGGCGCTGCGTTCCGGTTTGCAACCACTCCTGGGCGGCCCCTTCGATGAGCGGATTCACCGTGCAATGCCACAGACGCAATAGCGGTTGCGCGAATAGCACTGATCGCAGCGCGGCCTTGTCCTGAATCACAAAACTATGGAGCAAACATGGCAATCGTTGATGCCGCCGGACGGCGAGCACTTTTCACCTGGTTCGGCGTGGCCTGTTTGATGGGCTTTGGTGTGACGGCTGTGCACGCGCAGTCAGCCTCAGATGCATCCACTTGCGTCAGCGGACCTGTCGACGCATCGGTCGTCAACGCATTGGCGCCGAACGGAACGCTGCGTGCATCAATCAATCTGGGTAATCCGGTTCTTGCCACGCTTGATACTCAAGGCGCAAAAGCTGTCGGCGTGTCCGTCGATCTCGCTACGGAACTGGCCAGGCGTCTTGGCGTGCCCCTGCAGCTCGTCCCCGTCAAGTCTGCAAAAGCCTCTGTCGAGAATGTCGAGAACAATCAGGCCGACATAGGGTTTTTCGCTGTCGATCCGAAGCGTGGTGGAGAGATCAGTTTTACAGCGCCCTACGTGTTGATTGAAGGCGCGTATGCCGTCCGCAGCGATTCGCCGATTACCCTCAACGAGCAGGTTGACCGGCCGGATATCACCGTGGCTGTCAGCAGAGGTAGTGCATACGACCTGTTTTTGTCGCGTACGTTGCAACACGCGAAGATCGTGCGGATTTCGCCGTCGTCGGCGGTCATGCCGGCTTTCTTGAGCGAACATCTCGATGTCCTGGCCGGGATCAAGCCACAGCTGGAGCAACAGGCATCGAGTGCCGGTGGCCTGCGTGTGCTAGATCAACGATTCATGGTGATCCGGCAGGCGATGGGGGTGCGTAAGTCGCGAGGCGCTATAGCCGCCGCCTGTCTTGCGAACTTTATCGACACGATGAGAGCGTCTGGATTCGTTGCTGCGTCGCTCGCGCGAAACCACGTTGAGGGTGCATCGGTTGCAAAGGATGGCGACTAGCGCGATCGATAACCCGAAGCCGATTGCCTGGCGTCGCTACAACGTGGGCTACACGCGTGACCCACGGTTTATCTCAACTATTTCGACGCGGGTGCGGTAGCGGTAGCTGAATTCAACGCGAAAACTCCTAAAAACCGCTGGTGTTGCATTAACAAGTCCCGCCAGTTTCAGGTCCGGTCCAGCGCCTTGATCGCAACCGCAGCGGCAGCCGCGCGCGTTTCGACGTGCAGCTTGCGGAACAGATGTTCGAGGTGCTTGTTTACGGTGCGCGGCGCCATGCCGAGAATGTCGCCGATATCACGATTCGTCTTGCCGCGAGAGACCCAGAGCAGCACTTCGGCCTCGCGGACCGTCAAGTTGAAACGCGCGGCCAGCGCGCTGCTGTGCACGGTATCGTCGGTTTCCTTGAGGGTGAGAATCCACTCTCCGGGATCGGGAGCGGAAGTCGCGCTCGCAGAACGTCGCACATGTCCCGCAGTGAATTCGAGGACGGCATCGGCGGGCCTCCCGCGCGCGAGCCAGTCCGCAAACCAGTCGCGCAACGGCGGCGGCAACATGGGGCGCGCCACCGCCTGGACGGTGTCGTCGGCGTGGCTCGCCCGGTAGGCGGAAATCTGCCGTGCCGCCAGCGGACTCTGCCAGCGAATCGCGCCGTCGGCATCGACGACAAGCGCCGCATGCGCTTCGAGCGACAGCGCCGCGTGCGCATAGAGTTGCGCACGCGAGCGCTGCACATGGGCGCCGATGCGCGCACACACCTCCTCGGGCCGCACGGGTTTCGTCACATAGTCGATGCCGCCGACGCGGAACGCGCGCACCACGTGCTCGCTTTCCGTCAATGCGGTCATGAAGATCACAGGCAGATGTTCATGGCGCACGTCCTGCTTGAGATGGCTGCAAGTCTCGAAGCCATCCATGCCCGGCATCATCGCGTCGAGCAACACGACGTCGGGCGTCACGCGTGCGAGGCGTTTGAGTGCGTCTTCGCCCGAGAGCGCGACCAGCACGGCGTAACCATGCGCCTGAAGCGTATCCGAGAGAAAAGCAAGGTTGTCCGGCGTGTCGTCGACAATCAACACCACGGGGCGGTCGCGCAGCCACTCGGGCGATGCATCCGCGGCGTTCACCGCACGCGCGTCAGACGCCCGCGGCGCGAGACAGTCGGTCGAGTTCATGCTCAAGCTCCCTTAGCTGAAAGCGTTCTGCCAGAACGCGCAACACGTCGATCTGCTCCTGTAGCGCGGGCCATGTTGCACGCGCCGAGTCGAGTTGTTCGATCACCCCTTGCAGGTAGCCGACGTCGAGATGCGCGCGCAGCCGTTCGAGCAGCGCTTTCGGCCACTCGACGTCCAGTGATGCGTGCCTGACGGGCGGCGCAGCGCGTGCGGGTGCGGACGGCTCGGATGCAATCCAGTCGAGCACCAGCAACTGCGCGAGCTTGTCGAGCAACAGGTTGATCTGGAGCGGCTTCACGAGATATCCCGCGCAGCCGGTCGCGCTCGCACGCTCCCGATCGTCGGCAAAAGCGTTAGCCGAAAGCAGGACGATCGGGGCGCTCGACAACTGGTTTTCGCGAATCAGCCGGCTGGCCTCGTAGCCGTCCATCAGCGGCATGGAGATGTCCATAATGATCGCGTCGACGGTGTGTGTGGCCAGCCAGCGCAGCGCGTCGGGGCCGCTCTCCGCCTCGGCGACATCGAAGCCGAGCGGCGTCAGCAGTTGCACGACGATGCCGCGCTGGTCCGCTAGATCGTCGACCACCAGAATCGCGCGTTGCGGCCCCGTATAGCCGCGGATCGCCGCGAGTTCAGTGCGCGCATCGGCCGCGCTGTTCACCGCCGGCGCGAACAGCCGCACGATGAAGCGCGTGCCGCGCCCGACCTCGCTATCCACTTCGAGACTGCCGCCGAGCGCCTGCGTGAGAAGTCGGCAGATCGTCAATCCCAGTCCTGCGCCGTGATCGTGCGCAACGGCCGCTTCGCCTCGCTCGAACGGCAGGAACAGGCGTTCCATTTCGGCGGGAGGGATGCCGGGGCCGGTGTCGACGACTTCGAACTTCAAGG
Organism: Paraburkholderia fungorum; assembly: GCF_900099835.1. Classification (NCBI taxonomy): domain Bacteria; kingdom Pseudomonadati; phylum Pseudomonadota; class Betaproteobacteria; order Burkholderiales; family Burkholderiaceae; genus Paraburkholderia; species Paraburkholderia fungorum. Next base: position 185,940 of record NZ_FNKP01000003.1, read on the forward strand.
TGTCGAGCACGTGGCTCACGCGCAGCGTCACAGTTCCTGTGGACGTGAAGCGAATCGCATTGCCGATCAGATTGGTCAGAATCTGCCCCATGCATTTCTGGTCGGTACGCACGGTGGCGGGCAGGCGGCCTACGGTCTGCACATCGAAAGCGAGCGCTTTTTCGAGCGCCTGCGGGCGCAGCATCGAGGTGACGTGTGCGACGAAATCCGCGAGTGACACGCGCGCAATGTTCAGTTCCAGCTTGCCCGCCTCGATTCGCGCGACATCGAGCAGTCCATCGACGAGCGCAAGCAGATGTTCGCCGCTGCGGTGAATCGTTCGCACGGCGCTGTAGCGTGCAGGCGAAAACTCTTCTTTCGCCTGCAATAGCAACTGCGCGTAGCCGAGAATGCTGTTCAGCGGCGTGCGCAACTCATGGCTCAAACCGGACACATAGCGACTTTTTGCCTGATTCGCCGATTCGGCGGCAGCCGTCGCGCGTTTGAGCGCGGCGTCGGTTTTCTGATGCGCGTCGATTTCCTGCATCAGCAATTCGTTTTGCCGTTGCGATTCTTCCTGCGTGACGCGGCGGCTTTCGCGCTCCAGCACGAACCACCACGCTGCTATGCAGCCGACCAGAGACAGCGCGAAAAATATCTTCAGAAAGCTGTGGCCAATCGCGCTGTCGATCGACGATCCGTCGGCGGCGAGCGAGGTCACGCTCTGTGACCAGATCAGATAAAGCACGCTCGCGAGCACGGCGAGCATCGCGCCCATGAGGCTCGCATAGTGCATGAGACGCAGCGCGGCGGGGCCGAGCCGTGCGCGCGGAAACACGCGATGCAGCGCACGATCGGCTTGCGAGGAGAAGCGTGCATGCGGCTTGCAGCGATCGTGGCAACGTGAGTCGAGCGAACAGCACAACGAGCAGATCGTGCCGCCGTAGGCGGGGCAGAAGGCGGTGTCTTCGGGTTCGAACGCGTTCTCGCAGATCGCGCAGCGAAGCGAGGTGGCGTCGCCCGTGGGCTGCGCGGCGCGCGCGATGTAGTAGCGCCCGCGCGTGAGCATCGCGAGCACGGGTGCACAGGCCACCGCCATGCCGAACGCGATGAACGACGACATGGCTTGCGCCAGCAGGCCGAACATGCCGCTCTGGGCGAGCATCGCGGCGGCGGCGGCGATCAGCATCGCACCGACGCCGACAGGATTCACGTCGTACAGGTGCGCGCGTTTGAATTCGATATGGCGCGGGCTAAACCCCAGCGGCTTGTTGATGACGAGATCGGCGAACAGAGCGCCGATCCATGCGATGGCGATGTTTGCATAGAGCGACAGCACCTTGCCGATCGCCTCGAATACGCCCATTTCCACGAGCAGCAGCGCGATCATCACATTGAACACGAGCCACACTACGCGACCCGGATGACTGTGCGTCAGACGCGCAAAAAAATTCGACCACGCGAGCGAGCCCGCATACGCATTCGTCACGTTGATCTTCAACTGCGAAACGATCACGAACAGCGTCATCGCGGGCAGCGCCCAGCTCGCGAGCCCAAACGGATCGAGCAGCAGGTGATAGGCGACGAGGTACATCTGCGTGGGCTGCGTGGCTTCCGTCGGACTGACTTCGTACTGGATCGCGACGAAAGCGAGGAATGCTCCGCCCAACATCTTGAGCGCGCCGGGCACGATCCAGCCGGGTCCCGCCGACAGCAGCGCAAGCCACCAGCGCTTGTGATTCTTTGCAGTCAGCGGCGGCAGGAAGCGAAGGTAATCCACCTGCTCGCCGACCTGCACGATCAACGCAAACACCACGGTCGAGGCCTGCCCGAACGCGATCACGCTGAACGCGCGGCCTTGCGGAGCGAAACCGGCGAAGGTCGTCCATTCGTGCACCAGACCGGGGTGACGCCACAGCACCGCCGCATACGGCAGCGCGAACAATATCAGCCACAGCGGCTGGGTCCAGCTTTGCAGCCGGTTGATCAGCGTGATGCCGAACATCACGATCGGAATTACGACTAGCGAACTCAGTACATAGGCGATCGCTAGCGAGATATGGAAATAGAGTTGCAGCGCGAGCGACATGATGGCCGCTTCGAGCGCAAAGAAAATAAACGTGAAGACCGCGTAGAGCAGCGACGTGAGCGTCGAGCCGATATAGCCGAAGCCCGCGCCGCGCGTGAGCAGATCCATGTCCACGCCGTGGCGCGCGGCGTAATAGCTGATCGGCAGACTGGTGAGCCAGATGAGCACCGACACGACCGCGATCGCCCAGACCGCATTCGTGAAGCCGTAGTTGACGACAAGACTGCCGCCGATTGCTTCGAGCACCAGAAAAGACACCGCGCCGATTGCCGTGTTGGCCACGCGCAGTTCCGACCAGCGTCGAAACGAACGCGGCGTGAAGCGCAACGCGTAGTCCTCGAGCGTTTCGTCGCCGACCCACGCGTTGTAGTCACGCCGCACCTTGACGATGCGCTGGGTACTGGGCGTGCCCACTGACGGGTGACTCTGGGGCATGAGTGTGATCTGGATTGGTGCGGAAACGAGCGGAACGGTGTCTGATGCAAATTACATTCCAGTGCGACTGCGGGGAATACGTCAATCGACGTATTCCGGTCGCCAATTTGGCTTCCTACATTGCATCCAACTCGAACCAGCCCTGGCAGAAAGCCGGGGCGACCGATAAGGAGAATGTGATGTCCGCAGACGATCGAATCGAAGATGACGCACGCACACCGTCGCCGTTGCGCCGGAAACTGATTGGCGGCCTGGCCGCTGCGCCGTTGATGGCGCTGGGCTTGCCGCGCACTTCGTTCGCGCAAACGCCGCCTACCGCCAAGGTCAACACCACCGGACTCGCGGTGACGGATACCAGCGTGACGGTCGGCCAGTTGCATTCGGCGACCGGCACGATGGCGATTTCCGAAACCGGTTCGATCCAGGCCGAACGCCTCGCGATCGAGCAGATCAACGCGATGGGCGGCGTGCTCGGGCGCAAGATCCAGATCATTCAGGAAGACGGCGCGTCCGACTGGCCGACCTTCGCGGAGAAGTCGAAGAAGCTGCTGGAGAACGACCATGTCGCGGCCGTGTTCGGCTGCTGGACCTCGGCCTCGCGCAAGGCCGTGCTGCCGGTGTTCGAAAAGGACAACGGGCTGCTCTATTACCCGACCTTCTACGAAGGCCTCGAACAGTCGAAGAACGTGTTCTACACCGGCCAGGAAGCGACCCAGCAGATTCTCTGGGCGCTCGACTGGGCGTCGAACACGAAGAAAGCCAAGACGTTTTTCCTGATCGGCTCGGACTACATCTGGCCGCGTACGTCGAACAAGATCGCGCGCCGTCATATCGAGCAGCATCTGCACGCGAAGGTCGTCGGCGAGGAGTATTACCCGCTCGGCACGACCGAGTTCGCATCGCTGATGAACAAGATCAAGCTCGCGCGTCCTGACTGCATTTTCGCAAGCGTGGTGGGCGGCTCGAACGTCGCGTTCTACAAGCAGCTCAAGGCAGCCGGCATCACGCCGCAGAAGCAGTTCCTGCTGACACTGTCGGTCACCGAGGACGAAGTGCTCGGCATCGGCGGCGACAACTTCGCGGGCTTCTATTCGTCGATGAAGTACTTCGAGTCGCTCGATAACGAGAACAACAAGAAGTTCGTCGCCGCATTCAAGGCGCGCTACGGCCAGAAGTCGGTGATCGGCGACGTGACTCAGGCCGCGTATCTGGGCCCGTGGATCTGGAAGGCCGCCTGCGAGCGCGCCGGCAGCTTCGACGTGGACAAGGTGGTGGCATCGTCGGCGGGCATCGATGTCGCCAATGCGCCGCAGGGCTATGCGAAGGTCGATGCGAATCACCACCTGTGGAGCCGCTCGCTGATCGGGCAGGGTCAGGCGGACGGTCAGTTCAAGGTCGTCGCGCAGTCCGACCAGCCGATCCAGCCGAATCCGTTCCCGAAGGGCTACATGTAATCCGTCAACTGCAACTGCGCGGTGGTGCAATGCGCCACCGCGCGAGGAGCGCTCGATGTCCGCTACCGATATTTTCAACATCACGCTGATGCAGGGCTTTGCCGGCCTGAGCCTGTTCAGCGTTCTGCTCCTGATGGGGCTGGGACTCGCCGTGATCTTCGGCCAGATGGGCGTGATCAACATGGCACACGGTGAATTCATGACGATCGGTGCTTATACCGTCTACATGTTTTCGTGGTTTGCGCAGAACGTCTGGCACGCGATTACGCCGGTGTACTTCTTCTTCGCGATCATCGCGGCGTTCGGTCTCGCGTTCGCGGCGGGCTGGCTCGCCGAGTGGGCATTGATCCGTCATTTATACCGGCGTCCTCTCGACACGCTGCTCGCGACCTGGGGGCTGAGTCTCGGCATGCAGCAGGTGTTTCGCTCGACGTTCGGGCCGAAGGAAGTAAGCCCGGCGCTGCCCGACTGGCTGATGGGTTCGTGGGAGCCTGCGCCGGGTCTCGATATTCCAGTTAGCGGCATGTTCGTGATGGGACTTGCGCTGGTCATGACAGGCGGCTTGCTGCTCGCGCTCTACCGCTCGCGCTGGGGCCTGCGCGTGCGTGCCACGGTCGCCAACCGGCCGATGGCGAACGCGGCCGGCATCAACACACGGCGCACCGACAGGATGACCTTCGCGATCGGCTGCGGCATCGCGGGGGTGGCGGGCGCGGCGTTCACGGCGATCGGCTCGACCGGTCCCACCAGCGGCTCGCTTTATATCGTCGATTCGTTTCTGGTCGTCACCTTCGGCGGCGCGGCGAGCCTGCTCGGCACCGTGGCCTCGGCGTTCGGCATCGCGCAGATGCAGTCGATCAGCGAGTTTTTCCTGTCCGGTTCGATTGCGCGCGTTCTGACGCTGCTGACGGTCGTCGTGATCCTGATGCTGCGTCCGCAGGGACTCTTTGCGTCGAAAGTCCGGCGCGTGTGAGTGCGCGCGCCGTGCACGTCTCATTCACTGATTCATTCGTATGGAGATGGACATGGAACCCATCCAACCCGTAGCGGGGAGTGTTTCCCCGCGATCCGGTCCCGGCGCGCCGGGAGGCTGGCGCGCGCTAGCGATGCGGCTCGACGCGTCGGGTTACGTGGGCATCGCGATACTCGCGGTGCTGATCGTGGTCGTATTTCCACTCGCGCTGGATACGTTTCGCCTGAACCTGATGGGCAAGTACCTGACCTACGCTTTCGTGGCACTAGGTCTCGTGATCGCGTGGGGATACGGCGGCGTGCTCAGCCTCGGACAAGGTGTGTTTTTCGGCCTTGGAGGTTACGCGATGGCGATGTTCCTCAAGCTCGAAGCGTCCGATCCGGTTGCCACGCATACGCAGACCACGCCCGGCATTCCCGATTTCATGGACTGGAATCAGATCACCGCGTTGCCGACATGGTGGAGACCGTTTCACTACCTGCCGTTTTCGATCCTTGCGGTGCTCGTCGTACCGACGGCTCTCGCGTTCGTCATCGGCTATGCGATGTTCAAGCGGCGCGTGGGCGGTGTGTATTTCGCGATCATCACACAGGCGGTCGCGCTGATTCTCTCGGTGCTGATCATCGGCCAGCAAGGTTATACGGGCGGCGTGAACGGCATTACCGATCTGCGTACGCTGCTCGGCTGGGACATCCGCACCGATCACGCGAAACTGGTTCTTTACTTCGTCAACGCGGTGCTGCTGATCGGCGCGCTGCTCGCCTGTCGCTGGGTCCAGCGCAGCAAGCTCGGCACGCTGCTGCTCGCGATGCGCGACAAGGAGGACCGCGTGCGCTTCTCCGGCTACGACGTCGCGATGTTCAAGGTGGTCGCGTTCTGTCTCGCGGGGATGCTGGCGGCTGTCGGCGGCGCGATGTTCACGTTGCAGGTGGGTTTCATGTCGCCGTCGTTCGTCGGCATCGTGCCGTCGATCGAGATGGTGATCTATGCGGCGATCGGCGGGCGTATGTCGCTGGTCGGTGCGGTGTACGGCGCGATTCTCGTCAACCTCGGCAAAAGCTGGTTCTCGGAGAGCCTGCCGAATCTTTGGCTCTACCTGATGGCAGCGATGTTCATCGGTGTCGTGATGGCGTTCCCGAACGGGCTCGCGGGTCTCTACGAAGAACATGCCCGGCCGCGTATCCGGCGCTGGCTCGGCGCAGCGAACAAGGGAGCATGACGCATGAGCAACACTGACTTTCTGCTCGCGGTCGAAGACCTGAGTGTGTCGTTCGACGGCTTCAAGGCGATTGATTCGCTGAATCTCTATCTGGAGCGCGGTGAATTGCGCGTCGTGATCGGGCCGAACGGCGCGGGCAAGACGACGCTGCTCGATCTGATTTGCGGCAAGACGAAGGAAACCGCCGGCAGCATCAAGTTTCGCAACGAGGAAATCACCAATCTCGCCGAGTTCCGTCGTGTGCGCAAAGGCATCGGCCGCAAATTCCAGACGCCGTCGATCTACGAAAACCTGAGCGTCGCGCAAAACCTCGAAGTGTCGTTTCCGCGCGGCCGCAGCGTGTTCGGCGCGCTCGCCTATCGCCAGGATGCCGAGGTGGCCGACCGGGTGCGTGCGGTCGCCGACGAGATCGGTCTTGCCGCTTCACTCGATCTCGAAGCCGGGCTGCTGTCGCACGGTCAGAAACAGTGGCTCGAAATCGGCATGTTGCTGATGCAGGACCCCGAACTTCTGATGCTGGACGAACCGATTGCGGGCATGAGCGTGCGCGAGCGCGAAGTCACCGCGGAACTGCTCGATCGCATCTGCCGCAATCGCTCGATGATCGTGATCGAACACGACATGGCCTTCGTCGAGCGGATCGCACACAAGGTCACGGTCATGCATCAGGGCAAGATCCTCGCGGAAGGGCCGATGGCGCAGGTGCAGTCCGACCCGCGCGTGATCGACGTCTATCTCGGCCACTGAATCTATACGGAGAACACATCATGCTGGAAGTCGACGACCTCGTGGTCAGCTACGGCCAGAGCGAAGTGCTGCACGGCATCGGATTTTCCGTGGCGAACGGCGAAAGCGTCGCGGTGATGGGCCGCAACGGCATGGGCAAGACGACGCTTTTCAAGGCGCTGATCGGCATGCTGCCTGCCAATCGCGGCACGGTGCGCGTGGGCGGCGCCGACGTATCGAAAGACGAAAGCTACCGGCGCGTCGCGAAAGGCATCGGCTATGTACCGCAAGGCCGGCAGATCTTCGCGTCGTTGACCGTGGAGGAAAACATCCAGACAGGTCTCGAAAACGCCGCGACGACACTCGTTCCCGACGATCTCTACGCGCTCTTTCCCGTGCTGTTCGACATGCGTCGGCGCAAGGGCGGCAACCTGTCGGGCGGTCAGCAACAGCAGCTTGCGATTGCCCGCGCGCTCGCCACCGACCCGAAAGTGCTGTTGCTCGACGAGCCCACGGAGGGCATTCAGCCATCCGTCATCAAGGACATCGCGAAGGCGCTCAACGAGATTCGCACGAGCCGCAACATCGCGATCGTGGTGTCCGAGCAGGTGTTGAGTTTTGCACTCGACGTCGCCGACCGGCTCTTCGTGATCGAAGGCGGCCGCTTCGTGCATCAAAGCACACGCGATGCGGGCGACACCGACCGCATCCGCGAATACCTCTCCGTATGAGTGCGGCTCACCGCACCGCATTTACCGACCCTCGAACCAAGGAGCGAACGCAATGCCCGACACTCTCATCAAGGTAGACCTGAACCAGTCGGCCTACGAAAACACGCAGGTGCACAACCGCTGGCACCCGGATATTCCGATGGCTTGCTGGGTCAAGCCAGGCGATGACTTCGTCCTCGAAACCTACGACTGGACCGGCGGCTTCATCAAGAACGACGACAGCGCCGACGACGTGCGCGACATCGACTTGTCGATCGTCCATTTTTTGTCCGGCCCGGTCGGCGTACACGGTGCGGAACCGGGTGACCTGCTGGTGGTGGACCTGCTGGATATCGGCGCCAAATCCGATAGCCAGTGGGGCTTCAACGGGTTTTTCTCGAAGTCGAATGGCGGCGGTTTTCTCACCGATCAATTCCCTAGCGCGCAGAAATCGATCTGGGATTTTCACGGCCTCTACACCAACTCGCGCCACATTCCAGGTGTGAATTTCGCGGGTCTGATTCACCCGGGCCTGATCGGCTGCCTGCCCGATCCGAAGCTGCTCGAAACATGGAACGCACGCGAAACCGGCCTGATCGCGACGGCGCCGGAGCGCGTGCCGCCGCTGGCGAATCCGCCGTTCGCGGCGACCGCGCATATGGGGCAGCTCACCGGCGACGCGCGCGACAAAGCGGCGGCGCAAGGGGCGCGCACCGTGCCGCCGCGCGAGCACGGCGGCAATTGCGACATCAAGGATCTGTCGCGCGGCTCGAAAGTGTTTTTCCCTGTCTATGTCGATGGCGCGGGACTCTCCGTCGGCGATCTGCACTTCAGCCAGGGCGACGGCGAAATCACGTTTTGCGGCGCGATCGAAATGGCGGGCTGGGTGCACATGCGCGTGAACCTGATCAAAGGCGGCATGGCGAAATACGGCATTCGCAATCCGGTCTTCCAGCCGAGCCCCATCACGCCGAATTACAACGATTACCTCATTTTTGAAGGCATTTCTGTCGACGAGCACGGTGGTCAGCATTATCTCGACGTGACGGTTGCTTACCGGCAGGCGTGTCTGAATGCGATCGAATATCTGAAGAAGTTCGGTTACTCGGGCGCGCAGGCGTATTCGTTGCTCGGTTGCGCGCCGGTGCAAGGGCATATCAGCGGCGTGGTCGATATTCCCAACGCATGCGCGACCTTGTGGCTGCCGACGCAAATATTCGACTTCGACATTCGCCCGAATGCCGATGGCCCGATCCAGCACATCAAGGGCGGCGTGGATTTGCCGTGCTCGCCGGATCTGGCGACCGTCTGAGCCAACGCGACCAGGAGAACTTGTCATGCCGATCTACGACTTCGAATGTGCGAGTTGTGGCCCGTTTTCTGTCATGCGGCGCATGGCGGACCGTGAAAAACCCTGCCGATGTCCCGATTGCGGAGGCGAGAGCGGCCGGGTGATCAGTGCGCCTTCGCTGGCTCTGATGACGCACGCGCGCCGCTCGGCACACGCGACGAACGAGCGTGCGTCGCATGCGCCGCGACAGTCCGGTGACGGTCCGCCGTTGCGTCATCGTGCGGGATGCAGTTGCTGCTCGGGTGGCGGCGCGAAGCTCGCCGGGACGGCTTCGGACGGACTCAAACGACCGGCAGGACGACCCTGGATGATCAGCCACTAGGGCGATGGTGCTGAAGCGGCGCGGGCGGCCGGAATGCCGCCCGCGGTCAAAGCGTATTAAAGGAGGAATTTGTCATGCGACATGGCGATATTTCGAGCAGTAAGGATTGCGTGGGCGTTGCGGTGGTCAACTACAAGATGCCGCGTCTGCATACGAAGGCGGAGGTGCTCGACAACGCGCGCCGCATCGCCGGTATGGTGGTCGGCATGAAGCAGGGACTGCCCGGCATGGATCTCGTGGTATTTCCCGAGTATTCGACGCACGGCATCATGTACGACCGGCAGGAGATGTTCGATACGGCGTCGACGGTGCCGGGCGAGGAAACGGAAATTTTCTCGGCGGCATGTCGTCAGGCCAATGTTTGGGGGGTGTTCTCGATCACCGGAGAACGTCACGAAGAGCATCCGCGCAAGGTGCCGTACAACACGCTCGTGCTGATCGACAATCACGGCGAGATCGTGCAGAAATATCGCAAGATCATGCCGTGGACCCCGATTGAAGGCTGGTATCCCGGCGATCGTACCTACGTGACCGATGGGCCGAAGGGGATGAAGATCAGCCTGATCATCTGCGATGACGGCAACTATCCCGAGATCTGGCGCGACTGCGCGATGAACGGCGCCGAACTGATCGTGCGCTGCCAGGGCTACATGTATCCCGCGAAGGAGCAGCAGGTGATGGTGGCTAAGGCGATGGCTTGGATGAACAACACCTATGTCGCCGTGGCGAATGCGACGGGCTGGGACGGCGTGTATTCGTACTTCGGCCACTCGGCGATCGTGGGCTTCGACGGACGCACGCTCGGCGAGTGCGGCGAGGAGGAGATGGGCGTGCAGTACGCGGAGCTATCGCTGGGCATGATCCGCGACGCGCGGCGTAATATGCAGTCACAGAACCATCTGTACAAACTTCTGCACCGTGGGTACACGGGCACGATCAATTCGGGCGACGGCGCGAACGGCGTGGCGGCCTGTCCGTTTGGATTCTATCGTGACTGGATTGAAGACCCCGAGGGCACGCGCCGTCGCGTCGAAGCGCTTACGCGTGCCACACCGGGCACGCCGGAGTGTCCTATTGAAGGGATTCCGAACGGGGAATAAGGGGGCGGGCGCGGTCATCCGGTTGCGGCGCTGCGCGGCGCTGGATGATCTGACACGGCTGGATCGCGGAATGGTCTTTACAGAACGGACCATCCATTCCCGCGAACCAGGAGTCGCGATATCCCGTTCAACAGCCGATTCAGGTCAGAGCGTGACGATCTGCTGTAACAGTGCCAGCGCTTTCACTTCGTCAAGACGGCCAGTCCGCGCTTTGCCCGCGAGCGTCTTGATGAGCGCCTCTGCGATCGGCGCGATACCGACCAGATCGTCCAGGCTGGTGACAGGCGCAGAACGACGCGGCTCCGCGACGATCTCGGTGAAAGAGGCTGGTGCGGGCTGCGGTTGAGAAGCGGGCGTGGGCGCATCGTTGTCAGCAGGTTGCGGGATTGCCAGATCAGAGCGAGCCGCGCGGGCTTGGTTCTGCTGCTCCACGACTTGCTCCGTCACGGTGGTAACTTTGTCCTGCTTCGCCTCAGACGATAGAGCGCGCCGATCGCTCGTGGTCGTCGCCTTCCTGTTTCCGGACTTTCCTGCCACCGCCTTCTCCGGTGTTATCGCTGCAAGCGGTTCCTGCTGACTGGATGCAAGCCGACCCGATGGCGGATCGAGCAGAGCCGAGACCGATTCGGGAACATCCGTGACCAGCCGCGGAACGTCGAGCCAGCCGGTTGGCAATCCAAGGCGTTCAGTGAAGCGTTGTGCTTTGAAATAACTGAACGTCGAATTCCGTATTGGACGACGTTGCTCCGTACTTCGTATAGTTCGCTGCCAGGAGGACAGACTACGAGGAGGAGTGACGGTGATAACCCAATATCAACTTTATATCGACGGCCGCCGCGTGGATGCGACGGACCGCCGTATGTTGCAAAGCATCAATCCCTACACCGCAGAAGTGTGGGCCGAAATTCCCGATGCCAGCGCAGCCGATGTCGCCAGTGCAGTCGCTGCCGCCAATCGCGCATTCACACAAGGCTGGCGTAACAGTTCGGGCGTGTCGCGAGCCGCGCTGATGCATCGGCTGGCGACACTGATCGAAGGCGCTGCCGATCGCATGTCGCTGATCGAAACCGCCGACAACGGCAAGCTCGTGCGCGAGACCCGTCCGCAAATGTTGTGGGTCGGGCGGCAACTGCGTTATTTCGCGGGCTACGCCGACAAGTTGTTCGGTCAGCATGTCCCCATCGATCAGCCGGATACGCTCGACTATGTGTCGATGGAGCCATATGGAGTGGTCGGCCTGATCACTGCCTGGAACTCGCCATTGGCATTGCTAGCGAACAAACTCGCGCCTGCTCTCGCGGCTGGTAACTGCGTCGTCGTGAAGCCGTCGGAACATGCTTCCGCTTCGACACTCGAGTTCGCGTCGCTGGTCGAAGAGGCGGGTTTTCCTCCGGGCGTGTTCAACGTGGTCACGGGTGGCGCGGAGACGGGCCGCGCGCTGGTCGAAGATCCGGGTGTGGCACTGATCAGCTTTACGGGCAGTCCGCAAGTGGGCCGCCACATTGCAGCTGCAGCGGGGCGGCGTCTCGTACCGGTCAAACTCGAACTCGGCGGCAAGTCACCCAACATCATCTTCGACGATGCGAGCCTCGATCACGCGGTCGTCGGTGCGCTCGCAGGTATTTTCGGTGCGACCGGACAAACCTGTGTCGCGGGCTCGCGCCTGCTGGTGCAACGCGGCGTCTATGACGAGGTGGTGGATCGCCTCGTCGAGCGAGCCCAGGCGATCCGCATGGGTGATCCGACCGACCCGCGCACGGAGATGGGCACGGTGGCCAATGAGCCGCAATATCGCCGCATCCTGTCGATCATCGACGAAGCGCAAAGCGCGGGCGCGCGTCTGGTCACAGGTGGACGGCGCGCGCGGGGACCGGGCCTCGAACAGGGCTATTTCATCGAGCCGACCATCTTTAGCGACGTCGACAATCGCAGCGCACTCGCACAGGAGGAGGTGTTCGGACCGGTGCTCGCCATCATTCCCTTCGACACCGAAGCTGAAGCCATCGCAATGGCCAACGACAGTCGATACGGCCTCGCCGCCGGCATCTGGTCGCGCGATATTTCCCACGTCATGCGTGTCTCCAAAGCGTTGCAATGCGGCACTGTGTGGGTCAACACCTACCGGGCGTTGGCTGCTCAGGCGCCGTTTGGCGGCTTCAAGGAATCGGGTATCGGTCGCGAGCGCGGCGACGCTGGGCTGCGCGAATATCTCACCACTAAAAACGTCATGATCGATTTCTCGGATTCCGTGCGCGATCCGTTTGCGATCCGGACATGACAGCAACCCAGCCAGTGTGCGTACTTTCTAATCTTGTGGAGCAGTCATGAATCAGGAATGGAGCCTCGGATTTGTCGGGCTGGGCGTAATGGGCGAACCGATGAGCACGAACCTCGTGCGCAAGTCGTCGTTGCCGGTGCATGTGTTCGACATGTCAGCAGAAGCCGTCGCCCGGGTGGTCGAGCACGGCGCGTTGGCGGCGGATTCGATCGAAGCGCTTGCGCAGCAGGCAGATATTGTGTTTCTCTCGCTGCCTTCCATCGAGCAGGTGAAAGAGGTGTGCGCGGCGCTGGTGGCGTCGCACGGCCGGGCGAAGATGATCGTGGATATGAGCACTAGCGATGTAGCCGGCACGCGTGAACTGGCCGCCACGCTCGCGGCGAAGGGCATCGATTTCGTCGATGCACCGGTTGCCCGCACGCGCGAAGCGGCGGTACAGGGTACGTTGTTCATCACCGTCGGCGGCACTGAGAAGCACGTGAGCATGCTGCGGCCTTTGCTCGAATGCATGGGTTCGGACGTGCTTCATTGCGGTGATATCGGCAGCGGTCAGACGGTGAAGATCCTGAACAACATGATGGTTTTCATGACCGTCAACGCGTTGTCTGAAGTCCTAACGATCGGCAGGCGCGCGGGGCTCGACGGCGAGGTGCTGTTCAACCTGCTGTCGAAAGGCTCGGCCGACAGTTTCGTGCTGCGCAATCACGGCATGAAGTCGCTGATGCTGGACAAGTTTCCGGAGAAGGTTTTTCCGCTGGTGTATGCGATCAAGGATGCCGCGTTGGCACTCAACCTCGCCAGGCAAGGCGAATTCGCGCCGCACATTGCGCAATACACCTATGACCTGATGTGCCGGACGCGCGATGCGGGTTTTGGACAGAACTATCACCCGGCCATTGTGCAAATGGTGGATGGGCGCATCACCGCATCCAGCGATTGAACGACTGCCGGTTGATGGACGGCGAAGTAATCGTCGTCCCGTTTTTCTGAAAGGCCAGACGAATAACGAAACGGCACGGGACAGATCGCTGATCTTCAGCACAGCGCGTGTGACTGCATCCGATGCCGAATAAAGGAGACGAATCCATGACAAGCATCGAAGCCAGTACTATCCGCAAGGTTCGCCTGCACATTGTTCTGCTGCTGATGGTCTGTTACTTCGCGGCCTATCTGGATCGCGTCAACCTGAGTTTCGCCGCACTCTCGATGAATCATGATCTCGGCCTGTCGCCGGCGATATTCGGCGCGGGGGCCGGCATCTTCTTTCTCGGCTACGTGCTGTTCGAGGTACCGAGCAACCTGATGTTGCGGCGCTTCGGCGCACGTCGCTGGTTCGCGCGGATCATGCTGTCGTGGGGCGTGATATCGCTGCTGTTCGCGTTCGTTCACAACACCGCCGGTTTTCTTGGTTTGCGATTCCTGCTCGGTGCCGCCGAAGCCGGCTTCTTCCCAGGCGTGATGCTGTTTCTGACGGACTGGCTGCCCTCCGCTTATCGCGGGCGCATGGTCGCGTGGTTCGCTGTCGCGCTGCCGATGTCTGCGGCGCTCGGCGCGCCGATCTCGGGATGGATTCTCAATCTGCATGGTGCGCTGGGACTGCATGGCTGGCAGTGGTTGTTCCTGCTTGAAGCGCTGCCTTCGCTCGTGCTTGGCATAGTGGTGCTGCGCGTGCTGGCCGATTCTCCGGCCAACGCGCGTTGGCTCGAACCGCAGGAGCGCGCGTGGCTGGAGCAGACACTGGCCGTCGAGCGCCGCGCGTTGCCGCCCTCGAGTTCACACGGCGCGTGGCATGCGCTGTGCAATTCGCGGGTGTGGCTGCTGGGTTTCATCTATTGCGGCATCGTCGCGGCAAATTATGGAGTCAGCTTTTTTCTGCCGCAGATCGTGCAGGCGTTCGGCGTGAGCGTGAGCCAGGTGGGACTGATGTCAGCGCTGCCGTTCGTGGCTGGCGCAGCGGGATTGATCTGGTGGGGCGCGCGTTCAGATCGTAAGCGTGAACGGCGCTGGCATCTGATGATCCCCGGTATCGTCGCGGTGCTCGCATTGAGTGCGGCGGCGCTGACCGAACAACCCGTGCTCCGCCTCGGCGCACTCACGGTAGCAGGCTTCGGCGCGTTCGCCAGCATCTCGGTTTTCTGGACAATTCCCGCGGCGATGCTGTCTGAAACGGAAGCACCTGCGGGCTTCGCCGTGCTGAGTTCGATCGGTAATGTAGCGGGATTTTTCGCGCCGTTTGCGGTGGGCGTACTCAAGCAGATGACGGGTACGTTTTCGAGCGGGCTGCTCGCATTGGCGATATTTATCGCGTTGACGGTGGTGGTGGCGTCGTCGGTGGTGAGGCCTGTTGTTCGGGCGACGCCGGAGCTGGTGAAAGGGGAAGCCTGAACTGCGCGTGGGCGATGACTGTCTACATGCCGCATGTCGGCGCAATGTTTGCCTGC
Source organism: Paraburkholderia fungorum (assembly GCF_900099835.1). NCBI lineage: Bacteria > Pseudomonadati > Pseudomonadota > Betaproteobacteria > Burkholderiales > Burkholderiaceae > Paraburkholderia > Paraburkholderia fungorum. Next base: position 201,017 of record NZ_FNKP01000003.1, read on the forward strand.
GAGCTACGGGGCCACCGCCTGCTGCAACGACTCAGTCAGTTGCGGCAGGATTCGCTTCGTCACCTGCAGCGTCAGCGCCGACGCCCGTTTGTCGCTCCAGATGGCTTCCATTCGTACGCGACCTTCGGTTGGTCGCAGTTCGCGGAAACAGAGTCCCGGGAAAGCACTGTGCGCATAGGAGAGCGGCACCACGGACACCCCGAAACCCAACCGCACCATCTGAAAGATGATCAGCGGATTGCGCGCCATGTGCTTGAACTCGGGACTGAAACCCGCATCGATGCACGACGCGACGACCGCATCGAACACCGCCGGCCCGTGTTCGCGCGAGAGTGCGATCATCGGCTCAATCGCGAGGTCGGACAGAGAGAAGTCGGTGGAATCGGCCAGTCGATGGCCTTCGGGGAGCACGGCTGCAAGAGGTTCGCTAAAGATCGGCATGTGATGCAGTTTCATCCGGTCGGGCTGAACGTGAACGATGCCGATGTCGAGCGTCCCCTGCGCGACGGCAATGACCTGATCTTTCGACTGCATATCGCTGACCGACACATCGACGTGCGGGAAAGTCGTGCGCATCAGGTCCAGAAATCGCGGCATCACGCCGAACAATGCCGACGTGGCGACCCCCAGCCGCAATACACCCGCATCGGATTGTGCGGTTCGGACAGTGGCATTGATAGCGACGCGCAACTGGCCGAGCAGAACCCGGCTCTCCTGGAGAAAGACCGCGCCCGCGTCCGTCAACCGGACCTCGCGACGGGTACGCGCCAGCAGCGTCACCCCCATCTCCTCTTCGAGCGATTTGATGTGTTGTGAGAGAGGAGGCTGGGACATGTGCAGCCGCTCCGCGGCCCGGCTGAAACTCAGTTCTTCAGCAACTGCGACGAAGGAGCGAAGGTGCCTCATGTCCATAGCACGGAGCCTTTTAGAATCAGCGGAAGGAGTCGATGCCGGCCGATCGGCGATGCGCCGCCCGGATGGGCGGCGGCCCCGGCCAGTCGTGGCTACTGAGCGCCGATTCTAGCAGGCACTGCGGCACGGATCAGGCGAGCGCCCGCGTGATGCTTCGCACGGGGGTGTCCCGGGAAGCGCCCAGCAGGGTATCGAGCGCGGCATCGACCCGGCTGGCGGGCAAGCCGATGCTCGCGTTGCCGCGAAACTTGGCGACGATCTCCGTGAGACTCAACGCGCGCTCGCCGCTTCCGAGATTGATCGGCACCTTGACGCGCAGTGTGCCGCCGTCGACAAGCCGCACCGATACCGCACCGGAGAAGTACTTCGGGAATTGCGACTCCGTTTCCGCGACACAGTCGACCTTCGCCGCGAGCATCAGGATGTCGGGGTCCCGCAAGCTCTCGTCGCTGAGTTCCGCCAACGTGAAGCGACCGCGCAGCAGACAGGCCGCGATGACGAATTGCGCACTGAACTTGGCCTCGTAATCGCTTTTCGGCACGCGTTTGGCGGCAGCAGGCTCCGCGACGATCGCGAGGGTGGCGGCGGGCAACTCGCAGGTGATACCTGCTATGCGATCGATCGAACCTGTCTGTTCGCGCAATTGCAATGCCGCTTCGGCGCATCCGTGAATGAAATGGCAAACCGGATATGGCTTGATCGACGTATCGAGCAGGGTCCACTGTCGACCCAGACCTTCGGCGATGGAATCGGCGTCGACTTCACCGGCAAGCGCTTGCAGGTGTGTATCGAAGAGTCCGAATTTACCTTCGTACGGCCGATCCGGTCCGGCGAATCCGGCTTGCGCCATGTGCGCCGCCGTGATACCCGACAGCGCGCCCCAGCCCGGATGCATGCGCTTGGTCCACGCGCCGTTTTCCAGGAACACCTGGATGCCGGACGTCGTGCTCCCGGCAATGCCCTGCGCGGACACGAGTTGATCGAGGCTCAGCTCGAGCAGCTTACCGGCGACGATCGCCGCACTAAAGTGCGAGACGATGCCGGTTGCGTGGAAGCCGACATGATGGAAGCCGCCTTTGACCGCCCGGCCCAGCCGGATGGCGGTCTCCATTCCCGCCGCGTAGGCGGTGATGAGCTCGCCCCAACTCATGTCGCGTGCTTCGGCGATGGCCAGTGCCGCAGGCAGGCAAGCCACGGTCGGATGCACGATGCTGGCCGGATGCGTGTCGTCGAAATCGAGGCCGTGCATCAGGTAGCCATTGGCGAACGCGGCGTCGCGAGGCGACAGCTTGTCGCCGCCGCCGATCACCGTTGAGTCGCCGGCGGCACCCGCGGCACGAATGCCCGCGAGACCCGCCTTCGCGAAGGGGAAATTGTGCGACGCAAACGCCAGTCCGATCGCATCGACGATGTGATGGACCGACTTGTTCCAGACCGTATCTGGAATGGCCGCGAGCTGCAGATCGAGCGTGAAGCGCGCGAGGGATTGCGCGAGATTGCCTGACGGCTGGCGTAATACGGAGGTGCTATGCATGGTGTCTCCAGGATCAGGCATGGCGGAATAGGGTCCCGGCACTTGCGTGCGAGGGTCAGAAAGCGTTGCGACGCAATAGTCAGCGCGAGCTCGGTCAACGTTAGCGACCGGCGTCGCCGATCCGATACGTTCGCGCTGCGGTGTTATAGAAAAGGTCTTGTTTTTCCGACTCGCTGGCGTCAACGGCGAGTCTCTTGAAGGCGTTCCACACCGTGGCATAGCTCGCGGACGCCCGGTCGACCGGGAAATTGCTCTCGAACATGCAGCGGCTCGCACCGAAGGTTTCGATCACCTCGGTCACCGTGGGCCGCCAGGCATCGGCAAGCGTGGCCGACGATGGCGGGTTCGGCTGACTGATGAAGTCGTAGCCGAACACCGTAGTCCCATAGCCGCCGATCTTCATCACGATATTGGGGCAGGCTGCGAGCGGCGCGAGCAGCGGCAACCATTCGTCGAACGCTGCCTTCTGGCGCTCCGCGTAAGGTCCAACCCCAAGCAGGCCGCCGATGTGATCGACCACGATCGTCGATTCCGGCACGCTGCGCGCCAGCTCGATCACATCCTGAAGTTGCGTGTGATACACCCAGGCGTCGAACGTCAGTCCGAGTCGGGCGAGCTGCCGGACGCCCGCGCGAAACGCATTATTCGCATAGAGCCCGACGGGCGGTCGCGGCAGCACGCCATGCTGAAACGATTCGTGCCGCGAGGCGGCAAAGCGGATACCGCGAAAACGTCCTTTGCCCGCGTCGATCTGTGCACCCAGCACCGGCTCGACCGCATCCCCGAGTAGCAGATCGGCGAAGCCGACGATCCCGGCTGCAACATCGGTATTCGCGCCGCGCGCTTTGGCCGCTTCGGCGAGCCGCACCACGGCGTCGGTTTCGCCCACGGGTTTCATCATTTCGTCGCCCGACTGACGGTATTCCCAGCCGCATTGCACGTAGACCGTGCTTTCGATCCGGTGACCGGCGCCGGTATCGCGCAGCAGGTCGTCGAGTCCGTAGCCTCCCCAGTGATGCGAGAAGTGATGATGCGGATCGATGATCCGTCGCTGCGGGTCCAGCGCGGGCTCCTGAGCGCTGCCGAGCCATGCGGCACTTGGGGAATGGGTTTGCAGAAGCGGCGGGTTGTTGTGGACGGCGCCCGGCGTGGGCTGCGTTGACAGGTTCACGAAACGTCTCCTCCAGGTAAATTGCCCGGACCTCGCAATGAATCTGTTCGACGCCCATTGCGGTTCTTCGGGTCTATTCGTCAAACGGATGAATGCATGACCGATGCTCGCATTCATTTGTCCGAGGCCGTGAAAGCATTGCGATTCAGGCCTGGCGACAAGCATAACCGGATCGATGTGCGGCCCGAATAGCGTGATTCATTCGATATGCCTATAGATCTATCGAACTGTGCAAATTGTCCCAGGTGGCCTCGTGGGAATACCTTTGCTTCCGTGCACACCGTTGCCAGAACCATCACAAGGACAATCACATCATGAGTTCCAACAAGCCTCGACAAATGGCGCTGGTCGCTTTCCTTCAGGCGCAGAACTGCAGCAACTACGCGGGCTCGTGGCGGCATCCGTCGAGCATGACGGACTATCTGACTCCCGAGTACTACCAGCGCGTGGCACGTACCCTGGAAGAAGGCAAGTTCGACATGGCGTTCTTCGATGACCGTCTTGCGATGCCCGATATCTACGGCAATAGCCATCGCGAAACGGTCCGCTACGGCGTGCGTGCGATCAAGCTCGAACCGACCTCGGTGCTGATGGCGATGGGCATGGTCACCTCCCGTCTCGGTCTCGGTGCGACGTATTCGACGACTTACTACGAGCCGTATCACGTGGCGCGTCTGTTCGCCACGCTCGATCTGATGACGAAAGGGCGCGTGGCCTGGAACGTGGTGACGTCGATGAACGACTCGGAGGCCGCCAACTTCGGTGCCGACGAACATCTCGAACACGACGCCCGCTACGACCGCGCCGACGAATTCATGGAAGTGGTGATGGGCCACTGGGACACGTGGCGCGAAGGCGCGATCGTGGCCGACAAGCAGGAAAGCTATTTCGCCGATCCGTCGAAGGTGACGCGCCTCGATCACAACGGGCGCTTCTTCAATTCACGCGGACCGTTGACCGTACCGCGTTCATCGCAGGGGCATCCGGTGATCCTGCAGGCGGGGCAGAGCGGTCGCGGCCTTGCGTTTGCCGCCCGCTGGGCCGAAGTGGTGTTCGCCAAATATCCCACGCTCGAGAACGGCATCAAACAGTACCAGGCGCTGAAGGCGGGCGCGGCAGCGGCAGGGCGCGATCCTGACTCGCTCAGGATTTGCGCGGAAGTGAAGATCATCGTGGGCGCAACGGAAGCCGAGGCGCGCGAGAAGCACGATGTGATCGCGGCGCTGTCGCGGCCCATCGACGGTCTCACGATGATCGGCGAAACGTTGAATATCGACTTCGCGGGCCGCCCCTACGATCAGCCGTTCACCGACGAGGAACTCGCCGCCGTGTCATGGCAAAGCCTGCGCGACAAGGTGGTGCAGGTCAGCGGCAAAAAGAATCCGTCGGTGAAGGACTTCGTCGAGGCGTCCGGTCGCGGCACGCTGCGCGACGGACCGTGCTTTGTCGGCACAGGCGCGCAGGTCGCGGAGCAGATGATCGAATGGTTCGACAAGGCGTGCGATGGTTTTGTGTTGTCGGCGACCTATGTGCCGGGGACCTACGAGGACATCGTGCGTCTGGTGATCCCCGAATTGCAGAAGCGCGGCGTGTTCCGCAAGGAATACGAGGACGACACGCTGCGCAGTCATCTGGGTCTGCGCAAACCGTTGGCGGGCGACTGGCGCAAGCCGTCGTGAGCGTGAGTCGAGCATCTAGCCAGGAGAACCCGTCACAATGACCAGCAAGACTGTACGCATGATGTCGGCGAGCGGCATCCTCGGGTATGGCTTTCCCGAGGCATCGATTCGAGCGGCGATGGAGCGCAAGCCGCACATGTTCGGTGTCGACGGCGGCAGCTCAGACCCCGGTCCGTTTTACCTCGGCTCCGGCAAAACGCTGAACTCGCGGCTTGCGATGAAGCGTGATCTTTCGCTGCTGCTGCGCGCGGCGATCGCCTCAGGCGTGCCGATGATGGTCGGCACCGCGGGTGGCGCAGGCGGTGAGCCGCATCTTCAGGTCTGCGCGGAGATCGTGCGCGAAATCGCCCGTGAGCATGATCTGCATTTCAGAATGGCGCTGATCCACGCGGAGCAACCGGCGGCCTATATCAAACAGCGGCTTGGCGAAGGCCGTATCAGAGCGCTCGACGACGCGCCGCACCTCGACGAGCAGGTGCTGGACGGCGCGAAACGGATTGTCGGCATGATGGGTCCGGAGCCTTATCGCGCCGCACTGGAAGCGGGCGCGCAGGTGATTCTCGGCGGACGCGGCACTGATCCGTCGCCGTGGGTCGCGCTCGCGATGCATCACGGCATGCCGGCTGCCTCGTCGTGGTACGCGGGAAAAATGCTGGAGTGCGCGTGCAACGCCGCTATTCCGAAGAAGCATGACTGCCTGCTCGTGACGGTCGGCGAAGACTATGTTGAAGCGGAACCGATGAATCCCGAGTTGCGCTGCACGCCGTTGTCGGTGGCCGTGCAGGCATTGCACGAGACGTCGAGTCCGGTGATCCGTCATGAGCCTGGTGGCCTCATGGACACCACCGATTGCCGGATCGACGCCGTCACCGATCGCGTCGTGCGCGTGTCGGGCATGCGCTGGCAGCCGCAGCCTTACTCGATCAAGCTCGAGGGTGTGCGCAGCGTCGGCTTCAGTACCGTGACGTTTGCCGCGACCCGGGACCCCGGGCTGATCGCGCAAATCGAACCGTTTCTCGATTTCGTGCGCGAATCGACGCGCACGAAAGTGTCCGCACTCGGCATCAACGCCGACGATTATCAGCTTGTGCTGCGCACATACGGCCGCAACGGCGTGATGGGCGCTTGGGAGCCGGCGACGGGCGTCGTACCGATCGAGATGGCGATCATTGCGGAGGTCGTGGGCAAAACGCAGGAGATCGCCAACGCGGCGCTGTCGCTGGCGCGAGTGACCTTGCTGCATTCCGACTTCGCCGGCCGGATGTGCCGGGAAGGCAACATGGCGTTTCCATTCTCGCCGTCGGATATCGAGCGCGGCGAAGTCTACGAATTCATTCTGCAGCACGTCGTGTTGCCCGACGATCCGCTGGAAATGTTCCCGATCGATTACGAGGAGGTGTGACGATGGTCCGTCTCAAAGACATTGCGAAGGCCTGCAAGAGCAAGAACGCGGGACCGTTCCATATCACGCTCGACATCATGTTCGACGACCGTTCGCTGTTCGAGAAGGTCCGCGAGTCGGGCGTCATCACGGCGGAGCGAATTGCGGCGCTCTATCAGGTCGAGGTCGGGCAAGTCAGATTCACCGAGTATCCGCCCGCGCTCGCGTGGAAAGCGACGCTGCCGCGCCGGGTCGCCTCGGGTGCGATCGGCGACACGGACATTTACGGCGCGCAGCAGCATGCGCCTTTGCTCGATATCGAAGTGCCGCTGTAACGAGCGCCTCGCTGACTTTCTGTTTGACGCAAATGGACGCAAGGGTAATCAATATGCAAGACGCTAATTCCACGCTCGATGCACGCGCAGACGACGCATCGTACGACGCAGGCGAGGTCTGCAAGCGCAGCAGCTTTTTTATCGAGCCGGCCGACGAACGAAGCCGCCAGGGTAGCCCATTGACCGACCCGTTGACGCGCGCTGCATCGCTTCGACGCCGTGCCGATCCGACGGCCGCGTTCGACAGTGTGCCGGCCGCGATACGGGCGATCGAGCGTGGCGAGTTCGTCATCGTGGTCGACGACGAGGATCGCGAGGACGAAGGTGATCTGATCATCGCCGCCGACGCGATGACGCCCGAAGCTCTCGCGTTCATGGTGCGGCACACCAGCGGTCTGATTTGTATCTCGATGCCGGGCCGCGTGCTCGATCGCCTTCAATTGCCGCCGATGGTGCAGGAGAACGACGAGTCCTTTCGCACGGCGTTCACCGTCAGCGTGGATCTTCGCCACGGCGTCACCACGGGCATTTCGGCGGCCGACCGCGCCGCAACGATTAATGCGCTCGCGTCGACGAAATCGGTGGCTGCCGACTTCGTGCGTCCCGGTCACGTGTTTCCGCTGCGCGCCCGCGAGGGCGGTGTGGTGGAGCGCCCCGGTCACACCGAGGCCGCTTACGACCTTGTGCGGCTGGCGGGGCGCGGCTACGCCGGTGTGCTTTGCGAACTGGTCAACGAAGACGGAACGATGGCGCGGCGAGCCGATCTGGTGCGCTTTGCGGTCGCGCATCGGATCGTGCTCGTATCGATTGAACAAATGGCCGCGTATTGCGCGGCGTTAGAAACAGCCTGATTTTTTGGGGAAAAACCATGAACGCCATCGACAGCAAAATTTTGCGCAACACGCTTGGCGCATTCACCACAGGCGTGACGGTCATCACTACGCTGGGCGCCGACGGACGGCGTTACGGCGTCACCGCCAATTCGTTCAGTTCCGTCTCGCTCGCGCCACCTCTCGTTCTCTGGAGCCAGTCGACTACGTCACGCAGTCATCCTGCTTTCCGCGACACAGAACGGTTCGTGGTCAACATCCTCGCCGTCGATCAGATTCACGTGTCGGATCGCTTCGCCAAGTCCGGCGACGACAAGTTCGACGGCGTCGAAATCGACGAAGGTGTCGCCGGTTTGCCGATCATTCGCGGCGCGTCTGCGTTCCTCGAGTGCCGGAAGATGGCGACGTACCCCGGCGGCGATCACGTGGTGTTTCTCGGCCTGGTCGAGAACGTGTTTCGCGGCGACCGCCCGCCGCTTGCGTTTCGTGACGGCAAATACCTGACCCGTCTGCTCCACGATCTCGCCGAAGCGTAAGCCGAAGCTGGCTGATTCATCTCGACATGCGCCGGCTCCGGGATGGATGCCGGCGCTCGCGCATGCGAAGGCGAAACGGCCACGGCTGGTTGCAAACCTACGCGTTTTCCCTGGTCGAGCACGCATCCGCGACATCAATCTACAGCTTACGCTGCGTGCTACCATCGCCAGCACATCAACGATGCCGTATACCTCTCGCGTTCGAGCGTTCGTACTTCTCGATCCTTGCCGACCTCATGGACAATCCCTCGTTTCGCTTTCACCTGCCCGAGCTGGAAACATTTCTGGTAGTCCTCGAAGAAGGGCAGTTCAGCAAAGCGGCTGAGCGTCTCTGCATCTCGCAGCCCACCGCGTCGAGTCGGGTCAAAAAGCTGGGATCCGTACTACGGGTGCAGCTTCTGGTGCGCACGACCCGGCGCGTCGAACCCACCGAAGAAGGCCGCTTGCTGCAAGCTGCGGCGATCGACGCGCTCGGCGGTCTGTATGACATTTTGCGTCAGTTCCGCGACCGCTCCGACGCCGCGCGCAATCGTGTCGTCGTTGCCGCGACGCCGATGATCGCGGCAACCTTCATGCCGCAGATCATTCATTCGTATTGCGAGCGCTTTCCGGACGTGAGTGTCCAGCTCAAGGACATGCCGTATGAAAACGTGCTCAAGGCGATCGCCGACGGCACGGCCGATCTCGGCGTCGCGGCGGTCGACGGTGACCACGACAACCTGCTGTTTCGTCCGCTGGCGGAGGAGCCGGTCGTGTTGATGGCGCCGTCCGCTCATCCGATTACGCAAGCGAAAGAGGTGACGATCGACATGCTGTTGCCTTATCGGCTGATTCTGCTGGCGCGTTACAGCGACCTGCGTCAGCGGCTGGCGATGGCCTTCGGCGAACGCGGCGCTGTGTTCGATGCGACGACGGCGGCGACGTTGCCGACGCTGCTCGGCATGATCGACACGGGAGGCTTTCTGACCTTCATGCCACGATCGCTCGCGGAGTCGAATGCGCGGCGCAATCGCGCCACGCTCGAACTAACGGACTTTCACGCCACGCGGTCTTACGGCAGCATCGTGACGCGCAAGGCGTTGCCGACTGCGGCGATCACGAGCTTTCGCGAGCATCTGCATCAGCAATTCGAGTCGTTGATTCCGGATGCCGGCGCGGTGCCGCTGGACGCCGGTCGCTCGGCTGCATGACATCGCGTTGCCTTCCGATTTCGATTTCCCCAGCGTACTGAACAAACGATCACGCCACCGCGATTGAACGGTGGCGTGATCTGGAAGCGCGGCAGGAAGAGGCGTCAGCCCATCACATAGGGCTACTGCCGATTACGGTCGCAGCAGGACTGGCGGCGTCGCTGACGGCGTGGCTGGACTCGCCCACGTAGCCCACCGGATGCACCTGACGACGCAGCTTCATGTAGCCGATGCCGCCCAGCGTCGCGATGAACCCGGCGACCGACACCATGCCCGCCAGATACACCCACGAACCCGTCTTGTGCATTAGCCATTCGGCGAGGAGCGGAGTGGGGGCGCTGAACAGAATCGACGCGATCGCTCCCGACACCGCGACGCCGGTATAGCGGTACTCGGCGGGGAACAGTTCGGCGCTCATGCTGCCGACCACGCCATAGGTGGTGACCTGTCCGCAAACCATCGTCAACGAGAGTGCAAGACCGACCAGCACCGGACTGGCCGTATTGAGCGTCAGGAATAGGGGAACACTGCACAGCACGGCAAACAGCGTGCCGAAGAAAAATACCCGATGTGCGCCGATCCGGTCCGCGTAGGAGCAGATGATCGGAAAGGCGATCAGATCGATCAGCGAGGCAATCATCACGAGTCTGAAGGTGGTAGCCTGCGGCATCTTCAGATGGAACGTTGCGTACGACACGAAGTAGGTGGCTACCATGTAGAACACGACCGCAAACGACGCGGACATCGCGGTGGCCACCAGCGTGGGCAGCTTCGCGTGGCGCAGCACGTCCGCGATCGGCAGCTTCACGCGACGGCCGGCCGCCTTCATGCGTTTGAAGTCTTCGGATTCCGCGACGCCGAGCCGGATGAAAAGGCCGATCAGCACGAGCGCGAAGCCCGCAATGAAGGGCACACGCCAGCCCCATGCGAGGCGCGCGTCAGGGGGCAACAGGCCGACGAGCGCCATGGCTCCCGTCGACAGGAACAGCCCGAAGCCGCTGCCCATTTGCGGCGCCGCGCCGTAGAGCCGAACCTTGTGCCGTGGCGCATTTTCGACTGCCACCAGCACGGCGCCGCCCCATTCTCCGCCAACCGCGAGACCTTGCAGCAGACGCAGCGTGACCAGCAGAACCGGGGCGAGTACGCCGATCTGCTGGTAAGTCGGGAGTATTCCGATCGCGCCGGTGGCCGTGCCCATCAGCATGAGCGTGAAGATCATCGTCGACTTGCGGCCGATGCGATCGCCGAGGTGGCCAAACACGAACGCGCCGAGTGGACGGGCGAGGAAGGCCACACCGAACGACGCGAAGGCGATCAGCCGTGCGATCGCGGGATCTTTGTTCGGGAAGAACAGCGGTCCGAAATACAGTGCGGCTGCGGTGCCGTAGATGAAGTATTCATACCATTCCACCGATGTCCCGACGCAACTGGAAATCAGTGCGCGCCGCGCCTGTCTGGCCTTGTCGACCCGGGTCCGGCTGTTCTGCTCTGCCATGGTGTCTCCTGATTTGAATAATGGACGGTGAGCTGGGCGCCGCAATTACTACGGAGGCACCAGAGCCGATTACGTCATATTCTCGTCAAGTGACGGCGCGGCATCCATGCGATGAACAAATACACTGATTGGGTTTGCGGATGAATGAGCGGAAGATGCTCGGCGGAATACGGCTGGACCATCTTCAACCGGTCGAGTTCGCGCATGTTCAGTGTCACCAGTTCGGCTTGACGCATGCCAGCCTCCCGGAATCCGACCGGAAGCACCCAGCATCGCACCAGCAGCAAAACCCGACATCTGTATCTTGCTGAAACATGACATTCTCATATTGCCGCTACAGATTTTCTGTTGATAATTTACGTTATGTCAAATTGAACCGAATGTAAAAGACCATCTTGCTAGCCAAACACCGCAGAAAATCAGCGCCGCCCTCAACTGACCGCGCGTGATTACTTTCCCAATGCCGCCCCAGCGGCCTCCGGCCGACCCGCTTGCGACCCGCCGAGCTTGCGCATGATAATGCACACGGTATGCAACGTGGATCCGCACAGGACAAAGCACTCGAAGTTCCACCGCGTAAATCTTTGTTCTAAAGGGGCGACCCTCGCATCAGCAATTCAACCTCAAACCATCAAATTTGAGCTCGCTTTTGCGTTCACCCTTGAAACCGCGTCGGGATAACGGCGATTGGAGATGTAATGCAATTCGACAGGCAGCAGGAAAGGCTCGGACAGAACGGTGCAACCCTGCGTTCTCGACCGCCGGGCTTATTGACGAAGGTGCTGGCCGTAGTAATCGGCGCTGCATTGCTCGTCGTGGGGTTCGCCGTTTCGCTCGTGATGTTGGCAGTGCTACTTGGGGCTGCCATCGTGATTGGCGGCATCATCTGGTGGAAGACGCGCGATCTGCGCAAACAGCTTCGTGAGCAGGCAATACGCGCCAAGCAGACGCACGAACAGGAAGTACGCGAGCGCGCGGGCCAGCGTATGGATATCGGCGATGTGATCGAGGACGTCGAATTCCACGAGGAAAATCGACAGAAATAAGCGCTGCATCGTGACCGTGCCTGCGCGGCCGCGCTACCGGTTTTCAGGTCTGCCGCCGACAGACTCGATAGTGAAAGTGCGGCTACCTCACTCGCTCTCTCCGTTCAGCGACTCGCGCCTTCGCTCAGGTGTTGCGCGAGCCGCGCAAGCATTGCATCGCATTGCTGCAACTGCTCAACCGTGATGAACTCGTCCGGCTTGTGGCCCTGGTCCATGCTGCCCGGCCCGCACACCACGGTCGGAATACCCGCGTTCGTGAACAGCCCGCCCTCGGTGCCGAACGCCACGGTGCCGAAGTCATCCGATCCGCTTAGATGGGCGAGCAGACGCGCTGCGTCGCTGTCGGGCGATGTGGCGAGTCCAGGATACGCATTGAGCGGTTCCAGACGGATATCGGTATCGGCCTGCACCTTGCGCATTTTCGGTAGCAATTCGGTTTGCGCATAGGCCTGAAGACGCTCGGCGACCGTGTTCGCGTCGAAGCCCGGCACCGAACGCACTTCGAAATCGAATGCGCATTCGGCGGGCACAATGTTCAGCGCGCGTCCGCCTTTGATGACACCCGTCTGCACCGTCGAAAACGGCGGATCGAAACGCTCGTCGCAATACTGCGACTGCGTGAGTTCGTCGCCGATTGCTTCGAGCCGGTTGATGAGCCGCGCCGCGTACTGGATCGCGTTGACGCCATAGGGTGCATACGCCGAATGGCACGCCGCGCCTTTCACGTGACAGCGCATCGCGAGCTTGCCTTTGTGACCGAGCACCGGCTTCATTCCGGTCGGCTCGCCGATCAGGCAAACACGCGGCTTGTGCGCACGCTCCTGAATATCCGCGAGCATCGAGCGAACCCCGAGACAGCCTACTTCCTCGTCGTACGAGAACGCCAGATGCACCGGCATGTCGAGCTTGCGCGCGACCAGCATCGGCACCGCGGCGAGCACCGCCGCGAGATAGCCCTTCATGTCCGCCGTGCCGCGTCCATGCAGACGGCCGTTCTTTTCGGTGACACGGAACGGATCGACGCTCCAAGCCTGGCCGTCGGTCGGCACCACGTCCGTATGACCGGAGAGCACGATGCCGCCCTTGTCGCGCGGTCCGATCGTCGCGTAGAGATTCGCCTTGGTGCGCTCGTCGTTATGAAACAGCTCGGATTCGACGCCGTGATCGGCCAGATATTGCTGAACGAACGCGATCAGTTCGAGATTCGGATCGCGGCTGACAGTCGCAAAACTGACAAGACGCTCCAGCACCGCGCGGCTCGATAGCTCACTCATCGCCGGGCACTCCATAGCTCGGCGCCGTGGTCGGATCGAGTGCGCGCGTCACGTAGTCGTTCATCTGCGGGCGATACGCTTGCCACAGTGAATCGAGTTGGCCGATCGGATCGTGGTCGGCCCAATCTACCCGCAGATCGACCACCGGCCACACTTGCGTATCGGCGATCTTCAACGCGGCCGAATGTACCGGGCCTGCTTCCCCGCCTGCTTTCATCGCCGCGTGCAACGCCGCGAGCAGACGGTCGGCGAGCATGCCCTGCGCCGCTTCGAACGCTGTCGTCATCGCGTCGATCACATGCGGGCCGGCCAGCATGTTGCCCGCCGCGACGCACTGCTCGCCCGCCACCGCATGATGCACGCCGAGCGCTTGCTGGCCGGTGAATACCGCCGTGCGGCCTTGCGAATCGACCACCGTCACCTGACGATATTCGCTCCACGCCTGCTCGCTCAACGCCCGCTCGAGTGCGGCCTCGGGGCTCAGTTGCTCACGCTCGATCAGATCGAGAATCAACGGACCGAGCGCGGGCAGCGTGACATTTTGCGTCGCCACTGCGCCGACGCCCGCGCGCACCCACGGACAGCGCGCGCCAACCGAAATACTCGACGAACTGATGGCGATGCCGAGTTGACCCGTCTCACGGCAACGTCCGACGATCGAGAATGTCATGCGTTGCTCCTTAGCTTTGCGACGGCGTCCAGTTATCGGGAATCACGGCGATTACGTCGATTTCCATCAGCCATTGCGGCTGCCCGAGCGCGCTCACGCACAGACCCGTGGAGATCGGAAAAACGCCCTTCAGCCACTTGCCGACTTCCTGATAAACCGGCTCACGGTAACGCGGATCGATGATGTACGTCGTCGTCTTGACGATGTGCGACATGTCGCTGCCCGCTTCTTCGAGCAGTTGCCTGACGTTCTTCATCGCCTGTTCGGCCTGTGCGCGCGGATCGCCCAGACCGACCAGGTTGCCGTCGAAATCGGTGCCGATCTGGCCGCGCACATACACCGTGTTGCCGGCGCGCACGGCCTGGCACAGGTCGTTGTCGAGCGTCTGATTCGGATACGTGTCTTTCGTGTTGAACATACGGATGCGGGTATGGGTCGGCATCAGTTGACTCCCAGTTCGGTCGTGTTGGTGGTTTGCGTGTCGTTCCGCGCGGATTCAGCTTTCGCTGTGCGATCCGTGTCGGCTCGACGTTGGTCCGCGTCGCGATATTCGGCGTATTTGCGCTGCGTCGCGATGTGATCGGCGACATGCTTCGCGTCGTGCCACACGCCCCAGATGAATGACGAGCCGCGTCGTGACAGCCATGGCAAACCGAGGAAGTACACGCCTGGCTCCTTCGATACACCGCGCTGATGTTTCGGCTTGCCGTTCTCGTCGAAGGCGTCGACGTGCAGCCAGCTGTAATCGGTCGCATAACCCGTCGCCCAGATAATCGTGCGGATGCCTGCCTTCGCGAGATCCAGTTCGCGCAGCGGGTTCGTCACGCATGCGGGGTCGGACGGAATCACGCGCGCCAGCGGATCAGCGGGCAGATCGATACCGTTGCGTTCGATATAGGCGTCGGCGGCGTCGAGCAACGCGAACAGATTCTCGTCGCCGCGCCGGATGTTGTCGGCGAGATCCTGCTCGAATTGCACGGCACCGTCGTCGAACGATTTCGTCAGGCCGACGAGCGTGATGCCTTCATGCGCGAGGCGGCGGAAGTCGATGGTCTGACCGCCGTACGCGCCGCTGACGGCGATCGTCACGTGTTCGCGGCCGGGGCCGGCCTCTTCCTTGTCCCACTCGCCGAGCACGCCGAGCCACCAGCAGAAATCGCGATTGCGATACGCGCGCGGCGGACGGTCGTGTGCGCCGACCGACAGGTACACGTCGCGGCCCGCGCGATTCAGTTCGTCGGCGATCTGCGTGCCCGAGGAACCCGCGCCGATCACCAGCACCGCCCCTGCGGGCAATTGCGCGGGGTTACGATAGTCGGCCGAATGGATTTGCGTGAGGTTTGCGTCCTGCGGCGCGATCGGCGGAATCACGGGGCGCTGGAACGGCCCGGTCGCCACCACGACACGCTTCGCTTCGATCGTGCCTTCACTCGTTTCGACGATGAAGCCTGGACGCCCCTGCTGACGCTCGACACGCTTCACGTCGACACCGGTACGTACCGGCGCATTGAATTTTTTCGCGTAGGCGACGAAGTAATCCGCGACCTGCTCCTTGCCCGGGAACGCGTCCGGGTCAAGTGCTTCGAACTCCATGCCGGGGAACCGGTCATGCCAGGCGGGACCGTTTGCGACCAGCGAATCCCAGCGGCCCGTGCGCCACCGTTCGGCGATCCGGTCGCGCTCCAGCACGAGGTGCGGAACACCTTGCCTGCTCAGGTGCTCGCTCGCTGCTACGCCGGCCTGACCGGCACCTACGATCACGGTGTCGATGGACAGTTTTTCAGCCGTCATGGCTGCCTCCTATGAAAAACGACTTGATCCGTTATGGTCGGGGTGCGCTGCGCAACCCTCTTCCGACGACGACATAGCGACAGACTCTACGCGGCACGGACCTCAAACTAAAATACATTCAAAAAATGCCATGCATTGTTTTTACCTATGCAAGCTGCCGCGCGACGGCGGATAATGACGCTCTGCACGTCTTCACTGGAGATCTGGATGGAAGGCTATCCGGTACGTTATTCGCTGCGTCAACTGCGCTACTTCGTCGTGACCGCAGAAACACTGTCGTTCACTGCCGCTGCGAAGCGTCTGCATATTTCGCAGCCGTCCATTTCCACGGCGCTCGCCGATCTCGAAGAACTGTTCGGCGTGCAGCTCTTTATCCGCCATCACGCGAGCGGACTGTCGCTCACGCAGCCGGGCCGCGATCTGCTCGGCCACGCGCGCAATCTGCTGAAAAACGCCGAAGAACTGCAACTCACCGCGCAGGAACTGGACGGCGGCATGTCCGGGTCCATCGCGCTCGGCTGCATGGTGTCGCTGGCGCCGCCGCTGTTGCCGGGCATCATCAGCCGCTTCGTTCAGGATCATCCGGGCATCACGTTCCGCACCACGGAGGCGCATCAGGACACGTTGCTGAGCGGTCTGCTGGACGGCTCGCTGGATATCGCGCTGACCTACAGCCTCGATCTCGCCGACGGCGTCACGTTCAATCCGCTGCTGACACTGCCCCCTTACGCGATCCTGCCGGGCACGCACCGCCTCGCGCGTGCGCGCAAGGTGTCGTTGCAGGATCTGCTTTCCGAGCCGTACGTGATGCTCGATCTGCCGCACAGCCGCGAGTATTTCTCGTCGCTGTTCGACGCGGTGGGCGGCCGGCCCATGCCGGCGTTCCGGTCGTCGCAGCCGGAAGTGGTGCGAGGCATGGTCGCGAACGGGCTCGGTTACAGCATTCTCAACTTCCCGCTGAAGTCGAACCGCACCGTCGACGGCGAAGGCTTCGTGATCAAGCAGTTCAAGGAGAGCGTGAACGCGACGACGCTCGGCATCGCCATGTCGAATTCGATGAAGCCGCGCGAGGTGGTCAGGCGATTCTCAGCTTTCTGTGAGAGCTATATCCGGCGCCTGCACATCGGCCAGGGATAAGTTCGAGGCGGATGGCAAAAAGCCCGTCGGCAACGCAGGTTGCCGACGGGCTTTTCTGTTTGAACATCAGACGAATGTCACAACGCGCAAGGCGCGCCGCACTGATTATCGCGCCGAAGCCACCGGTTGATTCTGGCGACGGCGATACGCGGTGTCGCGTGTAGCGAGCCACAGGTACAGCGGCGTCGTCACGACGATGCCCACCAGCCACGACAGGTCCGCGCCATCCAGATGCGACGAGAACGAACCCACGTAGATCGGCGTATTCATGAACGGAATCTGCACCACGATACCGATTGCGTAAGCGATCAGCGCCTGCGGATTGAAGCGTCCGTAGATGCCGCCGTCCACGCGGAAGATCGATTCGATTTCGTACTGGCCTTTGTGGATCACGTAGAAGTCGATCAGGTTGATCGCCGTCCACGGTACCAGCACGACCAGCAGCGCGAGCACGAGATCGACGAAGTGACCGATAAAGTCCTTCGACGCACCGACCGCAGCAAAACAGCACGCCACGAGAATGACGATGGACAGCACCGCACGCGCTCGCGCCGTCGGAATCCACCGGTACGCGAACGTCTGCAGAGACGTAATGACCGACAGTACCGCGCCGTACAGATTCAGCGCGTTGTGGCTGATCACGCTCAGCAGGAACAGCACCAGCATGATCGGGCCGATCGCGCCGGTCGATGTCCTGACGGCGTCCATCGTGTCGGCACCGGCCGGCACCGCGAGCACGGCCACGGCGCCGAATACGAACGCGAGCGTCGAGCCCAGCGAGCAGCCGAGATAGGTCGCCCAGAACGTCGACGCGACGCCCACATCCTTGGGCAGATAGCGTGAATAGTCGGACACGTACGGCGCAAAAGCGATCTGCCAGAGCGCGGACAGCGACACTGTAGCGAGCCAGCCGGCGATGCTGAAACCACCGCGAGTCAGGAAATCGTCCGACTGCACGTGCGTCACGATGTAGCCGAATCCCACCACGATACCGATTCCGAGCACCCATGTGCCGATCCGGTTCAGCATGTGTATGAATCGGTATCCGATGATGCCGATCAGCCCCGAACCCACTGCGCCGATCACGATGCCGACGCTCACCGGAATCGACGATTCGATGCCGTGCAGTGATTTACCCGCCAGCACGATGTTCGACGCGAAAAAGCCCACATACATGATGCCGGCGATCACCGTCACGAGTAGCGCGCCCCATGAGCCGAACTGCGCGCGGCTCTGGATCATCTGCGGAATACCCATCTGCGGGCCCTGCGCCGAATGCAGCGCCATCAGGATGCCGCCCAGCGCCTGCCCGACTATGATCGCGACGATGCCCCAAAAGAGATTGAGGTGATAGATCTGCACGCCGAGCGCGCCGGTCACGATCGGCAACGGCGCGATATTGCCGCCAAACCAGAGCGTGAAGAGATCGCGAACCTTGCCGTGCCGCTCGTTTTGCGGCACGTAACCGATCGTGTGTTTCTCGATCAGGGGAACCGTCATGCGGTCTTGAGCCATACGTCTCTCCAGTGTCTCCGTCGTATCGCGTACGAGACGAAAATTGATCAACCGGGCTGGGACTTCGATTAGTGAAATGTCCCCCAACCCACGATGCGTCCGAATTTACTGACGCCAAATTTCGTTGACCAACACTGTTTTACGATGCTTTGCATAGTTTCTACCTATGCGTAATGGGAATGTGAACGGAGATCGAAGCGCGTGGCAGGTTGTTCTGGTGACGATTTTCCCGAGCCGTGCCTGCCCTTCCCCAACATATCGCCAATGCCCAATTCCTCATACGTTGAATGCGCCACATAATTGGCGCGTTTAGAATGAGGCGCCAATTAATCGTAAGGCCGATAAGTCTGGATGCCGTCAAGGAGTCAAAGTGGAAGTCAAATGGATTGAGGATTTCATCGCACTCGCACAGCACCAAAGTTTTTCGCGCGCGGCAGAACTTAGAAATGTGACTCAGTCGGGCCTGAGTCGCCGCATTCAGGCTCTGGAACAGTGGATCGGCGCGGAACTGATCGACCGCAGCAGCTTCCCCCCTACTCTTACTGCCGCTGGCAGGCTTTTTCGCGAAGCCGCCGAAGACGTCATCGGCAAGTTGCTCGACACGCGTGCAATCATTCGCAGCGAGCAACGCATGCCGGGCACTGCGCTGCAAATAGCGGCTGGGCATGCAATCTCCGTGGGCTTTGTACCGGACTGGCTTCAATCGCTGCAGAGCCGCTTTAATGTGCAGCGAGTGCGGATCATACCGACCAATGTTCACGACTCGATTCTGATGCTCGTGAACTCCAACTGTGAACTGATGCTCGCCTACGAGCATCCCGAACTGCCGCTGCATCTCGACTCGACACGCTATCCGTATCTCACTGTCGGCCGCGATGTATTCCTGCCGGTGTGTTCGTCAGACCCGCGCCTGACTCGCGCATTCAGACTTCCTGGCACGCTCGCGCGCCCTATTCCGCTTATCGCCTATAGCGCGACGACCTATTTCGGCCGATGCTTCGACCTGTTACTGCATCGCGCGAGTAAGAAACCGATCCTTAATCCGCATTTCGAATCCGATATGGCGGATGTACTCAAACGTCTGGTTCTCAATGGCGAAGGTATCGCGTGGCTGCCAAAGAGTCTGATCGAATCGGAACTCAATGATGGCTCGCTCGTGCCGGCAGGCGACAAGACATGGCAACTCGATCTCGAACTGCGCCTCTATCGCGACCGGAACAACGACATGCCGTTGATCAACGATCTCTGGGACTACCTTCAATCCCGCCCGGCGGCATAGACGGTCCGGTCCCACGATTCGCCGAGATACCTAAGCGGAACTCAGCGAGGCTAACCCGACAACTTCCGCCTGCATGTCGCCGCGCGCATACGCGACGCAACGCCGCGCGAGAATGTCGGTCGGATCGGCGAGCATTGCAATGCGTCCGCTCGACCCGCGTATCTCGCCTTGCTGCAGCAGCAACGGCAATTCGGTGCAGCCAAGAATGATGACTTCGATACCGCGCCCGATCAGATCGTCGACTGCCTGCGTGATTTCATCCACGCATTCGCCGGTGGTATAGCCCGCCTTCACGCCACGCGGCCCGTAGATAGCGTTCATCACGCGAGCCTGCAGCGCAGGTCCCGGCACGACCTGCGTGAGACCGTGCGCTTCCAGCGCCTTCTGATAAACGCCGCTGACAATCGTGCCCGATGTCGCAAGCAGACCGACCTCCCGTAACGCCGGAAACGACTCGCGCAGATACGCGACCGTCACAGTCAGCATGTTGACGATCGGCACCTTCAAATAAGGCTGAATCCGTTCGACGTACGCATGCGCGGTGTTACACGGAATCGCGATGATGTCGGCGTCACCCGCTTCGAGTTTCTTGCACGTCGCGTAAAGCGAGACCGTGGGGTCGGGTCCGTCGCCGATCAGATTCTCGGTGCGGTCGGGAATCTGCGGGTTCTGCTCGACCAGCAGTTTGATGTGATCCTGATCGCGCGAAGCCGGTGTGTTGCGCACGACTTTCTGCATGAAATCGATCGTCGCCGCAGGTCCCACGCCGCCTACCACGCCGACCTTGAAAACACGTCCTGGATGACCGTACTCGCCACTCACGACATACTGTGCATACACGAGGTTCGAATCCAGCAAAGGTACGGACGAACGGTCGAGCTGGTCCGCAACGAGGCCGATCTCGGTGAGGCCCGGCACGATCACGTCCACGCGCTGCGCGGCCAGATCTTCGCAGGCCGCGCGCAGCAACTCCACCGGCAATCCGCTGAGTGTGCCGCTTTTTATGCCGTTTTCTCCGTACACGGCGCTCGTCACCGGATCGAGACCGTCCGCCTCGAAAGGTCGCGGATGAATCACTTCGAACTCGGGCTGCGTGAAGTAACGCTCGAAAAGCCCTGCATCACGCACATAGTCCGACGTGAGCACGCCGATGCGCCGCGCGGAAGGAAAACGCCGCCGCACATGAGCGCGAATCCCTTCGAGCATATCGACGATAGGCAGCGGCGAATTCTCCTGCAACTGGTCAATAAACGTGTGGCTCAGGAAGCACGGCAACACCACGGAGGCAATGCCGCGCTTCTCGAATTCGCGAATGGTGTCGAAGATATACAGCATGCGTTCGACAGTCGCCTCCCGCGAGCGCCCCGCATTGCGATACGGATGCTGCTCGAACACCAGATCGAAATGCTCGGCATCGTTGCTCGCCGGGGTGGCCTTGACCAGCTTGTAGAACACATCGGCGCTCGCCAGCGGCCCAAGACCGCCGATGATGCCGAGAGACCGCCGGGGCCGGGCTAACGGTTCCATCATCGAATTTCGCCTTGCAGTTGATCGAAGTGCTGCGCCTGCGCCGGAGCCGCCGAGCGTCGCGCTTCCCACCTGGCGATCACGGCGGTCGCGATGCTATTGCCGATCACGTTGGTCATCGTGCGGCCCATGTCGAGAATCTGGTCGATTGCGAGCACCAGCACGACACCGGCGGTGGGCAGATGGAACATCGGCGCGACCGCCGCGACCACCACCACCGACCCGCGCGGCACGCTCGCCATGCCCTTGCTGCTCAGCATCAACACCAGCAACATGATGATCTGCTGCGACAACGGCATGTCGATACCGAACGCCTGCGCGATGAAGATCGCGGCAAACGACTGATACATCATCGAGCCGTCGAGATTGAACACATAGCCGAGCGGCAGCGTGAAGCCGACCACTTTCTTGTCGACGCCGAACTCTTCGAGCTTTTCGGTCAGACGCGGATAAGCCGCTTCGCTGCTGGCCGTCGAGAACGCCAGCAGAGCCGGCTCACGCACCAGCTTGAGCAAAGTGCCGACGCGCTTGCCGAGGAACAGATAACCGACGCCGATCAGAATCGCCCACAGCAGCACCAGCCCCAGATAGAACGAGCCGATCAGCTTGCCGTATGTCAGGAGGACACCGAGTCCGCGCACCGTGACCGCCGACGCAATCGCCCCGAACACGCCAAACGGCGCGGCGCGCATCACGTAGTTGGTGAGCCGCAGCATCACCGGCACCATGCCGTCGATGGCATCCACCACGACCTTCACGCGCGGATCTTGCTTGAGCGCGCCAAGGCCGATACCGAAGAACAGCGAGAACACGAGGATCTGCAGGATGTCGTTGCGCGCCATCGCGTCGAGCAGACTGGTCGGGAACGCGTGCGTCAGGATGTTCTTGACGTTCAGGCCGTCGGTGTCGAGTCCGGTGGTGACCTCACCGGCGGGCGGCGTCAGATGCAGCGCAGCGCCCGGTTGCAGCAGGTTGGCGAGCGCCAGCCCGAGCGCCAGCGAGACCAGCGACGCCAGCACGAACCAGCCGACCGTGCGCAAGCCGATGCGGCCCACGTCCGAGCCGCTCTCCATGCCGGCAAGCCCCGACACGAGCGTCGCGAACACCAGCGGCGCGATGATCATCTTGATCAGCCGCAAGAAGATATCGGTGATGATCGAAAAGTAACCGGCGATCGCCTTGGTGGTCGCCGCATCGGCCGCCCCGGCGTGACACACATAGCCTGCGATGACGCCGAGCACCATGCCGGCGGCGATATATAGCGTGAGGCGGTTTTTCATGTATCGATCCCTTCGGGTTGATTCGACGCCCACGCGGCTCGTAAGCGGCGCGGGCGTCGATGAATATGACTGGTTGCAGATCGGGCTCCCAGCGACTCACGGGAGGTTCGGCAAATGCTAAGGGGGAAAAAAATATCGGTGATGCGGGTGTGGCATTGCGCTATGCGGCTGCCGCATAACGCGCCCCGACGCCTTGCCGGCGCGGGGCGCGGTGGTTCGGATCAATCCTGGATCAGCGTTCGTATGCGGGATAGGGATTGCTGCGGAACTGGGTACTGGTCAGATCGACAGGAATGGAAGCGATGCGTTTGCTCACCGGCGTTTGAAGCGGGAGTGAGCGTAACGCGAGTCTTAATGCTACGAGAGGATCGAATGCGAAGACGTGTGCGATTTTCTGCAAAGACTTCGCGTGACCTGGGCGCGTTGGTTTGTCTTTTTGCGAATAAACGCGAGTTCGCGACTCTTCTCTGGCGAAGTCAGTGTGGTGCGACTGGTCTGCCAGCGCGCGCCTGGTCAATGCGCGCTGGCAGAACCGAGGGTTCGACTGCGAACTTACTCACATTGAAAGCCGCGTGTCATGGCACTACCCGCACGCTCCGCGCGCCGGATTGCCCTGATCCGCCGATGGACGGTCCATAGCCACCTGACGAAGATTTTTGCGCACCAGCCCGTTGCGCGGCAAGGCGTGCTTCGGCCGCCTGGATATTGCCGGGGAAATCGTAATCGCTCGCCGTACCGGGGCTATATCCCACTTTCTGAAGATCGATGACCTCGGCTCGCACCTGCTCTCGCGTGACTGAACTGCTGGATTGGGCGAAAACAACGATCGGCGCGGCGGAACAGGCCGCGGCTATAGCTACGCAAATCAGCGATTTCATCATGGCTCACCTCTGAAGACTATGGATTCAGCCGCGATAAGCAATCCTCTATCCGGCTGATAAGCTTAGTCTAGTCAATGGAATGCCGGAAATTAACATCGATTTGAAAACTTATTATTGTCCGGTTCGCTTTTTCAGAATGTGATCGGAAAAGTGCAATGCTATGCATCGGACAATCTGTTTCAGCTTCGAATAGAGCGAGATAACAGCGATCAATTTTATTAAGAACGAAAAGCGCTGCTACAGGATGGCGATCCGTAATTTTTACGCGTCGGGTTGGTATCGCTTCTAAATGGCAGGGGACGAGAAAGTGGCTGGCTTTAACAACGAAAGACCGGGGAAACCTCATCGGCCAGTCATCCTTTCGCAGGAGGTTTTTAGGCAGGCGGGAAGGATTTCGTTTTGATGGTCGCAGCGGACCCTGCCAGAAGTGAATTGCACACTATCTGTCATCGAGTAAGCGTAAGTTCAGATCCTGACGAGAGTCAGAACATTGCAAGCCTTGAACGACAGCACACAGCTAAAAGCACAACGCGCCACCGGCCCAGATAGGGCGGCAGCGCGTCGTCTCTCTGCGCAGCCGAACGCGATGCGCGTCTCGAAGAGCTAAAAATGCTCGCAATTACAGCGGACGAATATCCGCGGCCTGCTTGCCTTTCGGCCCTTGCTTGACGTCGAAACTCACCTTCTGATTTTCCTGCAGCGACTTGAAACCTTCCGCGCGCACTTCCGAGAAATGCGCAAAAAGATCATCGCCACCGTCATCCGGCGTGATGAAGCCAAAACCTTTCGCGTCGTTGAACCACTTGACCGTACCTGTCGCCATGAAGCTTCTTCCTTGCTGGTTGTTGGGCTGGACCACGGCGAAGGCGTTGCGCGCCCAAGGCGCTCCGTTGCTGCCGGATCCAGGTTGCGCCGGGGATGGTTGATCCAAGTGACGCGACCTTCACAATAAATGAATTCAGGGCTGCGCCAAACCAAGCAAATCTTCGATGGTTATCTCGTTGTGTCACTACCGGCTCGGTATGCCACGCAGAGTCGCGCCGCTGATTTTTCATCCAGTCCTGTTGTCTTGAAACGGAAGAAAAGAACTTTATTCGAATTGGCTTTCATCACAAGTAAGCCACTCCGCGAGTGATAAGTGTGCGAGAAGAATTCAGTTCAGTCGCGCAATGCGTGCAGATAAAATGGCCGGCGTCGCCCCAGATCCATCTGCTTTCAGAACTCGGGCACTCACCTCTTTTTCCCCGGAGTAATCCATGACAACTGAATCGAACTCACGTACGGCCGAACACGCGATCGACCGGCAATTTCTCGACCGCTGGTCGCCGCGCGCTTTCAGTGCCGACACGATCCCCGAAGCTACGCTGTTGACGCTCCTCGAAGCGGCTCGCTGGGCGCCGTCCTCGTATAACTCGCAGCCGTGGCGTTTCGCTTATGCACGGCGCGGCACGCCGCATTGGGAGCAATTCGTCGGCTTTCTCAATGAGTTCAATCAGAGCTGGGCAAAGCACGCGGCCGCTATCGTGATCGTGCTGTCGAAGAACACCTTCACGCCTCCCGGCGCGGCAGCGGAAGTACCTGCACCGACGCATTCGTTCGATACCGGCGCCGCGTGGGCCTACCTCGCGTTGCAAGCCACGCTGTCCGGCTGGCATGCACATGGTCTCGCCGGCATCGAGCGCGACAAGATTCGCCAGCAACTCGCGGTTCCCGACGGTTATTCGATTGAAGCGGGTATTGCGATAGGTCGCGCGGGTGACAAGGCCACGTTGTCCGAAACGCTGCAGGCCCGGGAAGTGCAAAGCCAGCGCAAGCCGCTAGCCGAGATCGCGTTCGAAGGACGACTCGCGCTCTAATCGCCACGCGAGATGCATACGCTTCGCGCGTTCAACGCGCGCGAAGCCGCAAATCGCGCCCCGTGCAATCTCGCTGCGAGAAGCTCACCGCAACCACTCGCGCGGTAACTAGCAGCGACTTAAACCGCCACGCTCACGTGCCGCAATTCGCCGACAATCATCTGCGGATTCTTCAGCAGATTGAAAATCGGGCACACCGCTTCCACCGCTTCATGCAACGCGCGAATCGCTTCGGGTGACTCAGGCGACACGATATCCAGCGTATAGCGAATATTATGCGGATAGATCGGCACATTTTCGAAGCCCGGTTGTTGTGCAAGCGGATGCTGCTCACCGGTTACTTCCACCTCGATCGAATCGATCCTGAGCTGCCGCTCGGCGGCCTGTATCAGCGTGATGTGTGTAATGCAGCTTCCCAGCACGCCGAGTTGCAATTCCGGCGACGCGGGCCCGAGGTTGTATCCCGCGAAGTCTGCCGGGCTATCGCTAATCACCTGGAAATCGCGGATACGGATTTCCCGCACGCCACTGCGGCCTAATGCACGCACGTTGGCTTTCAGTCGGTTCGCTGCAATATTGGGATCGTTGCGCGCCGCTTCACGTTTGGCGAGCCACGCCGCGCGCTTCTGGACAAGGTACTCGTTGAGCGTCGTCATGAGTCGATAGTTCTATTTCGAAGGTTCGATAAAAA
Source organism: Paraburkholderia fungorum (assembly GCF_900099835.1). NCBI lineage: Bacteria > Pseudomonadati > Pseudomonadota > Betaproteobacteria > Burkholderiales > Burkholderiaceae > Paraburkholderia > Paraburkholderia fungorum. The sequence continues at coordinate 227,027 of NZ_FNKP01000003.1, forward strand.
AAACGCGATGAATAGCAAAGGCACACGCGCCCGCATGCTTCGGCTTTGCATCGAAGAATAACTACCCGCTCCATTCGAACGAACCAAGCGATTCTGCTTTGCTTAAGTCAATCGATCATTTCTCCACGCTCTCGCGCAACGAATCAGATAAGAATAGAAATTATTGTTCGTTGTCCATGGCGTCTTCTCTCCGATAGATTTCTCATGCCCGGCGCATTGACGCGAGACTCGCTGCTGCGCGGTAAATTTTGTTGGTCAAAGCAACGGACATGTCTGCAAAAACCGAATTCCTGACGCCACACGCCTTTAACGAATCGACGCAACGCCGTCTTCCCTCTATTCGATGGCGTCGCGCGGTATCACCGATTGCATTATTGTTCGCCTGGCAGATTGCCTGCTGGAACGGCTGGGTATCGACGCGCTTCATTCCCGCGCCGGTCACGATCGCCCAGACGTTCTGGGCGATGACCGTCTCCGGCGAACTCGCGCGCAATCTTCTCGTTTCACTCGGCCGATCCGCGAGCGGGCTAGCGATTGGCGCCACGATTGGCGTAGTGGCTGCGCTCGTTGCGGGGCTTTCTTCCAAAGGCGAAGACGCGATCGACCCGCCGATGCAAATGCTGCGCACGATGCCCCACCTTGCGTTGGTGCCGCTGTTCATTCTGTGGTTCGGCATCGGTGAAGCGCCGAAGATTGCGCTGGTTGCATTGGGCTCTGCTTTCCCGATTTATCTGAACCTGTATGCGGGCATTCGCCATGTCGATCCCAAAGTTATCGAGGCAATGACCACGATCGGGCTGACTCGCGCAGAAATGATCTGGCACATCATCTTGCCCGGGGCGCTGCCTTCGGCACTGGTGGGCTTGCGATACGCAATCGGTGTAGCGTGGCTGAGCCTGGTGGTTGGCGAGCAGGTGAATGCATCGAGCGGAGTCGGCTATCTCGTCATGAACGCACGCGAGTTCGTGCGAACCGACATCATTTTCGTCGGCCTGATCGTCTACTCGCTGCTCGGTCTTGCCGCCGATGCATTGGTGAGAAAGCTTGAAAGCGCCGCGCTTGTGTGGCGTCCAACGGCGCAAAAAAAATGAGCCACGCCGTGACAGTGACCCCGCCTTTACCCGCGTCAGAACCCGTGGTTCGTCTGCGCGGCCTTACTCGCGCATTCGATCAACAGGTGGTGCTCGACTCACTGAACGTTGACATCGAACGCGGCAGTTTTACGGCTCTGCTCGGCCATAGCGGATCGGGCAAATCCACCTTGTTGCGCACTCTCGCGGGACTCGATACCGCGTCACACGGAGCCGTCACGGTCCCCACTCAACGGGCAGTAGTGTTTCAGGAGCCCCGGCTCGTGCTGTGGAAGCGGCTCGTCAATAACATCACACTCGGTTTGCGTAGCGCTAATGCACGCGATAAAGCAGTGGCGGCGCTAGCCGACGTGGGTCTTTCGCACCGGCTCGATGCGTGGCCGCTCACGCTCTCCGGTGGCGAGGCGCAACGGGCGGCGCTGGCTCGCGCGCTGGTACAGGACCCGCAACTGCTGCTGCTCGACGAACCATTCGCCGCGCTGGACGCGTTGACGCGGCTAAAAATGCAGCAACTGGTTCTCGACCTGTGGCAACGCCGCCGCCCCGCTGTCCTCCTTGTCACTCACGATGTGGACGAAGCGCTGCTACTCGCCGATCGTGTCCTCGTGCTATCGAAGGGTCGTATTTCGCTCGATATTCCGCTCGATCTGGATCATCCTCGCGAGCCGGGTCATCCGAAGCTGAAGGAGTTGCGCCATTTGCTGCTCACGGAGCTCGGCGTGCCTTTGCCAGCGCCGAAGCACACGCCAGCTCCGGCTGCGTCCGAAATCGAAATCAGCACCGTCTCCCACTTCTGATGAACGAAGTGTCCCGCTTATCCCCCGGTCCTCAATGGACTGCCCCGGAGCCGTCGATGACCGCCCAAGTTTCAAACCTCGCGTTCGCGGCGACCGCCCGAACGACACCACGGGTCTATGCACCAGCCCACATCATTGCGTCAGACGATGAAGCGTTGCGGATCGCGCGTGATCTCGCGCAGAACTTTGCCACCGACGCCGCGCGCCGCGACAGCGAACGCATTCTTCCCTTTGACGAATTGAATGCCTGTTCGAGCGCGGGACTGTGGGCGATGACCGTGCCGAAAGAATACGGCGGCGCACAGGTGTCGTACGCGACGGTCGGCCGGGTATTCGCGTTGCTCGCCGCGGCCGACCCCTCCATTTCGCAAATTCAGCAAAACCACAACAGCGCGGTTTTCTGGATCTGGAAGACCGGCGACGAACGGCAACGAGCCTTCTTTCTCGGCGAAATTCTGCGCGGCGCCCGCTTTGGCAATGCGAATGTCGACGTGGGCGGACGACAGCCCAGCGGCTCGGCGATGACTATCACACCCGACGGCGAAGGCTTCCGCCTGTCCGGCACCAAGCTGTATTCGACCGGCGCACTATTCGCCGACTACGTGTCCACCATCGGCCAGGATCAGGCGGGACGCCGCACGGTCGCCATCGTGCCCGCAGGCCATCCAGGCATGAAGATCGTCGACGATTGGCAAAGCTTCGGCCAGAAAACCACCGCCAGCGGCACCGTGATTTTCGATGACGTGTGGGTGCCCGCTTTGAACGTGCTGCCGATTCACGAAAGCTACGCACACTGGCCACAAAACGCGGTCACGCAGATCAGCCACGTCGGCATCGACGCGGGCATTGCACGGGCTGCGCTCGACGCGACGATCGCGTTCATCCGCGAGCGCGACGCGGCTTCGTCTGCGAGCACGATTCCGGCAATCGGAGCCGACCCGTACGTGATCCATCAACTCGGCGAGTTGACCACGCGTCTACACGCGTCCGAAGCGATGATGGAACGTGCAGGCCGCGAAATCGACCATTGTCTCGCCGACCCCGGCCCGGACACGATTGCCGCGGCATCGATCGCGGTGGCCGAAGCAAAAGCGTTGACCACCGAAATCGCCATCGACGCAAGCAGCAAACTGTTCGAACTGGCGGGTACCCGCTCAACGCATCCCTCATTCAATCTCGACCGGCATTGGCGCAATGCACGGGTTCATACCGTGCACGATCCGGTCCGCTGGAAATACGCGGCAGTCGGCAACTTCTATCTGAACGGCGTGCGCCCTTCGCCTACCGGACAAACTTAAGAGCGGCGCTGCATTACACGCTCGCCGCTTACGTATTCACCTCATTCTTCAGGAGATCCTCGCATGCCGGGACGTCGTCAGTTTCTCGCCGCAGGCAGCGCGCTCGCCGCCGCGACTTTTATTGCGCCGCTATCTAAAGCTCTTGCCGCGACGCCCGATACGATCAGCTTCGGCTTTCAGAAAACCGGCATTCCGCTCGTGGCGAGACAACTCAAGGTATTCGAAAAGCGCTTCGAGCCGCGTGGGATAAAAGTAAATTGGGTGGAGTTTCCATCCGGGCTCACGCTGTTGCAGGCACTCGACATCGGTCAGATCTCGTTCGGCAATTCCGGCAACGTGGGCTGCATTTTTCAACAGGCGGCAGGCGGACATATCGATTACATCGCCGCGCAGCCTTCGGGGCCCAAGAGCGAAGGCATTCTGGTGAAGGCCACTTCCAGCATCCGCACGCTCGCCGATTTGCGCGGCAAGAAAGTCGGCTATGCAAAAGGCTCGAGTTCGCATGATCTGATTGCGGCGGCTCTGGAAAAAGCCGGCGTGAAGCTCGCCGATATTGACTCCATTTCGCTAGGCGCGGCCGATGCTGCCTTTGCATACGACAGCGGTGATACCGACGCATGGGTTATCTGGGACCCATACTTTACGATTGCGCAAAAGCGCACGCCTTCGCGAGTTCTCGCCTACACCGGAGACATCAAGCCGAGTTCGGGATTTCTGCTGGCGAATAGCGGCTTTGCTGCCGCGTATCCTGAACTGGTCCGTGAATATATCGACGGCTCGAAAGAAGCCGCAGCGTGGGCGAAGTCGCATCCCGCCGAAGTGACCAGCGCGCTTTCCGCCGCTACCGGCATACCCGCCGACGTAATGGCTCTCGTCACCCAGAACGCCAGCTTCGATGTAACCGCGCTAAGCACGCCGCTACTCGATGCACAGCAGAACACCGCCGACCGCCTGTATGCACTCGGCCTGATTCCGAAGAAGGTGAATGTGCGCGACATCGTCTGGAAATCGAACACCTGAAGTGCTTCGATTGACGCTAAATCGTTGCTGCAACAGCAGCGGCCATACAGTGTTGGAAGGCATCAAAAGAAAAGCAGAATTGATTGGTTTGCATTCCAGAACTCACATGATCTACTGCGTCGATGCGAGTCGAGTCGGCTTGCTGAGACAACTCTAACCGGCACGGACTTTCACTGTGACTCACTCTCTTCTGGACGCTCAACCACAGGCCGCATCTTCATTCGTGCCGGTTCGTTCGCCTGCCACGTTCGCCGACAGCCCCGTGTCGCGCGCATTCGAACAACCGCTTCTGCTCGGCCTGTTCCTGCCGATTCAGGCGGGCGGCTGGAGCGCCTCGACGCTGCCGCGTTCCACCGACTGGAGCTTCGACTACAACCTCGCGCTCGTGCAAAAAGCGGAAGCACTCGGTTTCGATCTGGTATTCGCGCTGTCGCAGTGGCTGCCAAAAGGCGGCTATGGCGGCGTATTCAACGGCGAGGCGCTCGACTCATTCATGTCGCTCGCTGCGATGACGGCGCGCACCGAGCGCATCATTCTGGTCGCCACCAGTCATGTGCTTTATGGACCGTGGCATCCGCTGCACTTCGCCAAATTCACCGCGACGCTCGATCATATTTCGAAAGGACGCTGGGGTATCAACGTCGTGACCGGTCATCGTGCAGTCGAGCATGAAATGTTCGGCTGGCATCGCATCGAACACGATCGACGCTACGAACTGGCGGCCGAGTTTCTCGACGCCGTTCAGCAACTCTGGTCGCAGCCGGATAACTTCAGCTTCGCACCTCCGCTCTCAAGCTGGAAACTCGACAAGGCTTTCGTTACGCCGAAGCCGAATTACGGCCGTCCGCTGCTCGTGAATGCAACCGGTTCGGACGCCGGTATCGACTTCGCCGCACGTTATTCGGACATTGTGTTCATCACAAGTCCCGCTGGTTCCGAAATCGAAGCTGCGCTGGCCGCGTTGCCCGCCCACACGGCACGCGTGAAAGCCGCTGCCGCGAAGCATGGGCGCCAGATCCGCACGCTCATCAATCCGATGGTGGTGTGCCGCGAGACCGAAGCAGAAGCACACGCCTATCGCGATGCAATCGTTGCGCATGGTGACGAAGGTAGCTTCCACCGCTTCGAGAGCGATGCGCATGCGTGGCGCGGCAACGCTCCGCAACGCAACCAGGCCGCCGCGCGTGCGGTGGGCGGCAACATCTCGATAGTTGGCTCGCCACAGCAGGTTGCCGATTACATCGTGCGTCTGCATCAGGCGGGCATCGACGGTGTGCAATTGAGCTTCTTCGATTTTCAACCGGACCTCGAATTCTTCGGCGAACGCGTTTTGCCGCTGTTACGCGAAGCCGGACTGCGCTTCTGAGCGTTTCGCCAATGCGCGAAATGGCGGCGTCGCTAGCCGCCGCCGTATGGGTCCGACACCCTCCAACTTCAAGGTGATTCAATGAGCCGACTCTGGTACACGCGCTGCCCTGCTCCCACTCCGTTCGGCATTGCCGCGCAGAAGGGCTGGCTGCAACAGGAATTCGCCGCCGACGGCATCGACGTCAAAGCGCTGCAGGATGCCGACGACGTGAAAATTCGCCGCTCGCATTTCACGCACACGCAGCCGTGGTCGTTTCGACAGGGCGGCAATATCCCCGCGCTGTGGGCGCGCGCCCAAGGCAGCGAAACGCGTCTGATCGGCCTGAGCTGGGTCGATGAGTTCCAGGCATTGATCACCCTTGACCGTCAGCTGGATGCGTCTCCAGAGGCGCTACAGGGGCGGCGCTTCGGCTTCCCGCTGAACACCCGGGCAAGCGTGGTCGATTTTCATCGCGCGACCGCCTTGCGGGGCTTCTCGTCACTGCTCGGCGCGATTGGCGTTCAACTCGAAGACATCGATCTCGTCGATTTGCCGCATACACCGCGCGGCCTGGAAGATGCCAAACCTTCCGTGGATGCATCACTCGCGGACTGGCTCGACGCGCAACGCTCGCACGAATTCGCACGCGAAGCAGAAGCTTTGCTGCGGGGCGAAGCCGACGTTGTGTTCGTCAAAGGCGCGACAGGTCTCGACATCGCGAATCTGCTCAATGCGAAGATTCTGGTTGAAATCGGCGCGCAGCCCAACCGCGTGCTGCATGCAAATAACGGCACGCCGCGTCCGCTCACGGTCGATGCGCAATTGCTGCGCGAGCGCCCCGACCTGGTTGAACGGGTCGTGGCCCGCACGCTGGACGCCGCTGATTGGGCGCAAGCTCATCCGGGCGATGTCGCGCACTACGTTGCCCGCGAAACACGCAGCGCAGAGCACTGGGTAGGCCACGCATATCCCGGCGGATTGCATCGTCAATTGACACTCGGGCTCGATCCGCGAGCACTCGCCGCGCTCGCTGACTTCAAGCATTTTCTGTTCACATGGGGCTTCATTCCCTCCGATTTCGATGTTGACGCGTGGGTCGATCCCGCGCCCTTGCGTGCCGCGCTCGCAAGACGGCAGCAGGCCGCCGCAACCGCCACGCTCTGAACCGGCTGAAATCTCCCCTTTCTTTACACACAATCCTACGATGGCTTATGTCACAACGCAGGCGGCGCTGCGCCGCCGCGCGCGCGTCTTTCATCGCGCGCTTGTCTTGTCGCTCTCGCTGGTCGCCGCACTCGGCGCATCGCATGCGCAGGCGCAAACGCGCGGCGGAACGCTCAATTTCATCGTCACGCCGGAACCGACCGCGCTGGTCGATCTCGCGACTACCGCGACCAACGTGCTGAAGGTCAGTCCGAAAGTGGTCGAAGGACTACTCGAATACGACTTCAAGTTTCAGCCGAAGCCTTCGCTCGCCACCTCGTTCGAAGTCAGCGACGACAGCCGAAAATACGTCTTTCATCTGCGCCACGGCGTGAAGTGGCAGGACGGTCAGCCGTTCACTTCCGCCGACGTCGCTTACTCGATCGAGACGCTCAGGCAGGTTCATCCGCGCGCCAAAACGACCTTTGCCAACGTCACCGAGGTCGCGACCCCGGACCCGTACACCGTCGTTATCACGCTGTCGAAGCCCGCGCCGTATCTGATCAAGGCGTTCTCGTCGTCGGAAACGCCTATTCTGCCGAAGCATATCTACGAAGGCACTGACCCGCTCACCAATCCCGCCAACAATGCGCCGATCGGCACCGGTCCGTTTCGCTTCGTCAAATGGGTACGCGGCAGCTACATCGAATATGTGCGCAACGACGACTACTGGGACAAAGGCAAGCCGCTACTCGACCGCATCGTCGTAAAGGTGATCACCGATCCGGCCGCGCGGACCGTTGCATTCGAAGACGGCTCCGCCGATCTGAGCGGCGACACCCCAGTACCGCTCTCCGACCTCGCTCGCCTGAAAGGCAATCCGAAGCTCGGACTCGACACACGCGGTTACGAATTTCAGGCCGGCGTATCGCGTATTGAATTCAATCTCGACAACCCGGTTTTAAAGAATCTGAAGGTGCGTCAGGCGATTGCATCGGCGCTAGACCGTGAGGTCATTCGCAAGGTGATCTTCTACGGTTACGCGACGCCGCTTGCCAGCCCGATCATTCCGTCAAGCCCTTACTACGATCCCGCGCCAACGCCGTATCCCTTCAACGTGGAGCGCGCCAACGCGCTGCTCGACGAAGCGGGATATCCGCGTAAGAGCGACGGCACGCGCTTTGCGCTGACGCTCGACCCGTTGCCGATTGGTGATCTGCCGGCGCGCACTGCTGCTTATGTGAAGTCGGCACTCGCGCGGCTCGGCATTACCGTGACTGTTCGGAGCCAGGATCTGCCCGCTTATCTGAAGCGGATCTACACCGACCGCGATTTCGATTTCTCGGTCAACGGCATGAGCAATCTGTTCGACCCGGTGGTCGGCGTAGCGCGGCTTTATACGACCAATAATTTCCGGCGCGGCGTGCCTTTCACGAACGGCTCGCATTACAGCAATCCGCAGATCGATCAACTGTTCGCGCAAGTCGCCGAAGAAACCGACGAGGCGAAACGCAAGCAACTCTTCTCGGAGATTCAACGGATTATCGAGCGCGACCTGCCCGACATCAATCTCGTTTCACCGCAATACCTCACCGTTTATTCGCGCGCGGTACACGACCATACGACGGGACCCGACGGCGTATCGGGCAGTTTCGCCGATACGTGGTTGCAACGCTAAAGCCTTTCTTTTCGACTCGTAATCTCACGGAATCAGACTGACATGGAATACAGACAACTCGGCCGCAGCGGCATCAAGGTCTCGACATTGACGCTCGGCACAATGATGTTCGGCGGCCCCACCGACGAAGCGACCGCAGCCCGCATCATCGATCAGGCGCAGGAACAGGGCGTGAATTCGATCGATACCGCCGACGTCTACGGCAAGGGCGAGTCGGAACGCGTGGTTGGCCGCGCAATCGCGGCACAGCGCGAACGCTGGGTACTGGCGACAAAATTTGCGAACCCGCTGCAAAGCGGCGACGTGAACGCGCAAGGTGCGTCGCGCAAATACATCGAGCGCGCCGTCGATGCCAGCCTGAAACGGCTCGGCACCGACTATATCGACCTGCTCTACATCCATCGCGAAGATCACGAAACGCCGGTTGAAGAAACGGTGCGCGCACTCGACGATCTGATCCGCGCAGGCAAGCTGCGTTACTACGGGCTGTCGAATCATCGCGCGTGGAAGATTGCGGAGTTCAGCCACACGGCGCAGGCGCTTGGACTCGCTGCGCCTATCGCAAGCCAGCCGCTTTACAACATCGCCAATCGTCAGGCCGAGGCTGAGCAATTGACTGCCGCGCACCGCTATGGGCTCGGCGTGATCTCGTATAGCCCGCTCGCGCGCGGCGTACTGACCGGCAAATACGAACCCGGCGCGACACCCGGTGCCGATACGCGCGCGGGCCGTAGCGACCGCCGCTTGCAGCAGACCGAATGGCGTCCCGAGTCGATCGAACTCGCGCGGCGCGTGCGGGAACATGCCGAGGCGCGCGGTTTGTCGGCGGGCCAATTCGCATTGGCGTGGGTGCTCAACAGCCGCTATATCAGTTCGACGATTGCCGGTCCGCGCACCGAGGCGCAATGGCAGGACTATCTGCCCGCGCTGCGCTATCAATTGAATGCCGACGACGAAGCATTCGTCGATTCGCTGGTGACGAGCGGCCATCCGTCAACGCCTGGCTTCAACGATCCGGGGCATCCGTTCTTCGGTCGGATTGCGCGTCACGGGGCAACTGAACACACAACGGCAAACGCGCTAAAAGGCTAACCATGACTGTAGATCGTCGGCGTTTCATGCAGACATCGCTGGCCGCTCTCTCCGCCGGTGCACTCGGCACATGGGCTGACCTCCCGACTGCGGCAGCCGCCAGCACGCAAGCGACCACGCCCGCGAAGGGCGGCACGCTCACCTACGCGGTCCAGCAGGAGCCGCCGTCGCTGGTTTCGCTGCTCGACACCAATACGGTGATCCGTAACATCAGCGCAAAAATTACTGAAGGGCTGTTGCGCTACGACGCGCAGTTCAAACCGCAACCGCTCCTAGCCATTGCCTGGAGCACCAGTGACGACGGTCTGCGATACACGTTCAAACTGCGGCCCAACGTGAAGTGGCACGATGGCGAGAGCTTCACGTCCGCCGACGTCAGCTACTCGATCCTCACGCAAAAACGCCTCGGCCCGCGCGGACGCATCACGCTCGCCAATGTCGAGCGGGTCGAAACGCCCGATCCGTTGACGGCCATCGTGGTGCTCGGCAAGCCGACGCCCTATCTGATCAAGGCTCTTTCGTCCGCGGAATTGCCCATCGTGCCGCAACACCGCTACGGCGACAGCGATCCTCTGACAAGCCCGAATCTCACCGCGCCAATCGGCACCGGCCCGTTCGTCTTCGACCAATGGGTGCGCGGCAGTCACGTCAGCCTTCGCAGGAATCCGAACTACTGGCGGCCGGGCGCACCGAATCTGGACCATGTGATCTACCGTATCGTGCCCGATCAGGCGTCCATTTCCGCCGCGCTCGAAACCGGTGAGGTCGATGCCGCAACCAACGTCGGCCTCGCCGATCTGAGCCGTCTTGCAAAGTTGCCGAATCTGAAAATCGACGACAGCTACGATGCGTATCTGAACAACGCGGCTTTCCTCGAATTCAACCTGGACAATCCAGTGCTTGCAAAGCCCGAGGTGCGCAAGGCTATTGCACACGCGATAGATCGCAACTTCATCAAGGACAACGTCTTCTACCAACGTTCGAGCGTGGTCGATTCGCCAGTGCCCGCCGTGTTGTCGAGCTATTACGACGACAGCACCTTTCGCTATCCGTTCGACGTGAACGAAGCGAATCGTTTGCTTGATGCGGCAGGTTATCCGAAACAGGCCGACGGCCAGCGTTTCGCGCTGAAGATCAACTACATCAGCGGATCGGATTTCCGGCGCGCGGCGGATTATCTGCGCGCTGCGCTCGCGCGCATCGATATCAAGGCGAGCATTCTCGACGGCGATCTGCCGACCTATTTGCGTCGCGCCTATACGGCTCGCGAGTTCGATCTGAATCTGAACGGCCTCGGCCGTCTTTACGATCCGACGGTTGGCGTGCAGCGCATTTACTGGTCGGACGGTGTCAGGCATCCGCTCATCTGGATCAACGCTTCGCACTATCAGAACCAGCAAGTCGACGACCTGTTTCGAGCGGCCGCCGTCGAAACCGACGAGGGCCGCCGCGCGTCCGCGTTCCGGCAGATTCAGCAGATCGTCGGCCGTGACCTGCCGGTGCTGCCGCTGGTGACGGTGCCGTCGGCGTTGCAGGTGTATCACTCGCGGGTTCACAACCTGAACAACAGCATCGATCTGACGGCGGGCGATTTCTCCGACGCGTGGATCGAACCGAAAGCCTGACCATCGACCTGAGATCTAGCTACCATGAGCGCACCTGAACTGGATGACCCGAAGTCCGCCGTACTCGATGCACTGACCTTTGCCAGTGCGCGGGAGCAGGCCGCAGCATTGGCCGAAGGCCGCGTGTCAGCGGTCGAATTACTGGAACATACGATTGCCCGCATTACACGCTTCGACGGCGAATTGAACGCCGTGGTCGCGCGTGATTTCGACACCGCGCGAGCTGCCGCCCGTGATGCCGACGCGGCATTGGCGCGTGGCGACCGACGCCCATTACTTGGCGTGCCGATTACGGTAAAGGAATCATTCGATGTGGCGGGACTCGTGACCAGCGTCGGCAATCCGGCTTTCGCTGACAACGTCGCAGAGCGCGATTCGCTCTCGGTTGGCGCTCTGCGTGACGCGGGTGCGTTGATCATCGGCAAAACCAATGTGCCGCTCGCGCTTTCCGACCTGCAAAGCTACAACGAAGTCTATGGATTGACGCGCAATCCCTGGGATCATGAGCGCACACCCGGTGGATCGTCCGGCGGATCGTCGGCGGCGCTCGCGGCGGGTTATGTCGCGCTGGAACTCGGCTCCGATATCGGCGGTTCGATCCGCATTCCCGCGCATTTCACCGGCGTTTATGGCCATAAACCGAGCTACGGTCTCGTATCCCTGCTCGGCGCAGGTGCACCGCGCGGTCGCTTTTCCGCGCGCGATCTGAGTGTCGCCGGGCCGCTCGCGCGCAGTGCAGGCGACCTCGAACTCGCACTCGATCTGCTGCTCAACCGCGATCCGTTGACGAATAGAGCGTGGCATGTAACGTTGCCGCCCGCGCGTCATGCGCACCTCGCCGGATTCCGTGTGCTGATGATCGATACGTGGCCTGGCACCGAAAGAAGTGTATCGGAGCGCCTCGTGTCCGAACGCGTGGTCGAGCGATTGCGCACACAGGGCGTGCAGGTGAGCCGCCCTGCCGATCTTCCCGGCGGTCTGTTGCCCGATCTCACCCGCAGTCATGCGCTGTACCGGACCTTGCTGGGTTCGTCGCTGGCCGAGCCGCCCGCATTGAGCGAGGCGGCCCGCGAGCGCCTCGCCGCACTCGCCCCCGACGACGACAGCGCCGACGCCGCCTGGCTGCGCGCCCCCACGCTCGCCCATCGCGACTGGCTCAGGGCCGATGAACAACGACATGCATTGCGTCATCAGTGGGAACGGCTTTTCGAATCGTTCGATGTAGTCGTGACGCCGGTCGCGCCGGTACCTGCCTTCCGCCACAACCAGCAGCAGCCGAAAGACGCGCGCACCTATCCTGTAGCGTTCGAAGACGGCGTGCGCGAAGTGCGCTTCCTCGACTTCTTCTACTGGGCGGGGTTGCCTGTGCTGCCCGGATTGCCGGCCACCAGTTTCCCTCTCGGTCTGGACGATGACGGCTTGCCGGTCAGCGCGCAAGCCGTGGGGCCGTGGCTCGAAGACCGCACGCCGATTGCATTTGCGGCCCTGCTGGAAGAGGTTTATGGCGGATTTCTCGTGCCGCCGGGTTATGAAGCGGGCAATACACGCGCTACCCGTTAAACAGCTTTTCTACTCCTCGATACGTGCCGCTCTATTGCGTCACCTAACACCAGATAGCCGACGTCGTTGCCCGCATATTCGTGTCGGCAACGACGTCGCTTTTTTTTACGCTCTCGATAACCTGCTCGTTCTTTGACAACACTCGCCCCCAAAAAAGTGTCGTGAGCACGCGACATTCGTCCAGTTTCATACGCTTTCTCCTTACCAATCTTCTTCGTCATACCCTCTTCCAAAGCTATTTTCTGCCGCTGTATCACGCGAATCTGTTCAATCAACCGACAGCGAATTACCCAAGGAATACTAATAAGTGTCGATGTCCGATGCCATCGCCAATTTATTGAAGCTGTAGCGCCTCCCGGAAACAAATGACCGATATCCATATCGACTTTTATTGTTTGTTCCGTCGATTGCTTTTGCTTATCGTTCTCCCGGCATCGTCAGATGTTCTTCATTTAGTCACTTCCGCGACGCGCCCCTCGACATCGATTCAAACAATATGAAAAAACTACTTTTCGCATTCAGTATTTCTTCTCTGCTGGCCAGCACTGCAAACGCACAAAGCAGCGTCACGCTATACGGTATCGTGACCGGCAACGTTACTTACGTGAACAACGCGCAAACTGCAGCGACTTCCGCTTCGGGACGGCCAAAAGGCGGCACACAGGTTGCGCAATTCGACAGCGGCTCGTCCGGGCTGGCATCGAGCCGCTGGGGCCTGAAAGGCGTTGAAGATCTGGGTGGTGGACTGAAATCCATCTTCCAGATCGAGGGTGGCTTCAGCGTGAACAATGGCGCGCTAGGGCAAGGCGGAGCGATATTCGGCCGGCAGGCTTATGTGGGACTCTCCGCTCCGCAATACGGTACGTTCACGCTGGGTCGCCAGGGTGACGCGTCGGTCGAATTCGTTTCGCCGCTCATTTATGGATGGTATTGGGGTAACCTCGCGATTCATCCCGCCGACTATGACAATCTTAACTTCACGCACCGTATCAACAATACGCTCAAGTATCTGTCGGACACTTATAGAGGCTTCCGTTTCGGCGGCTTGTACAGCCTCGGCGGTGTGGCCGGCAATGCTACGCAGAACCAGTACTGGTCGCTGGGTGCGAACTATACGGGCGGAGCGTTCGCGATCGGCGCGTCGATCTTCAATGCGCGCAATCCGAACGTGTCGCTATACGGCACCAACCCGAATGCGACCACGACGGGAAATAACCTCGGCTCCGCAGGCTCGGCCACGACCGCCGAATCCAATCCGGCTATCGCGGGCTTTGCGTCGGCCAATTCGCAGCAGACGGTTTCCGTCGCGACAACCTATGCAGCAGGAGGCGCGATCTTCGGCGTGTCTTATTCGAATACGCAGTTCCGTGGTCTCGGGACGACCGCAGCGTTGAATACGTTGGGATATCACGGTTCGACGAGTCTGAATACGGTGGGCGCAAGCCTGCGTTATCAGGCCACACCGTTCCTGCGCTTCGGCACATCGTTCGACTATACGGAAGGCGGCAGCACGAGCGGCAAGGAAGGCGCGAAGTACGAGCAGGTCAACCTGGGCGCCGCGTATTCGCTGTCGAAAGCGACGGACCTGTATGTGACCGGTGCATTCCAGCATGCGAGCGGCACCGACTCGCTCGGACGTCCGGCCGTGGCTGCGATTGGCTATCTCACACCGTCTGCGACCAGCAAACAGGTCGCGGTATCGGCTGGTATCAAGCATCTGTTCTAAAGCAGAAGATCCCGGTCCGTCAATGGACCGGGATTTCGCTCTACCTTTTTTCCGACGGCCGCGTCATGGTGTTTTACCGGCGAAAGAATCGGTTCTCCGGCCGCGGTAAGCCAAGGTTCTCGCGCAGCGTCGCCCCTTCATATTCGCGGCGGAACAGGCCGCGTCTCTGCAACTCCGGCACGACCTTATCGACAAAGTCGTCGAGTCCGGCCGGAAGGTGGGAGAACATGACGTTAAAGCCATCCGAGCCTTCTCCCACGAGCCACTGTTCCATCTGGTCCGCGATCGATGCCGGCGTGCCGACCATTTCCAGCCCCGAGTAACCGCCAATGCGCTGCGCAAGCTGGCGAATCGTCAGACCGTCTTGCTGCGCCCATTCGAGCACCCGTTGACGCGCCGTGCGACTCGCGTTGGTTTCGGGAATCTCGGGCAACGGTCCATCCGGATCGAAACGGGAGACGTCGTGACCCAATGCAATCGATAACGACGCAATGCCGCTTTCATAGTGAACATATGTGTCGAGCCGCGCTCGCGTTTCCTGAGCCTGTTCCAGCGTGTCGCCCACTACGACGAATGCAGCCGGCAGGATCTTCATGTGATCGCGCTGTCGGCCGAGTTTTTCCATTCGCCCTTTAACATCGGCGTAAAAGCGTTGGCCGTCGGCAAGATTACTTTGGGCGGTGAACACCACTTCCGCAGTTTCGGCCGCAATCTGCCGCCCTGCTTCCGATGAACCTGCCTGCACGATCACCGGCCAGCCCTGCACGGGCCGCGCGATATTCAACGGTCCACGCACCGAGAAGTTCTCGCTTTTATAGTTCAGCACATGCAGTTTCGCGGGATCAAAGTAGTCGCCACTCGCGGTGTCGCGGATAAAAGCGTCGTCGGCCCAGCTATCCCACAGTCCGGTGACTACGTCGAAGAACTCGCGCGCGCGTCGATAACGTTCGTCGTGTTCCACATGCTCGTCGAGGCCGAAATTGAGCGCGGCGTCCGGGTTCGACGTGGTAACCAGATTCCACCCTGCCCGGCCGCCGCTAATGTGATCGAGCGACGCGAAGCGGCGTGCCACGTGATACGGCGCGTCGAACGTGGTCGATGCGGTCGCGACCAGCCCGAGCCGTTCGGTGACTGCGGCCAGTGCCGGCAGCAAGGTCAGCGGCTCGAACGACGTGACCGTGTGGCTGTGCCTGAGCGCGTCGAGCGGCATGTTGAGTACCGCGAGATGGTCCGCCATGAAGAACGCGTCGAAGCGGCCACGTTCGAGCGTCTGCGCGAAACGCTTCAGGTGCGTGAAGTTGAAGTTGGCGTCGGGATAGGCGCCGGGGTAGCGCCATGCGCCGGTGTGAATCGTGGTGGGGCGCATGAAAGCGCCGAGGCGAAGCTGACGGGACATCGGTTGATCTCCATCGCGGATACGGTCGTGCAAGTATATTTGCGCTTCGCTTCGTCTGCTTGCGGTCGCTGACTCTTCGACAATGCATAAACAGCGAACGCGACGACAGCACCCAACGACGTCATATGTGTGGGTTGCGTGACGCGCAGGCACCAAGCTCAGGCGCGTGGACGTGTAACGCGGCTACTAGCTTGCACCTCCATTAACATGCACATTCGATATCTTTAGCTGAATATACTATTTAGCCCTTGCATAACGCGATGTTAGCCTGAATGCGACAGGTTGATGGGCCACTCTCCGGCTTATCTGCTAAAGCATTCTTCTATCCACCCCAACGGATTTCCGCAAGGAGCTAACGTGAGCGTCGAATTCATCGGCATGATTCAGCAACGTGTGACGTCGGAAACGCATCTTCCGCAAGGTCCCGCTATCGACACCGATTACGTGCGCGCCTTCGCCCAGGCACACGAGAATGCGGGCTTCGATCGCATTCTCGTGCCGCACAGTTCGACCAGCCCCGACGCGACGATCACGATTGCCTATGCCGCGAGCGTTACGTCACGGGTTCATTTCATGCTGGCGCATCGACCGGGCTTTGTCGCGCCGACGCTCGCAGCCAGGCAGCTTGCCACGCTCGATCACTTCTCCGGCGGGCGGCTCGCGGTGCACTTTATTTCCGGAGGCAGCGACGAGGATCAACGGCGCGACGGCGACTTCCTGAGTCACGACGAACGCTATGCACGCACTGACGAGTACCTTGAAGTGCTGCGTCGCGTGTGGACAGAGGAAGAACCGTTCGATCACGAGGGTCGCTTCTATCGCTTCGAGCGCGCGTTCTCCGAAGTCAAGCCGAAACAGACGCCCTATCTGCCGATATATTTCGGCGGTGCATCGGAACCTGCGCTCGCAGTCGCAGGCAAGCATGCCGACGTGTACGCGCTATGGGGCGAATCGAAACAGCAGGTGCTCGAGCAGGTCACCCGCGTACGCGCCGAAGCCGCCAAGCACGGCCGCACCGTGCGCTTCTCGGTGTCGTTCCGGCCGATCCTCGCGTCGACGGAAAAAGCCGCTTGGGAACGCGCCGAACACATTCTCGACGAGACGCGCCGTTTGCGCGCCAAGAAAGGTTTGCCGACAGGCGCTCCGCAGCAAAGCGAAGGCGCGCGGCGTCTGCTCGCCGCGTCGGGCGATGGCGTGCGCGCGGATGACCGTCTGTGGACGGCAGTGGCCAAGGAAATCGGCGGCCGCTCGAATTCGACCGCGCTGGTCGGCACGCCCGAACAGGTCGCGCAGACACTCGGCGAATACTACGAACTGGGCGTCACCACTTTCCTGATTCGAGGCTTCGATCCGCTCGACGACGCAATCGACTATGGCCGCGAACTGATCCCCGCCACCCGCGAGTTGACCTCTCGCGTGCGTCGCGCTGCATGACCGGACCCGAGAGAACCCCATGAGCACCCCGACCGCCGACCACACTTCCCTCACGTTTCGCGAAACGCCCGTACGCAAGTTCTGGTTCGATGACGACAACGTGCCGCAACGTTCGCTCGAACAGGAACGTCTTCACCGTCGGCAGCGACTTGCAGGCGCATTT
Organism: Paraburkholderia fungorum; assembly: GCF_900099835.1. Classification (NCBI taxonomy): domain Bacteria; kingdom Pseudomonadati; phylum Pseudomonadota; class Betaproteobacteria; order Burkholderiales; family Burkholderiaceae; genus Paraburkholderia; species Paraburkholderia fungorum. The sequence goes on from NZ_FNKP01000003.1 coordinate 244,398, forward strand.
CGCCTGTTTGCGCACAACGGTTTTGCACAAGGTCTCGCTGGACACATTACCGCGCGCGATCCCGAATGGACCGATCATTTCTGGGTCAATCCGCTGGGGCGGCATTTTGGCCGCATACGGGTTTCGGATCTTCTGCTCGTCAATCAGCACGGTGAAATCGTGATCGGCGATGGTCCGCTGAATCAGGCGGCGTTTGCGATTCATGCGGCGATTCACGAAGCGCATCCCGGGATCGTGGCGGCCGCGCATACGCATTCGCTTTACGGCAAGGCGTGGTCCACGCTCGGCCGCAAGCTTGATCCGCTGACTCAGGATTCGTGCGTGTTCTACGAAGACCATGAACTGTTCGACGATTTTCGCGGCGTGGTGCTCGACACCAGCGAGGGTGCGCGGATTGCCGACACGCTCGGCTCACGCAAGGCGGTGATCCTGAAGAACCACGGCATCCTGACGGCGGGTCCGTCGGTGGAAGCGGCGGCGTGGTGGTACATCGCGTTAGAGAACGCCTGCCACACGCAACTGCTTGCCGAAGCCGCAGGCACGCCACAGCCAATACCGCACGAGATGGCCGATCTGACCCATCAGCAGATAGGCCGCGCCAACGGCGCACGGCATTCATTCGACAGCCTGTATGAAGGCTTGCTGGAAACCGAAAGGGATTTTCTCGACTGATGTCCATTCATAAACTGCGAAGCTTTATCGGCGACATCGCGGAGTTGGTCGATTCGAATGTCGGGGAAAGCGCGCTGCTCGAACACGGCAAGGCCTCGTTGCACGGGTTGATCCGCACCGACGACTGGCTTCCCCATGCATACGCGCAACCGTCGCCCGAGCGCTATCAGCAATACCTGCTTTACGCCGATGCGCGTCAGCGTTTCAGCGTGGTGAGTTTCGTGTGGGGACCGGGCCAGCAGACGCCGATTCACGACCATACGGTGTGGGGTCTCATCGGCGTGCTGCGCGGCGCCGAACTGGCCGCGCCGTATACGCGTCATGCCGACGGCTCGCTACAGCAGAGCGGCGCCGAACTGCGTCTCGACGCGGGCGATGTCGAAGCGGTGTCGCCCGTTATCGGCGATATCCATCGCGTACGCAATGCCTACGACGATCGCACATCGATCAGCATCCACGTATATGGCGCGAACATCGGCGCGGTGCGCCGCGCGACCTATTCACCGGAGGGCGTGCCCAAGCCCTTTATTTCCGGCTACTCGAATCCGACACTCCCCAACCTGTGGGACCTCAGCAAGGAACAACCCCGTTCATGACGTCATACCCGACCCGCACTTACGAAGACGTGCGACAAACACTGCTGGCGCGCCGTGAAATCGCGCTGCTCGATACGCGCGAAGAAGATCCACACGCGCAGTGTCATCCGCTGTTCGCCGCCAATTTTCCGCTTTCGAAAATCGAACTGGATGCGTACACGCGACTGCCCCGGCGCGACGTGCCGATCGTTCTGTTCGATGCCGGCGAAGGCTTCGCGCAGCGAGCCGCCGACGTGCTGACGTCGCTCGGCTACACGCAGGTCGCGTTACTCGCAGGCGGACTCGACGGCTGGATTCGCGCGGGCGGCGAAGTGTTCCGCGATGTGAACGTGCCGAGCAAGGCATTCGGTGAATTCGTCGAAGCGCAACGGCATACGCCGTCGTTGTCGGCAGAGGCGGTCAACACTCTGCTTGCGAACGACGACGACGTGGTGGTGCTGGATGCGCGTCGCTTCGACGAATATCAGACGATGAACATTCCCGGCAGCGTCAGCGTGCCCGGTGCGGAACTGGTGCTGCGTGCGCGCGCGCTCGCGCCAGATCCGGCAACGCGTGTGATCGTCAATTGCGCGGGGCGCACGCGCAGCATCATCGGCGCGCAGTCGCTGGTTAATGCGGGCTTGCCGAATCCGGTCGCCGCGCTGCGCAACGGCACGATCGGCTGGACGCTCGCGGGGCAAACGCTCGAGCACGGTAGCCAGCGTCGTTTCGATCCGCAGGCCGGTCTCGCCGACACTCATCTCGACGCGTCGCGCACCGCTTCGCGGGCGCTGGCCGACCGCGCCGGGGTTCATCGCACGACGCTTGCCGAAGCGGCCCGATGGGCAGCGGATTCCGCACGCACCACGTATCGCTTCGACGTACGCACGCCTGCCGAATACGAGCGCGCTCATGCGCCGGGTTTTCAGGGCGCTCAAGGTGGCCAGCTTGTCCAGGAGACGGAGATGTTCGCGCCGGTGCGCGGCGCACGCGTCGTGCTGTTCGACGACGACGGCGTGCGCGCGAATATGACCGCATCCTGGATCGCGCAGATGAACGTCGACGTGTATGTCGTCGACGAAGCGTCGGCTGACGACCTCACCGATAGCGGCGCATGGCGTGGCTTAAAGCCCGAACCCACAGCGGCGACACCGGCTCTACGTGCCGACGAACTCGCTGTATTGCTCGCGGACGCATCGAGCGGGACGCTGGTGATCGACGTCACGTCGAGTGCGAATCATGTGAAGGCGCACGTTCCCGGCGCGTATTGGCTCGTGCGCTCACGCCTGTCGAATGGTGCCGACGACCTGCGCGCGTTGCCCGATGCAAAGCGCTATGTGGTCACGTGCGGCACCAACGCGCTAGCACCGTACGTCGCGCCGGAAATCGCCGCGTTGACGGGCAAGCCGGTGCATGTGCTCGACGGCGGCACGACCGCGTGGATTGCAGCGGGCCTGCCCACCGAAACGGGCGATCACCGCCTGGCATCGCCGCGCATCGATCGATACCGTCGTCCGTATGAAGGCACCGACAATGCACGCGAAGCGATGAACGCGTATCTGGAGTGGGAGTACGGTCTCGTCGCGCAACTCGATCGTGACGGCACGCACGGGTTCTTTGTGATCTAACGACGCAGCGGGCAACGCGAGCGGTCCACCGAAGCCGCTCGCGCTTCAAGCACTCAGGCTGCTCGCGACAGATGCGCCGCCTTGAAGCGCTGCTCGACGCTTTCCGCAAGCACCTGCAGCGCCGACTCGAACTTGCCGAGTGCGCGTGATCGCACGATCCACACCGCGATTTCGGGCTTGAAATCGCTGACCTGAATCACATCGAGTTGCGCGGCGTGAGTGCTGATGCGCAGCAGCGGCTGCGGCACCAACCCGAGGCCGACACCATCGGCCACCAGACCGAGTTGCAACTCCGTGCCCAGTGTTTCCAGATTGAGTTTCAGCGTATGCCCCTGCGCTGCGAGCGTCTGCTGCAAACCCGCGCGAAAACCGCAGCCGTCCGGGTTCAACACCCATCCGTACGACTGGCACTCGGCCAGCGTATGTGCACGCTTTTTCAGTGTGCCCTTGCGCGCGACCACGGCCATTTTCAACTCGCCCAGCATCTTGCCCGACAGCGCTTCCGGCAATACGCGATTGGCGGGCAGTAGAACAATCGCGGCATCCAGTTCGCCGTCTTCCACTCTTTGCAGCAGTGGATTGCCCCACCCCGTCGAGACCCGCGCCTGCAACTCAGGATGCGCGCCACGCAGCGCGTGCAGTGCCTTGAGCATCGCGACATCGGCGACGGTTTGCGCGACGCCGAGCCGCAACACGCCTGCGAGCGGCGAATCGTCGGTAACGAGGTGTCTGAGCGCGTCCACTTCACGCACGATCGCGCGACACTGATCGTAGACCGCGCGACCCATTGCAGTGGTTTTCAGCGGCTTGGTATTGCGGTCGAGCAGTTCGACGCCGAGCGCTTCTTCGAAGTTTTGGATGCGGCGCGTGACGGCCGGCTGGGTCAGCGCAAGAGAGTCGGCTGCCTGACTGAGCGACTGACTGCGCACGACGGCGACGAAGGCCTCGATGTCATCGAGTTTCATTGATTGGCTTTTGCGTGGAGTTGAGCGTGGAGTGTGAAATGACCGCGACGACACGGCACTGACGCGAGCTTAGCGTGTTGTCGTGCTTCTGTTCAAGCGCGCCGTGCTTTTCTAACTTGCATCTTAAGAAAGCAGAACAATGCGTTTGCCTTATAAAAGACGCGTACGTATTGTGTGCTTTTGCATTGCTGCGCTTTCTACATACCGACATCTCATGACCTATCCTGCCCTTCGTTTCACGCACCGGCTTCTCTCCGGCCTGATGTTCGCCGCGCTGACCGTTGGCGCGGCTCAGGCCGCGCTCGCCGGCACGACATTGAAGGTAGGCGATCAGCAATTGCAGACGCGCGGCGTTCTGGAAGCCTCCGGGCAATTGAAGAATGTGCCTTACCAGATCGAGTGGTTCAACTTCCCCGCTGCGCAGCCGCTTGGCGAAGCACTCAACGCAGGCGCAATCGACGTCGGCGGCCTTGGCGACGCGCCTTTGATCTTCGCCTATGCGGCGGGCGCGAGAGTGCGCGCGGTGGCCGCGACGCGCTCTGCTCCGGTCGATCTCGCGATCATCGTGCCCGACGGCTCGCCGATCCGGTCCGCCGCCGATCTGAAGGGCAAGCGCATCGCCACGACGCGCGGCTCGATTGGTCACTATCTGGCGATTGCAACGCTGGAGCGCGCAGGCATCAAACAGTCGGACGTGTCGCTGCGCTTCATGCAGCCCGCCGACGCCAAAGCCGCGCTCGCGTCGGGCAATGTCGATGCATGGTCCACGTGGGACCCGTATGTCGCGCTGGCCGAGCAGCGCGATCACGACCGCAGCATTGCGAACGGCGTCAACCTGTCGTCGGGCCTTAGCTTCCAGGCGGCCACCGAAGCGTCGATCAAGGCAAAGCAAAGCGAGATCGCCGACTTCCTGAAGCGCGTCGCGGCAGGACAGCGTTGGGCGTTATCGCATCCCGACGAAGTGGCGGCGATGCAGTCGAAGGTCACCGGCTTGCCGCCTGACGTGTTGAAGACCATGTATCAGCGCGCGCAACTACATCCTGTCGCCATCGACGACGGTTTGATTGCCGAGCAGCAGAAGACCGCCAATCTGTACGAACGCGCGGATGTCATCAAAACGCATCTGGACGTGACGCCGAGTTTCGATCGGCAATTCCCGCTTGCCGGGCAATAAGGTCGGCACACGTCTGCTCCAGTCTCTCCGAGTCACGCTTATGACCAGCCGCCACCCCGCTACCTCCTTTGACGACGTGGAGCGCGACGCCGTTGCACTGCACGCGCTCGCCGACCTCGACGGCCCGCAAGCAGACGAATGGCTCAATGCCTTAACCGGCGAATTCGCCGCAGGCGCAGCCGCGCTCGACAGCGGTCCCGAATTTCCGCATCACAACCTCGCGCGTTTGCGGCGCGCGGTCCTGCTATCGCTGACCGTGCCGCGTGCGCTCGGCGGCCACGAAGCGACGCTGGCACAAACGCTGAAGGTGGTCCGTGCAATCGCACGCGGCGAGCCTTCGACGGCGCTGATCTTCGTCATGCAGTGCCTCTATCATTTGCGCCTTCAGGCAAATCCGAACTGGCCCGTCGAATTGAAAGAGCGGATTGCGCGCGATGCGGTCGAGCGCGGCGGGCTGATCAATTCGCTGCGTGTCGAACCGGAACTCGGCTCGCCGTCCCGTGGCGGCCTGCCTGCGACGGTTGGGCAACGTCACGGCGATCATTGGCTACTGAGCGGCCGCAAGCTTTATTCGACGGGAAGTCCTGGCCTCACCTGGTTCGCCGTCTGGGGCCGCACGGATGAAGCATCGCCGCGCGTGGGGACCTGGCTCGTTCATCGCGATACGCCGGGCATCCGGTTCGGCGAACCGTGGAACCATCTCGGCATGCGCGCGACGGGTAGTCATGAGGTCATCTTCGAGAACGTGCGTGTGCCGCTCGACTATGCGGTCGATCTTCAGGCTCCCGAATCGGCGAGCGGCATGGACCCGATCACGGGCATCTGGATGAACGTATTGCTCCCCTCAATCTACGACGGTGTCGCGCGCGCCGCGCGTGACTGGTTCGTGCAATGGGCCGCTTCGCGCATCCCGTCTGGACTGAAGGCGCCGCTGTCGAGTCTCGACAGTTTCCAGCAGACAGTGGGCCGCATCGATACGTTGCTGTTCAATAACCGCATCCTGCTGGATGCGGGCGCGGCTGGCCAGGTGAGCGCAGCGGAGGCGCCGTCGATCAAATATCTGGTCAGCCGGCAGGCGATCGAAGCAGTGGAACTCGCGCTGGAGGCGAGTAGCAATCCGGGACTTAGCCGCAATAATCCGCTGGAGCGTCACTATCGCGACGTGTTGTGCGCGCGGATTCATACGCCGCAAAACGACACGGTGCTGGGTAATGTGGGGCGCGCCGCATTTGCTGGCTTTGCTGCGCTCTGAATGAGGCGGTTTATTAAACGTTGCGCATGCGCCGCTATCGCGTAGGGCAAGCGTTCAAACGCATCCCGCTTTGTGCAGACCATTGGAAGAAACGGCCACCGCTCGGTGGATACGTCAGGTATGGCCCTTGCGGCTTACTCGATGCACCATTCTTTCAGGAGGCACAAATGGGCTCAATCAATCCTCAAGGTGATACGCGTGGCGGCGCCAACGTGATTGGCAGCGGTATCGGCGAAGGTCCGGGGCCGGACGTGATGGCGTCGGCGACGCTCGACGGCACCAAGGTCATGTCGTCGGATGGCGAGCATGTGGGCAAAATCTCCGACATCATGCTGGACGTACGCGGCGGACGAATCGCCTATGCCGTTCTGTCCGAAGGCGGCTTCCTGGGCATGGGCGCGACATTGCACGCCATCCCGTGGAGCGCGCTGACGCTCGACACTGATGAAAAATGCTTTCACGTCGATATCACCGCGCAGCGTCTGAAGGACGATCCTGGCTTCGACAAGGACCACTGGCCGACAATGGCCGATTCAAAATGGGGCACGACGATGCATAGCTATTACGACCGTCAGCCGTACTGGCTTGCAACGCAGGAAGTGGTCGAGAGCGATCCTGACATCAGGCCGCCGCTCGACCATTAAGGCCGTTAGGGCCATTAAGAAGGCCGCTTGAATTTCTGGCGCTGGAAGGCGTCGGTGAAGTTATTGCAAAGTGGCCCCGATGCCGCCTGCCTGGTGTGATGCCGCGCGGGCGGCTTTTTGTTTCTGTTGATGAGATCGATGATCCGGAATCATTTGCGCAGTTACGTGGATGCAGACACGATCAGAATCATGGGGCGCCTGATATTCACCAGATACGCAAGTAGTCGACTTCAATCAGCCCTGAGCCGGCTCCCAATCGCGAGACTAACGCGGCGACGAATAACGAAGCAAGAATCGGGGTGTATCGAGTGTGAACTGGTCGCATCATGGAATCCTCCCCTCACGTAGCGAGTAACTCATGAATACGCCTCACGTAGTCGCCGAACCCCACATCCTGTATCTTGGAACGCCCGTTGTTCTGATTAGCACCGTCAACGAAGACGGGACGCACAATCTCGCACCCATGTCGTCGGCGTTCTGGCTGGGCTGGCGAGGCGTGCTGGGTATCGCGTCAGCATCGCAGACCACACGCAATCTGCTCCGCACCGGAGAATGTGTGCTGAACCTTCCGTCAGTCAACGAGGTGGGCGCTGTCGACCGCATTGCACGAACCACGGGTACGTATCCTGTTTCTGAATTCAGGCAGGCGTTGGGCTACGTCTATGAACCCGACAAATTCGGCCGCGCGGGAATGACGAGAGTGGCATCCGATACCGTCAGCGCGCCACGCGCGCTCGAATGTCCGATCCAGCTCGAAGCTGTCGTTGCGGCAACTCACGGCATCGGCGAAGACAGTGATCAACTGCGCGGCTTTATCAGTTTGATAGAGGTGCGGATCCAGCGCGTTCACGTCCATCCCGATCTGCTGATGGAAGGTCACGCCAATCGGATCGATCCGGATAAGTGGTCGCCGTTGATTATGAGCTTCCAGAAGTTCTTTGGGCTTAGCGGACAGGTGCATACGTCCAGGCTGGCTGAGATACCGGAGAGAGCTTACGAGTCGCTAGCGAAGGTGTGAGGCGGATGTCCGGATGGCGTTGTTGATCGCCGGTTTCTGGCTGATCATTGCTTGCTCCGAAGGGCAGGAGGCGATCCGTTTCAGACGACCGACATACTCGCATCGAATGGCTCTTGATCGTTTGACTCCGGACGTTGGGTTACAAAGTCGAGACCAAGCCCGTTCGCCATCGGATACGGCTACGCCTACAGGTTGAGCGGTGTCACTGGTGCCGGAAAATGCCCGCAAAGGAAAACTGACACAGGAATCAAATGGCCACCTTGATATTATGACCGGGCTTGTCGACATGGTGGCCGTCATCTCTGGAGTAGTAATGGGACACCTAAGGGGCGGCGTAGCAACCAGATTAGGGCTTTACTTGAAGCCTGCCGAGCACACGTTTTAGGGTGTGTGGGACACCAACGCTTCTCGATTTTCCGTTAATGTTGAGTCTCCCCGTTCCTGAACGGGGAGAACTGGACGAACAGATGCGTCCTAGTTACTTCCATTGTTCGAGCTAGGCCGCGCCAGTCTCTGATCGCCTTTGCCGAGCTTTGACTAACTGGCTATCGGCGATCCCCCTTCACCGCGAAGCTTTTTCATCGGTTAGGCCACGCGCGCGCTTCCAACGGCGCCAGAAGATCGTGGGTTTCATAATCTCATAGTCGATATATTTCGCCAGTTCGCCATACCAGCGACGAACCTCATCTAGCGCTGCCGTTTCGCGCAGGCGGCTTTGGGTCCAGCGGCTCAATGCATCGATTTGGTCCGCCGTCGTTTCTATTTGAATTCCGTTAGGCGTTGCAGCACCAAGGAAAAGAAACGGCAGTAGAACGCATTTTTTGCCAGCAGGCACAAATGGAAAAAGCTGCCATGCAGGGAGCTTGGTTTCAGGTCTGAGAGCCAGACACTCGAATGAATTGTTGACGTGAAGTAGATACCGTCGGTTGCCATGCGCGGTTGAGTATGCTTGCCAAAGGGCTGTTGCCAAGGCACAGTTATCGTAACAATCTTGAGGTTCGTTCCCTAGCCTGTAGCGATTTCGTAACAGCGCTTGCTCGTTTAGCGCCCGTTGATGCTTCGCGACCATCGTTTCGGGGCCGACGAATATCGATGAATGATCGTATATTCGTTGCGGTCCAATAGCTTGGATTGTTCTGCTGGGAAGCTTTGCCCACTCAGTCAATATGATCCTCAACGTCAGATCGGCCGGAGAGAAGTCGACGAGCAAATCACAGTCCGTCAGCTGCGGTTCGTGCGCGGACTGCTTGACGCCAATGGTCCAGTCTTGTCGGGTGAAAAAACTTCGAAGCCTCTGTCCCTTTTGCGTTAAGACAATGTCAAGCCATGCATCATTTAGCTGATTTGCGAGATCGGTCCATTTCCCACCGAAACTGAGGGCCATTCCCTTAAGAAAGAACGAATAGACCGCGCGATTTTCGCCAACCAGCAGCGAGCAACCATCGGACGCACTTAGATCATTCTCGACCACCTGCTCGAGGGACGCTAGCACTGTTTTCTCGAGCAAGTCGTGCGCTCTTGAAGAGATTTTGTCACGATTGAAGTTGAGCCAGCTGCCCGCTTTACCAGACATCAGATCAATTCCGATGATCACATTTGGAACGAAAAGATTTTTGGTCTCGAACTTCTGTCCTCGATATAGAGTGAGCAGCGAGAGAGCGGGATGAGCCCCGAGAGATGGTTGATAGAAGAACTTAACTTCAGACTGAGCACTTTTAATAAATTTCCAGCCGGTACCGTCAGCCCCCTCGTCCGAATCAAAATTTTCGCCATTTATCTCGAAACGACGATTGACCGTGGCAAGCTCCCCATGGACGCGAATGAGGGAATGTTTGCCAAACGTTTTGACCTGATCAGCAAGGAGCGCTGCTTCGTACGGAAATCTTTCATCGAGAACAGGGTCGAGCGCAGTGACGAGCTTATAAGCGATCGATTCGTTTTCGTGGTTCGAGACCGACCACGACTTTGTGAAGGCATCAAGTTCGAATTTGAGAGTGATGGTCGTGCCATGAGAGAATGATATATCGTCGTCCAGTTTTCGTAGAACTACGAGGCCATCTTCGGGCCCAGTTGGGCTGTACATGGTTACGTCAAATATTTCGTTCGAAAAGATACTTTTCGTTCGCAGTGAGACTTCATTACACAGCATGAAGACGCTCTGAAGGCCGATGCCGAATGCGCCTGATGGCTTCATCCACTCTGGCATCTGATTTATTTCTCGTTGACGAACCGCATTGCTTTGGGAGCCACCAATCCTAAGCATATATTCCAGGTCGTTTCGACTAATTCCTGTTCCACAATCGCGAATCGTAAGCGACCAAATAGACTTCTCTTCGGCTCCATCTTGCTCAAGCTTCGACTCCACTAGCTCTACAGAGATCGACGCATGGGCAAAAAGAGCTTTAATCTCCAGATTGTCAGGAGTGGCCCAGATGTCTGCGTTGGCTTGCTTCCTGTTGGTGAGCCAGATTCGGAGCAGTGTTGCGTCCACAGCGTTCTGTAGAAGCTCGCGTACACAAGCAAATTTACTCTCGTATAGATTATTTCCTTGAAGTAGCTCGATCGTCTTATTGGTGTCAACGGTAAAAGCGGGTCGCTCGCCGTCTCTCAGTATTTGCAGATTCCCGCCTAAGCGGACGGAAATGGGTCCGAGCATCGGCAGCAAACCCAACTCTCGGCTCGGGACAATTTCGCGCCAATGCATCATTTGATTTTGAATTTCTAGCTTCAACCAATCGAACCAGCGAAATGCTTCGAGATAGCCCTCGACCGTGTCGCATTCGGCAATGACTTCGATTTTCTCTTGATCGACGCGCAAGTGGCGCATTCCAGCATGCTTGTCTTCGTGAGCCTTACTGAGTTTTGATCTTTCCTCGCCTGCGATACGCTGCATCACTGGGCAAAACCTATTGTCGTCAAGGTCGAGTAAATCACCCATGCGGAGTAAGCAGGCAACGAACCTTGGGTGACAGTCGTCTTGTGCCAATCCGGCCTCGCGAAACGGCAAACCATTCTCCGAGACTAGGTCTTCGAAAGGGGCGCCGTGCATTTGGCAAATCCGTCCGAGGAGCCGGAAAAGCCGGGCGGGAATAAGCTCTGTCCTAGGGGAATTGATTCCCACTGTGCTCATTGGTGAACGCACGATCTGCTCTGCTCGCGCTGGATGCTTTCGTCGGAACCATTCCGCCATAAATTCGCGAAATTTTGACAACGTTTCCAACGGGGCGCTGCCTTGAAAAATTAGCGTCGGGTCGGCGTTGCGTTTGAACGTGCAAGCAAAGGAGTGCAGTTCGTGATGCGGCTGAGCGCAGATGGCATCGATGAACTCTTGAAACTGTGGATCATCGATCGCAGCCTGTAAATCGGCATATGGAACGACCATTCCTATGTCGTGCCAGTAGGCCGATTCGAGCAGCATCCAAGTATCAGTTGCGGTAAGCAGATTTATGTTATTGCCCAGAAGTCGCTCGATATTGACCAGTATCTGTTTGCTGTGTGATTCATCGTGGCGACTGTAATGAGGGAACAAACTGCCCAAGGTTTGCAGCGCCTTGGGAATCAATTTCTCGTCAAAGTCCCATTGACTATACAAAGAACGAAGGGCCGAATGTGATTCGGCTCTCGATTTTAGATGCTTTACAAGGAGATCGGCCATAAGATTAAATTTGTCAAATTTTTGATTTTTACATTGCTCGCCCGTTCACTACGCCGTTGTGATGACTTCGGCCCAGATCACGTTTTACTGCCCAATGGTTTATCGGTAGAAACAAGAGAGGCTTAAGCCGCGTTAGCGAGTTTCCTTATTTGCTTAAGCGAACCGGCCCGACAGGCAAAGCGCGATATTACCTCGCAGCGTTGTCGACTGCTTGTACTCCACGGAACGCAGTTGGATCTCGAGTTGCACCCGGGCGACGTGGCACGCTTTGGATGACCGTCCGAGTTCTGCAAGCGGTCACGCAACGACGTCAGACGAAGGTCTGCTGCTGGCCTACCCCAGAACTTCACTCCAACCGATCCCAGACAAATCGCATCGAATTGCAAACTTCCACGCCCGGCCCACACAGAACAGCGGCCGCATTCATCAGCGGACAGTCACATCCGATTCTGACGGCGGCAAGCGTGCAAGATCTCATTAACGGCAAATGCGTCTCTCACGCCCTGCACATTCTGCAGCACACAGACGTGATACGACTTTTCGCGAGGCAAGAGCAACTCGCCGTTTCTATAAAGCGCGTCGCATGCATCTCTAATTGAGGTTGCGGCCTGCCTGCTTTCACTGTTTCTCAGTGAAAGCAATATGCACTGGTCGTAGTCTGAATTGTTGGGCCCGAATGCCACTGCCGGGATCGGAGAGGCGAGCACAATCGAAAGAATCAGATAGGTAATGTTGCGCATGAATCCGGGCGAGACTAAAAGGTAATGGCGGCAGCGATTGTCGACGATTTTGTCTACGATGTCGAACGCCGCTAATTGCCGGAACCCGTAAAACCGCACCATTCAATGCCAGATTAATAGACTTGTCTCGCAACCTTCCCCGCGCCACCAATATCCGCCCTCCAAATTCGCGGCATACAGACTTTCGCACATCCCCTGCAACTATATCCAGTGCAAAAGCCATAATCCCTTATCCCATCACGACCCGCAAAATGGACCTTGTTCCGTCATCGCGCGTTTCCAGTTGTGCTCTTTACTAATCACCGGCTCTGGCGTCGCAAGCGGCGCGGCCGCTGCGCCTCTGTCTTTCAGATCGATATGGCATTGACCGTCGTTCACGGACAGCGTGGCAACATAGGTGTGGTCGGCAGCCGGCGTGAATGTCAACGTGTCGACGCAGAACCTGCCTGCCACCAACAGATTCTTCGTATAGAACATTGAAAAGGAAAGTGGTGCGCCGGGAATCACTTTGCGCGCCAGTTCCTTGTCTGTGTTCATCACTGGCAGAAGATGTCGTTCCGTGCACTCCGCTGCACCGCCATAGATCATGGCCTGCGCAGTGAAATCAGCGGCTTTGCGAAAAACAAGGGTGGATGCGTCGCTTTGCGTCGGTTCCTGATAAGTCGTTGCGCAACCGGCAATCGACAACACGCCCGCGACCAACATAGGTATTCCGCTACGTTTCATTTTTTATTTAAGTTCCGAGACAAAGCATGGATCAAATATAAGCGCACCAGAAGATGCGCAAATCCAACCTGTCTATACGGCAATGTTCAGAAAATCTTGAGAAGATTTCTTCAATGCCTCCCGGAACAGTTATCAATCTACTCACAGGGGTCGAACGTCTGAAACTGGCCGTCCGACCTCCTCCACTCAACCATATCGCATAAAATTTAATGTTTAGCCCATTGCGGTGTCATCCACTGAAAGAGCCGTTCCGGTAATGCTCACAGTGCGTCCGCGAAATGGCCGACCCATGCGAATCCACCCGCTATTCATCGATGACGGCGCAAAAGCAACTAGCAGATTCACCGAACAAACATTTCGCGCTGTCGACGAAGCTCCCCACAATCCACGATCCCCACCAGCGATTTCAAAAAATCGAACTCCCGTCGCGCCCCTCCTCAAGCCAACACATCCGAAAACACTCGCGTCGCGAAACGATCCGAGTTCGTGCCGGCATTCAACACGCCAACCGACTTCAGATCATCCGCATAGAGCGAGATCTCTTTCTTGAACGCATCGCCAATCGGATGATGATGATCCGTATGGCTCTTGAGCATCGCGGTCAATTGCTCGACATTCGCGCCCGGCGCATTCGGCGCGAAAATCGCCGCAGCCTGAGCCGGATTGTTCGCGGTCCACTCGGTGGCTTCGAGTAGTGCCTGAGTCAGTGCCTGCGCGGTCGCACGGTCCTTGCGGATCAGCGAGCCGCGCACGCCCAGCACGCAGCACACGCGGTTCTCATACTCGCCGCACAGGTTGTTCGACACTTCCTGCAGATGATCGCCCTCGCGAATCGTCCAGATGGTCGGATCGCCATCTGCGATCGCCTGTACTTCGCCTTTTTTCAGCGCTTCGCCCAGCAGCGGTGCTGGGTATTGCCGCCAGCGCACATCGTTGTCGGGATCGACGCCGATCTTCTTCAACGTGATCGCGAAGAAATTTTTCGCGGGACTCGCCATGTCGCTCACGCCCACGGTGCGTCCCTTGAGTCCTTGCAGATCGACGATGCCCGACGCCTTCGTCGCCAGCAGCCGCATGCAGCCGCCGTGGATGCCCGCCGTCAGCTTGACGTCGAAGCCCTGCTCCAGCGGCTTGATCCAGCGCAGCGCCATGCCGACGCCCGCGTCCGATTTGCCGGTGGCGATCGCTTCGAGCAGCTGGTCGGTGGAACCCGAGTAGTTGATCAGCTCGACCTGCAAGCCATGCTTGCGAAAGAAGCCCTGCTTCTCCGCCACGGGGACGGGCGCCGTGCAGATCGCCCCGGCATTCCACGAGAGTTTGATCGGCTTGAGTGCTTCGTCGGCTGCTGCGCGCGTGCCCGGCAGGCCGAATGCCGCGCCGCCCAGCGCCGCCGCTCCAGCCGCCCACGCGGTGTTACGCAACCACAGGCGGCGCGCGGCGTTGACGGGCTGATTGTCGTCCGTATGGTTCATTGCAGTGCTTCCCTGTACTTGAGTGGATGGTCTGTGATCGCGTCTTCGCGCGATTACGCAATTACGTGTCGAGCCCCAGTAGCCCGAGAACTTCGCGCCGCAACGACACCAGCGCGGGATCGTCGCGATGGCGCGGATACGGCGCGTCGTTGCGAACCTCGGCGACGATCCGCGCGGGACGCTCGCTCAACACGATCACGCGATTGGCGACATACAGCGCCTCTTCGACGTCATGCGTGACGAGCAGTACCGAAAAACCCTGCGCCTGCCACAGCCGCACGAGTTCGCCTTGCATGCGGATACGCGTCAGCGAATCGAGCTTGCCGAATGGTTCATCGAGCACCAGCAGCCGCGGATTGTTGACGAGCGCGCGCGCCAGTGCAGCACGCTGCGCCATACCGCCCGACAGTTGATGCGGAAAGGCGTTCGCGAAAGCCGCGAGGCCGACGAGATCCAGCGCGGCATCGATACGTTCAGCGGCATCGCGTTTCGCAGCAGCACCACGCGTCTTGCCTTGAGCTTGAGGACCGAGTCCGACGTTATCGCGCACGGTGCGCCACGGAAACAGCGTCGGGTCCTGAAAGACGACCACGCGCGACGGATCGGGACCCGCCACCACTTCGCCATCCGCGTGAATCGCGCCGCGCGCGGGTGCATCGAGACCGGCGACGAGCCGCAGCAAGGTCGATTTCCCGCAGCCGCTCGCGCCCAGCAATGCGACGAATTCGCCGGGCTCGACCGTCAGGTTGATATCGTCGAGCACCGGCAGCGCTTCGCCGCGCAGCGTGAAGCGGTGGCTGACGCCACGCACGTCCACGCGCGTGCCCCGGCGAGTTTGTACAGTCGTCGCGGCATGCGGCGACGAATTGGAAGAAGCAACGGCTACCATTTGAGCAATCCTTTTTGCCAGGCGAGCAGACGGTCGCGTACACGGAACAGCAACGTGATGAGCCCGGAGCACATCAGCGCCATCACGAGCAGCGCGGCATACATGTTGGAATACGCGGCCCAGCCCTGCGCCCATTGCAGATACCAGCCGAGCCCTGCCTTCACGCCCATCATCTCGGCGACGATCAGCACGGCGAACGATGCACCCAACCCCATGAAAAGGCCGACGAAAACGGAAGGCAGCGCTGCGGGAATAGCGACGCGAAGAATCAGGAAAGATGGCCGCGCGCCGAGCGTGCGGGCGACGTCGTAGTAAGCCGAACTGACGCTCGCGACACCGGACCACGTGAGCACCGCGACGGGGAACAGCGTTGCCAGCGCGATCAGAAACACGCTCGCGCTGAAGCTCGACGGGAAGAAGAAAAACGCCAGCGGTAACCACGCGGTGGCGGGCAGCGGGCCGACCAGGCGCAAGACCGGATGCAGCCAGTAGCCGACCGCTTTCGACCAGCCAATACTGACGCCGATCACGAAGCCCGCGAGCGCGCCGCAAACATAGCCGTAAGCGAGCAGCACGAACGAATGGCCGACGCTCGCAGAGAGCCTCGGCAGATCGTCTGCAAAGACGCCGATCAATGCCTGCGGCGGCGCGAAGAATGGCCGTGGCAGCCATTCGAGTTGAGCGGTGACGATTTCCCACAGCGTCAGCGCGATGGCCAGCGCCAGCAGCCAGGGCGTCGCGTTGAGCCAGGTTCGCACGCGCAAGCGGTTCGACTGCGCGCTGCCCGTTTTCGCCGCTGCACTCACGTGCCATCCGGCTACGCCGATCGCCACCGATAACACCGCGAAGACCAGCTTGAGGATGAGCAATTCGCGCGTGTACGGCCAGTCGTCGAGTGCGGGCCACCACTGCGTGATAGCCGCACCTGCAAACCATGCGAGTGCGGCGAACCCCGCCACGATCAGCTTGCGATCGTCACGCGAAGTAGTGGCGTCCCTGGCCGGAACATCGGCCAGATCTAGAGTGTGAGTTTGCGTTTGTGTGGACATGTCGCGCTCCGTCAATGCGAGGTCATGCGGCGGCAAGATGGGTCTCCGAGATCGCACGGACATCGATACGACGTGGCAGAATCGCGTCCCGGTTCGCGCGGTCGGCGACTTTTTGCAGCGCGTCGATATCCGTGTCGTTGACAAAGTGCTGCTTCAACGACGCGCGCTGCGTGATCTGCCGGGCGGCGTCGAGCGGCGAACGCGTGAGGGACGCGTAGATCTGTGCATAAGCATCGGGGTTCGCCACGGCCCAATCGCCCGCGCGTTGATAGCGCGCCAATACATCCGCAATCGCCGCACGTTTGCGCGGATCGCTCAGCGAATCCCCCGAAGCGGTGATAAAGCCGAGTCCACTGTTAATGCCACTGCCGTCGCGCAAAATGCGACCGCCGCGCTGCACGGCGATGCCGTAGTACGGGTCGAACGTCGCCCATACCTCGATCGAACCGGACGCGAAAGCCGCGAATGCATCGACGGGCAGAATGAAACGCACAGTCACGTCTTCTTTCGACAACCCGGCCTCGGCCAGTGCGCCATAAAGCTGGAACTGCGAAATGCTGCCGCGCGCCGACGAAACGAACACCGTGCGCCCTTTCAGTTCAGCGACGTTGCGAATGGTCGAATGCGGGCCGACAAGAATGCCGAGTTGCGCGCCCGATCCCACTCGCGTCGCCACGATTTTCAGAGACGGATCGCCGACTGCTGCGGCGAGAACCGGCAGGTCGCCCGCCGGAGCGAGATCGACGGCGCCCGCGCGTTGCGCTTCGAATAGCGGCGCCGCTCCCTGAAAGTTGGCCCAGCGGTACGCGTAAGGCACACCGTCGAGCACCTTCGCCGCTTCGACGAGCGCGCGCGTGCCGCCGGCCTGATCGCCTAGTACCAGCGTGACGCCGCTCGTGCTTGCAGTAGCGTTCGTGATTGCGGTAGTTGCAGCGGTCGCGGCATTCGCGCCGCGCAGTCCGGCTGCGGCAAGCGGTACAGCAGCCAGCGTGCGCAACAGTTGTCGTCGTGTGAAAAAAGACGTTGGAGCGGAATCGGTCATAGGTCCTCGCCGGAAATAATCAGCACAGCGTAGCGACGAAATACCGGCGAGAGAATTATTCTCTTTCGATATGTTTATATTTATTCAATATTTATGTTTTGCATGTCAGCAGAACGGCGACATGCGCGGCGAAGAGACGGGTATCCGACGACCGTCAATGGCCGTGGATACCTCTCTTATCCTTTGAGTCAGACGTTCGAGGCTTCGCGTTGCCAGATACTCGACGCATACGCCGAATCGTCGAAATCAGCAGGGATGTCTGCTGAAAGTCGCACCGCATGCGAGTCAAGGTCGGCGAGAAAAAGGTCGCGGCTAATGCGCCGGACTACGGCAGGAATATCGCGCTTCATACTCGGCACGTCACCGACTGGCACGCCCGCGCTGACGAATCCGGCCGGATTGTAGACGTGAATATCCTTCAGGAACGGCGCCTGTCCAGTGGACTTTTCCAGGTACTCCAACGCCGCGCCGAGATACGGATGCGCGCCGAGCGCGTCGTCGGCATCGCTCGCGGGAGGCGTGTACTGATCGCGCCACAAGCGAATCTGCGATGCGAACGCCGCGAGTTCCGGTCGCGCCGACGGATCGATGAAATAGCCGGTTCCCGCAATCGCGAAGTCGAATTGAAACGTCTCGCCTGAAACCTGCGCCGTCATGCGCCCTGACGATTCACTCGCGGCTTCCCACTCCGTTCCTGGATGCAGATGGAAGTTCGCGAATCGCGTCGCGCGCTGGATTGCGTCGAGCGGCGCGGTCGAACCAGAGCGCCGGAAGCGCAGCGCCTGGAACCAGCGCAACGCGTCGGGCAGATCGAAGTAGTTGTCGTAAGCACCGGGATAGCCACGCGAACGCGAGACCGGCACCGCCGCCAGCGTCGCGCGCCGCGCAAACAGATGGACCTCCGCCGCGCCCGCTTCGAGCGCGGTAGCCGCGGCATCGAATGCAGAAGCCGCGCCGCCGAGCACGGCAACCGACTTGCCACGCAATGCGTCGAAATCGATGGCGTGCGACGTATGCGCGACAAGCGACGGCGGCAACTGCTGCAAGACGTGCGGCACAAAAGCGCCGCCGTTGCCCGCGACGCCATTGCACAGCAGCACCTTGCGCGCCGATTCGACCCGCGCGACGCCGTTCACATCGAGATGCAAACGAAAGTGCGTGCCGAGCGGCTCAATCTTGAGCAGCCGGGTTCCGTAACGGATCGGGATCTGCAAAAATTCGCGATACCACGCGAGATAGTCTGCCCATTGTTCACGCGGAGCCCGCTCGATCTCGCGATACGCCGCCGCACCAAAACGCGCCTCGTACCACGCCTGAAAACCGAGTCCGGGTAGCCCGCCTTCGGGCCCTACCAGTGACTTCGGCGTGCGCAGCCGGTTCATCCGCGCGCGGGTGAGCCAGACGCCGGCCTGCGACGCATCGTCGGCTGCATCGATCACGCTGACGCGCCCAATGCCCGCGCGACGCAACGCAAAAGCGAACGCACAACCGCTCTGCCCGCCGCCGACAATCAACACGTTGTGGTCGATACCCGGCCGGTCCGGCACCCAGTTCTCGGGCGCGGGTCCGAGCAGTTCGAGCGTGCGGCGGGCTTCGTCATCGGGATGGACAGTCTGTGTCATCAGTCGGGGTTCCTCGTTAGCCGTATCAGGGCGATGCAGATTGCGCCGATGCTGCGCGAAAGTGCAAAGATGCAATGACGCGTCGCGTGCCGCGCTGCCGGAGCACCCGGAGTCGACGCCCGCTTTCAGCGCCAATCGTCCGGTCTGGACAAGCGTTTGAACTCCGCAGCTTACAAAGGCGCGCGCACAAGGCAAACCAACAAATCGATCTTTGGATTCTCAGCCGGAGGAAAAGCCGCGCGATGAAAATCGCCGGTGCGGGTGCGGGTGCGTTGGCGAGACACGCGGAACTGGAGCGGCTGTATCGGGACGTTCGTGCCGGCGCGTTTCATCTGCAGGCCATGCAGCTAGAAATCAGGCCGCCCTATCGCAAGGGCGTCATTACCCCGTCAACCCTTGCCGGGGCACTTCGGCATAGGTCTCGCTGCATATCTCGTGCAGCGCCTCGGCGAACAGACTCCGCGCCGATGAGTTCGCCCCTGCGGAACGCGTGAACAATGCGATGGGCGGCAACGTCCATGTAAATGAGTAAGGCACGATTGCCACTCCGGCAATGCGCACCAGTTCCTCCGCGATATCGGCGGGCACGATCGATACCGCTTCGTCGCTCGACGCAATCATTTCCCCGATCAGCTTGGACGAGTAGCTTTCAATGACCGGAACGGGCGGCGAAATGCCCTCGGCGAGAAACAGGTCGGCCACCTGTTCCCGCATCGGCGTATGCGGTGCGCCGAGAATCCAGTCCAGCGCAACCAGCTTGTTCCAGTCCAGCTTCGTGCGCGCCAGTTTTGCCGCGAGACGCCGGCTCGCGATCATCCGGGGCTGCTGCCGGTACAGCACTTCAAAGGAAATGTGGTTCAGATCGACCGCGGACGACGCTCGCCCGATCACGATATCGACGATGTGATCGTTGAGTTGAAGCAGAAGCTGATCGCTGGTTCCTTCGTGGATCGTCACGGTTACGCGCTGCTTCATCCGCGATTGCAGCCGCTTGAGCGCCGCCGACAGCATCTGCCCGGAGATAAACGGGATCACGCCAATATGCAGGTGAGCCGCATGCCCGGCGGCGACCGCCTCCATTTCGCGGGCGAGGTGGTCGAGATCGTTGACCATCGCCCGCGCCCGCTCGAGCACGACAGCCCCCAGCGCGGTGGGCAGCATGCCGCGCGACGAGCGCTCGAACAGCGGCGTGCCGAACATGCTCTCCAGTTCCGACAGCGCGTTTGTCACGGCGGGCTGGCTACTGGCCATGTGCTCCGCGACACGCGTCAGCGAGCCGTGCTGCTGGATTTGCAGCAACAGCACGAGGTGCCGCATCTTCAGACGCGCGCCAAGCCGCCGGACTACGTCGTTGGACTCGAATGTCATTGGCTAGCCGACCACCCATCACGAAAAAATGATGGGTCGATATTAAAACAGAATCATCTCCTTATGGCAGATCTCTAGAATCGTCTCAACGGATCGCGCCGGGACTGGCCCAGCGCACGCGCTCAGACCGAAAACATGAAACAGACAGAGACACAACAGCAGGCCGCGTTCGACTATCACGAGTTTCCGACCCCCGGAAAGATCTCCGTGGTCGCCAGCAAACCGCTCGTGACCCAGCGCGATCTCGCGTTGGCCTACACGCCCGGCGTGGCCGCCGTGTGCGAGTCCATCGCCGCCGATCCGCTGAAGGCGCACCGTTTCACGAGCCGCGGCAATCTGGTGGGCGTGATCACGAACGGCACAGCCGTGCTCGGCCTCGGCAACATCGGCGCACTGGCATCCAAGCCGGTCATGGAGGGCAAGGCCGTCCTCTTCAAGAAGTTCGCGGGAATCGACGTCTTCGACATCGAGATCAACGAGACCGATCCGGACAAGCTGGTCGACATCATCGCGGGTCTCGAACCCACGTTCGGCGGCATCAATCTCGAGGACATCAAGGCGCCGGAATGCTTCACCGTGGAGCGCAAACTGCGCGAGCGCATGAAGATTCCGGTCTTCCACGACGATCAGCATGGCACCGCCATCACCGTGTCCGCAGCTTTCCTCAACGGGCTGAAGGTCGTCGGCAAGTCGATTTCAGAAGTGAAGGTCGTGACGTCGGGAGCCGGTGCGGCAGCGCTGGCCTGTCTGGACCTGCTGGTCGAACTCGGGCTTCCGCTCGAAAACATCTGGGCGACGGATATCGAAGGTGTCGTGTATCGCGGCCGTACCACGCTGATGGACCCGGCCAAGGAGCGCTTCGCGCAGGAGACGAAGGCCCGCACGCTGGCCGAAGTCATCGGCGGCGCGGACGTATTTCTGGGTCTCTCGGTTGGCGGAATCCTGAGCGCGGAGATGCTCAAGCAAATGGCCGCGCGTCCGCTGATTCTCGCGCTTGCCAACCCCACGCCCGAAATCTTCCCGGAACTCGCGTATGCGACGCGCGACGATGTCGTTATCGCGACGGGCCGCTCCGACTATCCGAACCAGGTCAATAACGTCCTCTGTTTCCCGTACATCTTCCGCGGCGCGCTGGATGTCGGCGCAACGACGATCACCCGTGAAATGGAGATTGCCGCGGTTCACGCGATCGCAGGTCTCGCGGAAGAGGAGCAAAACGAAGTCGTCGCGGCAGCCTATGGCGCATCCGATGTGGCCTTCGGTCCGCAATATCTGATCCCCACGCCGTTCGACCCGCGTCTGATCGCCCGTATTGCGCCGGCCGTGGCGAAGGCGGCGATGGAAAGCGGCGTCGCCACGCGTCCGCTGGCGGATCTGGACGCGTATGTCGAACAGCTGCAGCAATTCGTCTACCACTCCGGCGCATTCATGAAGCCGCTGTTCGCGACCGCACGTCAGGTCGTGCGCGACGGCGGCAATGCGCGGATCGTCTTCACCGAGGGCGAAGACGAGCGCGTGCTTCGCGCCGTGCAGGTGATCGTCGACGAGAAGCTCGCGCGGCCGATCCTGGTCGGACGTCCCGAGGTGCTGCTGGCACGCATCGAGCGATTTGGTTTGCGGCTTCGACTCGGCCAGGATGTCGAAGTGACAAACCCGGAATACGACGAGCGTTTCCCGCAATACTGGACGACGTATTGGGAACTGATGTGCCGCGACGGCATTTCGAAGGAGATGGCGCGGGTCGAGATGCGACGTCGCCTGACGCTGATCGGCGCAATGATGGTGAAGCTCGGCGACGCGGACGGCATGATTTGCGGGACCGTTGGCGCATACCACGATCATTTGCGCTTTGTCGATCAGGTGATCGGCAGGAAGCCGGGGGCATCCACGTACGCGGCCATGAATATTCTGTTGCTCGATCAGCGGACGGTGGCACTGGTGGACACGCACATCAACGACGATCCCAACGCGGAGCAGATTGCGGAATTCACGATTGCCGCCGCTCGTCAGATGGAGTGGCTGAACCTGACGCCGAAGGCCGCCCTGCTGTCGCGTTCGAATTTCGGTTCGGGCAGCGCGGCTTCGGGCGTGAAGATGCGCCGCGCGCTGGAGATCGTCCGGCAGCAGGCTCCCGACATCGAGGCGGACGGCGAGATGCACGGTGACTGCGCGCTCGATGAAGCATTGCGGTTGCGCCTTCTGCCTAACTCGCCGCTTAAGGGGCCTGCCAATCTCCTCGTCTGCCCGAACGTGGATGCGGGCAACATTGCCTACAACCTGCTCAAGACCGAAGCGGGCAGCAATGTCGCGGTCGGACCTTTCCTGCTCGGCGTCAACGCGCCGGTCAACATCCTCACGTCGAGTTCGACGGTGCGGCGGATCGTCAACATGGCGGCGCTGACGGTGATCGAAGCGAATCGCAACGCGTCCGCGTAATCGGGCGGCGAGGTTCGGTGACGGGACAACAGTGATTGAAGGACCGCATACCGGCGATCCCGGCGGCAATGCGATCGCTACCGAAGCCGGCCACGCGATCGTGAAGAAACTTGCATAACGCGCCGCGAGGGGTTGCGCACTTAACCCGGCTTTGCGCCTACTCGGGCGCGGGGCCGGGCCTCTTCCGGGGGGCAACGTTGCCCCTCATCCGCCTGGACAATTCAAAAGCTTGAAACCGGTTCGGCAACCACCGAACCTTTCAATCTATGTTGTATGATGACGTACAAGAAAAATTAGTCAGATAAGTTCTGATTTCCCGTCATCAACCGGTACAACGGCAAAGCAATAACGGCGACCTGCTGCAGTGGCCAGTCCACCCCATGCGCGCCGACAACATCATTCGAGACATGAGCACTTCTATAAAAACGACGGAACCACGCGTTTCCGCACAATTCTTTTCGCAACCCAAATTGCTGATCACGCTGGCGACCTTGTGCTGCGCGCTGTGGGGCAGTTCGTATCCCGCCATCAAGATTGGATATGCGCTGCTGGGCATTACGCCGAATGACATTCCATCGAAACTGATTTTTGCCGGCTACAGGTTCGCAATAGCAGGACTGGCGCTGCTGATACTTGCCGCGTTATCGAAAAAGCCCTTGCTCAATTTAACGCGGAGAAATGCCGGACAGTTGATGCTTTTAGGTTTCACGCAGACCGCCATTCAATATGTTTTCTTCTATATCGGCCTCGCTTACACGACGGGCGTGCGCAGTTCGATATTGAATTCGACGACGACCTTCTTTAGCGTATTACTCGCCCATTTTATTTACCGGAACGACAAGATTTCGCCTCGCAAAGCGGCCGGATGCCTGTTGGGATTCGCGGGCGTCATGGTCGTCAATTTCGGCGATGGTTTATACGACTTTTCATTTACGTTGCGCGGAGAAGGTTTCATCGTGATTGCCGCGTTTGTCCTTTCCGCCGCTTCGATTTACGGCAAGCGCGTTTCGCAACAGATGGACGTGATGGTCATGACCGGCTACCAGTTGGGATTCGGCGGCCTGGTTCTGTTGACAGCCGGTTACGCTGCAGGCGGAACGCTGCGCGAATTCACGCCCGCATCGGCGGCATTGCTGGGATATCTGGCGATTCTCTCTGCCGTCGCGTTCACTTTGTGGAGTTTGCTTCTGAAGTACAACCCCGTCGGCAAAGTGACCATTTTCAATTTCCTCGTGCCCGTGTTTGGCACGGCGCTGTCGGCGATCTGTCTGAACGAGAACATCATGGAGTGGAAGAACCTCGTGGCGCTCGTTCTGGTATGCAGCGGAATTTGGCTGGTCACCCGTTTGCCGCAAGTGCGCTCGCGTCATTCGAATCCGGCGGATACGTTGGCGGGATCGGCTTCTTCGGCATCCCGCCCGGCGAATTGAAAACGATCTGGCTTGGGATGGTGTGACCGCGACGCGCTATCGGATGCTTTGGACATGTAGTTGCACGTCTGCTTCGAGATGCACGTTCGGGCTTGTGATGAACAGTTCGAAGCGGTGGCGCTGATCCACGCGCCTGTCGTTTTTCCGACGCCCTCAAAGATAGCGTCGGATACACACGCGTCATATCGGCGAAGGACCGTTACAAACGACCCTCGCCGAGCCACGCATCTGCACATCAAGTGCGCAGCACACTCTCCACGCGCGGACGCCCGGCATCGCCCTCGCCCTGCTCCACGGATTCGGTCGATGCCTTGTGCAGGTCCATCCCGCTGGTTTCAGGCAGGAAAATAGCCGCACAGAATGCAATCGCGTACGCGCACAGCGCGCACGCGCCCATCGCCGTACCGAGTGGCAAAGACGCGGCAAGGAGGCCCACCGTCGCCGGAACGACGGAGCCGAAGCCGCGTCCACCGCCGAGGCAAAAGCCCTGGCCGCTGGCCCGGATGTTGGTCGGGAACAACTCAGCGAAGGTCGGCAACATGCCCGAAGCCAAAGCAGCCTGAAAGGCGCCCAGAAAGAAACTCAGCGCGATGGTAACGGTGGCCCCGATCGGAGCGAGCAAATAGACGGCGACGTTGGCCGCCTGCAGCACCAGGAAAGTCATGAACGCCGGCCGCCGACCCACGCGGTCCGACATCCATCCGTAGAAGAACGGCCCGACGAGAGAGCCGACGATATTGAACGCGAGATAGCCCGCGCTCGTCGCAACCGACAGGTGCAATGCGGTGCGCAAATAGGTCGGCAGCCAGGTGATCATCACATACGCGCCGCCGTAGATTCCCGTCGCCATGATCACTGCGGCCAACGTGCGACGCAGGTGAGCACGCGCGAAGATCTCCCAGAACGGCGTCGGCGTGACGCCGTTGTCGCGTGCCGCCTTCGCGTCGGCGTAGGCGCCCGACTCCGGCACCAGTCGGCGGATAAACAGAATCAGGCCCGCCGGCAAGATGCCGATCGCGAAAAATACGCGCCAGCCGATCTGCTCGGGGAATAGCGAGGCAATGACCGGCAGTAGCGCAACCGACAGCGCATAGCCGAGTGCATAGCCACTCTGGACAGATGCGGCGACCCGGCCACGCAGCGCAGGCCGGATAACCTCGCTGATGAGCACGCCGCCCACGGCTGCTTCGCCACCGTAACCCAGACCTTGCATCACGCGGATGCCGAACAGCACGGGAAACGAATTGGCGAAAGCTGCGGCGACCGTGAAGACGCCCACCCACAGGATCGTGAACTGCAACACGCGGACGCGTCCGATTCTGTCGGCGAGAATGCCCGCGCCCCATCCTCCGATAGCCACCCCCAGCAGCGCCGCCGTCGCCAGATAACCCACTTGCGGATGAGTCAGTCCGAGCGTCGCAATCAGGGCCGGAATCACTAGCGAGAAGATGGTGGCATCCATCGAATCGAGGCCAAGCCCGGCGAAACACGCCCAGTAGGTGCGCCGCTCGACAGGCGTGAGATCAGAGTACCAACCCAGACGCATTTTTTTCCTCTCAATACGGTGAATATGGTGAAGGTGCAGCTTGATGCTTTGGGGCAGTTTGCCGTTGATCGCGCGAATGGCGTGGGCGAGTACGTGGCGGGATAGCCGGTAAATTCAGCATGGCTTATGCCTGCACATCGAACGGTCTGATGCGCGTCGACCGGAGCTTCTGCTGGAACCCGGCGTCTTGCCGTATGCGCGAAAATGGCCCGGACAAACTGCGTAGAAGAAGATATGTCGAGCCACCGCCTGGTACGCACGTTAGCGAAGCGCGGCCCGGTGAAGAACATCGGGTTAACCACAGGCTATGCAGATCACATCGTGCTTCCGCTCTTTTCCGTCTATGTATCTGGAGCGCTGGAAATTCGCGAGGAGCCCCGGCCGCGACGACTTCGAGTTATTTCTTCAGCAGATGGGAAGCAGTCTTCGCGGCGGTTTGATGCGAGAGTGCTGATAAATAAATTAGATGGGTTGGGTGCCAGATTGCAGTGAGGTGAGCAGAGAGTCAGACATAGGTCGAGCGTGACGCTATGTGCGCAGTTACCTCAGGACGGGTCATCGACCTTTCCAATTGCTTTCAATAAAGTGTGTAATGGCGTCGAACGTTGTAGTGAAAAGATCCGGCTGCTGGTGAAGTCAAATGCCTGAGATCTCCCGGCGTTGTCCTTGGTCTGTTGTCGGAAAACTCAGGGATTGCGACAGCCGAAGTCGGCCCGTGGACGTTCTTTCAAAAATCCCTTTAGCGGCCGTCGGGCGCTGTGGCGTTCGAGTTTAGTTTTCAAAGTGAAGGGGTTTCAAGTGCGCTCCACTGCTCAAGCTTGTCCGCCTGTTTTTGCAGCCATATTCGCGGAAGCACGGCGGAGCCCCATTCATCGCTACGGCTCGCATACTCGCCCAGAAACCAGAAATGTCGCGCGGAAACGAATAGCGCTATCGCCGCATAATCACTCGTAGAGAGGGGCGACACCTCTCGATAGCCATCGACGAAGTACTTCCATCGTTCACTCTGCCCGGTGCTTAGATCCTGTTCCGTATTGCTCAACAAGATTGCCCATAGGTAGACCGCGAGATCGTATGCAAGATAGCCTGGGCCGCCGTCATCGAAGTCAAAAAACGAACCAACGCGGCGACCGTCCGAAGAACTCGTCATGAACGTGTTTCCACCGTGGCAGTCGCCATGGCAAAAGACCGTTGTCAGTTGCGTCGTTGCTTCGATTTTTGCGATCAGATTCGAGGCTATTTCTTTCAGGCGTTCCGAAAGACCCTCGTCCATCGATGCATGATTCAATAGCCGCTGTAACGGTCGATGGACAAGATGCTGTAAATCCAGAACGTAACGACTCGCCGGCCCGCTATAACTTCGCGCCAATCGATGCAGAGTAGCAAGGCTGGCCGCCATCGTCTTCGTGTCCTGTAAGTCCGTACCGGGAGGATCCCCAGCCAGGAACTCAAATACGACGAGCGAACGGTTGCCTTCTGCTACGTCGGCTTCGATACTCAGCGCGCCCGCGTGGGTAGCAAGCGGTGCAGCCACATCGCCACCTGCTGCCTTCAAATGGCAAAGCAGTGAGGTTTCGTAAGCGACGTTTGACTCCCCTCTCGCTCGACGTGAACTGAGGCGAGCTATCTTGCTGCTGCCATCGGAAAAGCGAAGAAGATAGACATCGTTGAATCCTCTTCTCAGCAAGCTACATTCGAACGGTGAGTCAAACGGATAGGCCGAAGCGATGAAATCGCGGAGGTCGCTTCCGTCGATTGTTGAATACACAGCGCGAAGTGGCTTTGAGGAGACAAACTTGCTATCTGCCATGGATACGCTCCCGAACGGGTGTGATCGACTATTGTGCTGGCGTTTTCTTTCAACGAGCAATCATCGAACGCCGCCCCGATTGCAGGCGTCAGAGCAACGATCGTCAGCATCTTCATCACCCTGCACGCTTAAATTGGAAGGGGCCTCTCCCATCCGGCACTCAGGCGTTTCGTGGGAAAGAGAACTTTACGTTATTCGTTCTCTTTCACCATAAAACGAATGATTTTAACGTTTCACAATGCACTCTAATGCAGTTTTAGCCAAATCTGTCCGTCCACATGCATCAATCGAAAATCGACAAAGATGAATATCAGAAACGCATGAATCACCCCCAGCACAACTCAGATCAAACAATCTCGACTACTTTAGGCCGCCATTTCACTAAAGACGCACATATTCTTGCCGTTAACCCGATCTCGCCTGCTGCAAACCGACGCTCCGGTATTCAGCAAGTTGTTCGGTCAAGCAGACAAGCTGGCCGTCGAATCCAATAAGGACTTGAATGACGATTCGCAGCCCAATCGTACTGGGGGTAGCACTTTGTGTATCTGGTTGCGCCATTAATCCCCAAACCGGTCAACCCGAAATCGCCGCGCCTGTTAAGACCCAATTCAATAGCGTTTTTAATAATGCCGACCCCTGCTCTAACAATGATCGCAATATCGGCATTGCCGTTGGCGTAGTCGCCGGAGGGGTAATTGGCTATTTGGCCCATGGCGCAAAAGGCGCTGCTGCCGGTGCGGTGCTGGGAGCGGGTGGCGGCTTCCTGGTCGGTCACGTGCTGGACTCGCGTCGCTGCAATCTCTACAGGATTGCACAGGCTAACGGATTGAAGCTGGAGTCTGCGCCCATCACGCAAGAGCAACCTTCGGGGGCGAGCACGGCGGACAAACAAACGACCGTTGGACTCGATGTCCAACTCGAGAACAAATCGGACGAGTTTGTTTCGGGTACGGCGGAACTGACACCGCAGGCCCGCAAGTACCTGGCGCAGATCGCGAACGAGTACGCGCCGAAAACGCTGCTGGCTGGTCTTCCGTCGAACGCTACAGCAGAGCAGCGCGCGCAGGCGGGCGCACGTAAAGTTTTGATCGTCGGCCACACCGATGAAAGCGACGCGTCACTCGGTGCCGATCCTGCCACGCTCTCGCAGCAGCGCGCAAAAGCCGTAGCCAGGATATTCGTCGATGAAGGCGTTCCCGTGCAGAATATTTTTTATCAGGGCGCGGGAGACGCTTTGCCGATTGCATCCAATGCAACGGTTCAGGGCCGCGAGGAAAACCAGCGAGTCCAGATCGTCGACGTTCCCACGGAAGCGGATCTGCAACGGTTCCTGTCGGAGCGCAGAGCCGACCCGGCGAACTACCGGTTTGCCAGTGAAATCGCTACTCCGGCCGATCGCGCTAACTCGAACATAAACAAAGACCCGGCCCAGGTCGCAGCGAAAGATACATCAGCAGCACCGACGGCACACGCGACGAAGCCCAGGACACGTCCGGCGCCGGCGACGGACACCACCGACAAAACCGCGAACGCGAGTGGCAGCAAGAGCGACTCTGGCGCAAACACGGCGAGCGCCGGACCGAACGCGTCCGCTCCGGCCCGGACCACCGCAACAGCCAACGCTCCTGGCTTCGGGTACAACTTCGGCGGCACGCCGACGACAGGCTCGGGCATTCCTGTGCGGCTGGGTTCTGCGCCGGCCAAATCGTCGTTCAGCCTGGTCAGCAACGCGAACGCGGGCGCGCCCATGACTCTCAACTCGTGCCTGGGCGACCGCCCGCACAACGCGTCGGCAGTGCGCAACCTCGCGACCGACCAGGCATTGAACGTACGCGACTATCTGCCGGGATTCTATGGCGCACCGTGGGCAGCGGGATTGGGCGGCAATCTCGTCGCGTTGCTCAACGTACGCGTGCCGAGTGATGCAGGCAGCCCGGTTCCGCAGCCCGAGTTGAAGATCTACAAGGACTATGCGGGCAATGCAAAGCAGAAGCCGTCCTACTCCGCGCACGTGCCGGTCAATGTGTATCGCGGAAGCGATGCCACGCTTTATCGCGTGTTTGTCGGCGGACCGATGCAGTGCATGGACCTCGTCGTGCCGACCAGCACGCCTCGTGCGACAGGCAACGTCTACTACACCAACCGCTCGGTCGACTACACCGCATCCGGCGATTTCGCGCTCCACTAATCTAATTAATAATCCGAGGGTCAATCGTGCTTACCGATTTCATTCATGCCTTTGTCGCCACCATTGTGTGGTCGTTGCCGCTTCTGATTGCGGCTGTCCTGACGCTTTTCTTCGTATGGAAGCGTTACACCGACGACCTCTGGTGGGCTGATTTCTGGGTCTGCGTTCCGCTAGTCGGCAAGATGGGGCGCTGGAAAAAGCAGACGCACGGAATCGAGAACCCGTCCATGTGGAAAGAAGCGGGTCTGCCGCCACCAGAAGAATCCCTGTGCTCGACGTACATCGACAAGTTGCCCAAGGTCGACCGCGATGTATTCACGAACGCCAGCGAATATCTGAAGGTCACCCACCAGAACGGACGCTCGCTGATCTCTCCCGTCATGTTCATCGCGCTCATTCTGCTCACGATTGCAGAAGCTGCGGGAACGGGGATGCTGATCGCACCGTTCGTTGCAAGCGAAATCACGGGTAACCAGATGGTGTGGATCGGCTACGTCATCGCGACTGTGATGGCCGTCGGTCTGCTCGGCCTGACCCACGCGGCAGGCGCTGCAATGTACAAACGATCGGCGATCAGTAAAGCGCTCGGCTCGGTGAATGCCACGGTCGAGGGCTATACAGGTCACAAGATCAGTAGCGGCGACGATCAGCAGCAAGACAAGGACGCATCGCCCAAGGTGCGCTTCGGAAGCCGTGTGCTGGAAGGCGCGCATGACCGCGGCAGCCTCGTTGTGCCGGTCGTCGCGGTGTCGCTGCTGGCGGTTCTGCTGATCGGTATTACGTGGATGCGGATCAAGGGTCTGCAGATCGAGATGACCAACCATGTTGCCGACCACGGACAACTGGCGGGCGGTGGCAGCAACCCATTCCCTGCAGTGCCGGGACTCGACGCGTCGACGCCCATGCCTACCGATGTCGCCGATGCGTCGCACGCCGCACAGCAGAATGTCGATCATGAACTGAATAGCGAAATGTTCAGTCAGGGCATCGCTGGTGCAATCGTTCTCGCGATTATTTACGTCATCACCCAGGCACTGGGGTTTTTCCAGGCGTTCGGCAGTTCCTTTATCGGCGACGGCAAAAACGCCTATCGCCAGACACTCGGCCATACGAGCTTTCAAAGCTACTTCGCGCGACACATCAAGCCCGCGCTCGATCGCGGCAACATGCGCCTAACTGAACTGCGCGCCCATCTCGGACGTGAAGTGCCGAAATACCGCGAAAACGTCTCGAACATAAGCTGCCTGGATTACTACAATCGCAAGCTCGCGGAGGAAATGCGGCAGCCGGTGATCACCGAGCAAGCGCCGGCTTCCACACGCAGCGCCGGGCAGGTCAATACGCCGCCATCTGAACATCTTGCGCAGAGTGCGGAGACGCTCCCCCTCTTCAACGACTACGCGCGTATTGCTGAACGGATCGTCGACGAACCCGAGCAGGAACGCCGCAAGGTGATTCTCGAAATTGCCGCGGAAGGTTCGGTCGAGCGACGCAATTCGATTCTCACTGCTGTACAGGCGCTGAAGGCGCGGCGCAAGCAGGCAGCCGAGCAGGCGCGTATGGAAGACGACATTCTCGGAGATCTCTAATGCGCCGCCCTGTTCGCGCATTGCGCGCATTGCGTGATTTCGCATTCGGCAGCTGCCTTGCGCTGGCTGCGGCCCTTCCCGCACAAGCGGGGCTCACGAACGACGTGCCCAGTTGCTACGCCGCGAACCGCATCGACGCGCCGCCTGTTGCTTATGATCAACTGATTTACGTGCTCATCGATCAGACAGTGTCGCTCGATCCGACATTGCAGAGGTCTGTCCTCGATAACGTCCAGTCGATGATGATGCCCGGTACCAAGTTCGTCATCGCAGAGTTCTCCGCGTTTTCACAGGGACATTATCTGAATGTCCTGCATACGGGTGTCGTCGAGCGCCCGATTCCTGCAAGCGAGGAAGGCAACGTCGTCATGAGCCGGCTTCGGGACTTTCGCACCTGCATGCAGCAGCAGCTCGTCTACGGCCAGAAACTCGCGCTTGCGACCACGGCGCAGGTGCTGAAATCGGGAACATCGAATCTCGATCAGTCGGACATCATGATGGCGTTGAAGACCGTGGCGCCTGCTGTCGCCCAGGATAAAGCCGCCCACAAGCTGGTTTTCGTCGTGACGGACGGACTGGAGAACTCCAGCGTGACGAGTTTTTATGCGCGCAATGCCGTCCGTCATATCGACCCCGCCGCCGAACTGAAAAAGGCACACGACAACAATCTCTTCGGCGACTTCGGCTCGGCGCGCGTCTATGTACTCGGCGCCGGTGTGATGCAGGCTGCCGCCGATGGATCGGCTGCCCAGCGCAACGGCTATCGCGATCCGAAGACCCTGATGGATCTGAAGCAGTTCTGGGACGGCTATTTTTCCCGTTCGAACGCTCAACTCGTCGAGTTTGGCGAACCCGCGCTGCTCAAGCCTTTGTCCTGGTAAAGAGCGGCGCTCGATACATGACGGATAAAACAACAGTTGGTGCGTGCATCGTCGCGGTCAGTCTGCTCGCAGGATGTGCAACGAAAGTCGCAGTGGTTCAACAGTCGGACCTGCATTACGACGGACCGCCCGTGCGCTTGCACCACGCGCCGGGGCCTTCGCCTACGATCGTCGTCGGCACGGCAACCGCACTCGACTATGTGAACGCTCGTCGTCAGGAAGCCGGCTTGCCACTCATCGCGGCCGATGATGACATTGCTGCTGCGGCGGCGGATCACGCGCGGTATCTGGATCTGAATCGCGTCGGAACCCACGAAGAAACCGAAGGAAAGCCGGGCTTTACAGGCATCGATGTCATCACACGCGTCAGGCTCCACGCGCCCGCCTATGGCGCGAGCGAGGTGCTTGCCGTGTTCGGCGGTCCACGTCCTGTCGACAGACCTATTGAGGATATTTTTGCGTCCCCGTATCACCGGGGTGCAATCCTGTTCGATTGGGCACGCGCGGGCGAAGCGTCGGTTGTCGGGTTCAGTTCCGTAACGGTGGTTGACTTCGCAGACATCGCGCCCGCGCTCACGGATACCGAATTGGTCGCCTGGCCATACGATGGTCAACGGGATGTGCCCACGACATGGGTGAACAACGAGCAACCCGATCCAATGGGTGCAGACGGTCGCTATCGAGGACAGGCATTGGGCTATCCAATTACCCTGTCGGGCGGGCCCAGCGCGCACATTGAATTGTTAAGCGTCGAATTGCGGAATCAGCGTGGGAAAAAAGTGCCGTGCAGAATTGCGCCGCTCACCGCTGCCGATACTGCGCGCAACACCGCGGTTTGTACGCCGTATGAGCCGCTTCGCACGGGTACGCGTTATACCGTTCACGCGCTTGGGCACGTCACGCAATTGGGTAAGGTCGCGCCTTTTGATATTGCGTGGGCGTTTACTACGCAAGATGAGGCAAGACGGGCAGCTCCGGTCGTCGCGCAAAACCGGAGTCAATGAGGTGGCGGATGTGGGATCGGCGGATGTGTGTTTTTGATCGTGAGCCGCCGTCCCACATTCGCTGATTGAATGGCCGTTTGCCGGGGGACAACAGTCGTCGCGGCGATTGACCGGTCGACGCGGATCCGACTTCCGTCAATGGCACATAGCCGCCCGAGCGCAAAAAAAATCAGGCCGGACCGCACGCGAAAACCTCTGGGCGCCCTTCCGCCAATGCCAGCAAAGCGTCGCTGACGACACGCACCTTTGGTTGGACATAGCGAGTTCGAGGCCAGATAACGTGGATGGGCATTCTCACCCCCGAGAACTCATCCAGAACCGTCACCAGATCGCCCGACTTCAAATGCTCATGCACCAGCCAGGTCGGCAACTGGGACAAGCCGCAGCCCTCAAGGACACCTCGCACCATCATCTCTCCGTCGCCCAGTTCGTGACGAACGTGAATTTCCTGCTCGTCGACCGAGCCGTCCGGGCCGGAGAGTAACCAGGTAGCACGTATGCCCCTGCGCCATCCAATGATGCAGTCATGCTCAAGCAGGGCCGCCTTGCCGGCCACCTGACCGCGCTTTCGCAAATAGTCAGGCGAGGCGCAAATGACCAGATGCTGTTCACCGAGCGGTCGGGCAACGAGTTCTGGATCATCCTTCAGATCGCCGATACGTACCGCAAGATCAATACCTTCGCTAATCATGTCGACCGTGCGGTCACCAAAAGTAATCGTCAGGTCTAGTTGCGGGTACTGTCTCGCCAGCGCTATCAACGCCGGTGCGATATGCGTGCGCCCGAACGCGCCGGGCAATTCGATTCGTAGTTGCCCCCGCGGCTCAGGTTGTCCCGTGGAGAGGCAATCCTCGGTGTCGTCCAGATCCCCGATCACACGTAAGCAACTGGTCAGATAGATCTCTCCTTCGCTGGTCAAGGAGAGCCGGCGCGTAGTTCGATGAAGAAGCTTTACACCGAGACGACGCTCGAGCCGGGACACTCCCTTGCCGACCGCGGAACTGGTGACACCGAGTTGCAATGCCGCAGCCGTAAAGCTTTGAAGCTGCGCCGCCAGTACGAATTCGGTAATTCCATCGAATCGCTGATAAGCCATAAGTATCCCGAGAAATGCTTTACTTTATCCTGGCAGGATAAAGTGAATGGATTTTTGAGGGATTTATCGAGTAAATGCGCGGGGTTAAGCTGGCAACACCTATTTCCGACCGAGGAATCTGTGTCTACCGACATCTCGAAGTTACTCGCGATTGAAGCCATCAAGAACGTCCGCAAGCGCTATTGCCACTACCTGGATGCGAACCGGATGGATGCGCTTGCCCAGCTATTCACCACGGACGCGATCTGCGAAGTCGATCGCGGCGTGTGGCGTGGACGGGATGCGATCCGTGAGGGGCTCTCCCAAGCCTTCGCAGCTTTCGATACTCAAAGCCGTGGGCGCTACCCATTTCTGCATGCGATCACCAACCAATGGATCGAACTCCTTGACGAGGATCGCGCTGAGGGACGTTGCTACCTGATCGACCTGGTGACGACACGGCCTGCATCAGAAAGTCCGTTTCTGTTGCTTGGCCTTTACGCCGACGAATATCGACTCGTCGACGATCATTGGCTTATCAGCCGTACCCGCCTCGACGCCGTCTGGCCGGAGTCCAACGGCGGTGGCGGCGACCCGGGAAACGGTCTGATCCTGCCCAGTTAAGTACCCTGGTCGCACCCGCATTCTTCAACTCTTTTTCAGACTTCAACGAACATGTTATTTGAACCCTATGATCTGGCCGGTACGCCGCTTTCGAATCGCGTAGTCATGGCTCCCATGACGCGCGCGCGAGCACTCAATGACATCCCCGATGAGCACACTGTTCTCTACTATTCGCAAAGGGCGACTGCGGGCCTGATTGTCAGTGAGGGTGTGCCCATTTCGCGCGAAGGCTGCGGATATCTGTTCAATCCGGGGCTTTATATGGATGAACAGACCGACGCCTGGCGTCAAGTCACAGATGCAGTGCACGCAAAAGGCGGGAAAATTTTCGCCCAATTGTGGCACGTAGGACGTATGTCGCACGTATCCATCCAGCCCGACGGATTAGCACCCGTGTCCTCGGTTTCGCAACTGGCCGAGAAGTCGAACGCTTTTGCGTGGATCGCACCTGGTCAAGCTGGGCCCATTCAGGCAAGTCATCCTAGAGCGTTAAGCGAAAAGGAAGTTAAGCGAATCACCGTCGACTTTGTACAGGCCGCGCGCAGGGCAATTGATGCCGGTTTCGATGGCGTCGAACTGCATGGTGCAAACGGCTACCTGTTCGAACAGTTTCTGAATGGGGCGCTGAACACGCGTACCGATATCTACGGGGGGTCTATCGAGAACCGCCTGCGGTTTATGCGGGAAACGCTCGATGCGCTCGCCTATGAAATCGGCAATACGCGGGTTGCTGTGCGGCTATCACCCTTTGGCCGCCTGTTCGACATGCGGCCTTACGAGGATGAAGCACAAACGTGGCTGTACGCGGCTGATGTGCTGAATGAAATGCGTCTCTCCTATGTCCATTTGAGCGATCAGTTGACCATCGGCGCGGAGTCGATCCCTGATGGCTTCGCTGCCCGATTCCGCGAGGCGTATCAGGGCACGTTGATGGCGGCAGGTGGGTTCACCCGCGCCACCGCCGAGGCGGCCCTCGCTCGCGGCGAACTCGACCTGATCGCGTTCGGACGGCCGTTCATTTCGAACCCGGATCTGGTCGAGCGGATGAAGCACGACTGGCCCATTGCTGACGCGGATCGTGCCACCTTATACGGTGTGAATGGCACGGTTGCCAACGGTTACACTGACTATCCGTTTTACCCGTCCCAAGTCGAGTGACCGGATTCCAACAGCCAGATCACCCAACCGCCGAGCCAGCCAGCGATCAGGTGCGTTTGGCCAGATAGGCATCGACCAACTCGATCAGTCTTTCGCGCCCGAAGCTCCCATCGTGCCCAGCGTGAACCACTTGCACGGGTAGTTCACGCAAGCGCTTCATCGTTCGCACATAAGTCGGAATATCGGCGCCGCCTATCTCGTCCAGTAGCGGGCCATCGTAGATCGCATCGCCGGAGAACAGAGTGCCGGAAGCCGCTTCCCACAGGCCAATGCTGCCCGGTGAATGGCCGGGCAGATGCAGGACTTCAAAACTCCGGTTACCGAGATCGACGACGTTCCCTTCCTTGACGATTTCCGTCACCGTCGCGGCCCGCACGCGATAGTCAGACATCGAGTAATCAGCGTCGGGAAGCGCCGTAATCAGATCACCGTCGATCGAATACCCTGCTTCGCGATACCGGCGAATTGCCTTGTCGCCCAACACCGATGCCAGGAGGGTGCCACGCTCGCGCGGCGAGCGCAGGTTATCTGCCTCCAACTCGTGAACCAGTGTGTGTTCGAACTCGTAATGTCCGCCGACGTGATCCGAGTGCGTGTGCGTCGCAACGGCGGTGACGTCCTTCTGCAACAGGTGCCTGGCCGCATCGCGCAGGCTGCCGATACCCATCCCCGTGTCGATCATCAGGTCTCGGTCGCGGCCGCGCACATGCCAGATATTGCAGCGCATCAGCGGCACGACGTGGGGTTCCCAAAGCAGGGTGATGTCATCGCTGACGCGTTGGAGTTCAAACCACCGCTGGGCAATTGGTAACGTGGTCATTTAGGGACGCTCGCGAGTATGAGTGGTTACTTTGACACACTTCGCCTCGGACTTCGAGATCGTTGTCATGGAAGCGCCGTAGGCGATTGAACCACCACTCTTCACGCTTAAACCATCGTCCGGTCCCTACCCGCCTGATAGGCAAACAGCGTAACAAGCATGCTAGCTGCAACCAGAATCGCGAGCGAATAGGTCCAGTTCGAGGTCATCTCATGGAGCACGCCAAAAACAATCGGACCTAGCGCACCACCGCCATATCCGACGAACTGCGCCATACCCGAAAGTTCGGCCGCCTGCTCGTGGCTCGCAGAGCGGAGCGCGAAGAGCGAAAGACTCGTCGTCAACGAAAGGCCCGCACCCAGACCTGCCACCAGCAACCATAGAGTCGAGAACGGCAAATCCAGCATCATGCCGACAGATCCCGCGAGGTAAAGAAGTCCGCATCCCGCGCCGATGAACCGCTGGTCTTTCGCTCGCTTGATGATCGGCGCGGCGCCCAGGTTGGTCGCTATCGCGACAATCTGAAAAAGCAGCAGATCTACACCGGCCGATGCCGGGGAGACTCCTCGCGACGCGGCGATCGTCGCATACCAACTCACGATGGAATAGAACACGATCGACTGAAATGCGAAAAACGCGGATACTTGCCAGCCGATCGCCTGCGTCCACGGCGACCTGTTCGTCGCCAGTGCGGCGGACGCAGGGGAACGAACTTCACGATGGCCGCTACGCATCTGCGGAAGCCACGCCAGCAGCGCGATCGCCGCGCACACGGACCACACGCCAAGCGACACACGCCAACTTGAACCGGGGATGTGCGCAATCGGGACCGCGAGTCCGGCGCCTAGTCCGGCAAATAAGGCCATTGCCGCCGCATAGATCCCGATGAGCGATGCAGCGTGCTTCGGAGATCGGCGTTTCACCAGGCCCGGTAACAAGACATTGGCTACCGCAATACCCGCGCTGATAACCAGAGTGCCGACCCAAACGGCAGAGTGAATGGCAAGCGACCGGAACAACGTGCCCGTCAGGATCGCGACCAATGCGGCACCCAGTGCCCGCTCTGCTCCGAGCTTTCTGCCAGAAGCTGGCGCAACGAGCGATACGATCGCAAAGACGGCAAGGGGAAGTGCGCTCAACAAGCCGCCGGCGGCGTCATTCAACCCGAGCTCGCGCTGCACATCGCCGAGTACAGGGCCGAGACTTGTTATAGGCGCCCGAAGGTTAGCCGCTATCAGAACGATGCCAACGGAGAACAGGAAAGCGGTACGTCGCGAAGACGCGAAAGAAGCAGCGTTCGATTTCATTCAATGAACCAGTCGCACTCGCACCAACCCATTGCAGGTGATGCAGTGATGTGCGTTGGTTCACGTTAACGCTTACGCAAGAAGCTGTGAGCCGCTTGTCTGGGCCGCAGTGTAAATGCTTGCGCATCGATGCGCAAGCCGCTCAATCGACGCGTCGGCGGGACATCGCGTGGCAGCAATTCGAGGCTATATCGTCGGAGGAGATGGCAAATGGACGCGCGAACGAACGCGGAAAAACATCGCCGTGATTACATGATTATTCATGTCGCGAAAGAACGGCTTATATGGAAGACGGCATTGCCGTATCTATCCGCTCGTTCGCTGGAGTCTAGCCCGACGACTGTCTCGTATTCCTGGCATCCGCATAAACAAAAATGGACGAAACGCCAAGACGTTCCGCCCATCGCTCCGTACTAGATCGACTCCGTCGCGACCGCCGCCGTCGGACGCATAGAACGGCGCAACAGCGGCGCCGTGACCCCGGTGGTGAACAACGCGAAAATCACGAGCATCGTGTAGACGTTCGGCGGCAATATCCGCAATTGCAATCCGATCGACAGGAAAATCAGCTCCATCAAACCGCGTGCATTCATCAGCGTGGCGATCACCGTCGCGTCGCCTCGCGCGTGTCCAACCGCGCGCGATCCAACGAACACGCCCACATACTTCCCCGAAAATCCGACAGCGATAAACGCCAGCAGCCAGAACCACTGCGCATGCGCAGTAACATCGAACATCTGCAGATTCAGCCCCGCATACGCGAAGAAAATCGGCATCAGGATGCTATGCAGGAAGCCACCCAGCAGACGGTTGAAATGCTCGCGCAACCCGGGCACCTGACGCAGCAGCATGCCCGGTAGCAGTGCGCCGAACGCGCTATGAAAGCCGAAGCGCGACGTGAGCCATCCCGAGATCAGCACGAAGGCGGCCAGAATCACCACCGTGTCGCGCGACCAGCCTTGCGCCAGCGAGCGTTCGACCGCGCGTCGCAGGAACCACTTCGACGCGATCACGAGCACCGCCACATACACCGCGAGCGACGCGAGGTTCACGCCCAGCGTGCGCCATCCCGCGTCGTGGCGCGAGAAACAGATAATCAGCGAAAGCACACACCAGCCGAGCAGATCGCCGACCATTGCCGCCGAAAGCGCCGACGAGGCTGCCGGGTGCCGCGTGAGATTCAGATCGGCGACGATGCGCGCCATCACCGGCACCGCCGACACCGACAACGCCACGCCGCAAAACAGCACGAACGGCCAGAACGCCTGCTGCGGCGCGAGCGTGTCGTGCGCAAACCAGCCAATCGCGACGCCGCCGCCGAACGGCAGCAACATACCCGCCAACGCAATCAGTACCGGGCCGAGCAACGCGCGTTGCTGCGGCAAACGCACATCGAGGCCGATTTCGAACATCAACAGAACAAGGCCGACCTCTCCGAACTGGCCGATTGCCGAAGTCGCGCCCGGCGAGAAAAGTTCGTTATAGAGCGACGGCGTAACGACACCCAGCGCGAGCGGCCCGAGCAAAATACCACCGGTAATCTCGCCGATGACCTTGCATTGCCCCAGACGCACGGCAATCGCACCACAGCCGTTGCAGACCAGAATGACGACAGCCACTTGAATCAACCACATTGCATGCTCCGTGCGGAAGAAAAGAAAAATTGCTTTGAGGGATTGCAACAAAAGACAGCGTGATCAGCGCGCCTGGTCGAGCAGCGCTTCCGGGTCGACACTATCGAAGATGATTTCGCGGACGAGTTCGCTCGCGCCGGCCGCGATGGTACCAGCGGTGGCATCGCGATAGAACCGTGCTACTTCGGCTTCGGATTCGGACAGGTAGCCGCGCGCACCGTGAAACTGCGCGCAAAGATTTGCTGCGCGCCTGGCAAGCTCGGTGCTGGGCAGTTTCAGAATTGACGCGTCGCCGCTGCCGACTTTGCCGCCCGCGTGTTGCAGGGCCAGCGGGTATCCGAAACTCCGCAGCAACCACAGTTCGGGGATGAGATCGGCGAGTTCGTGCTTGACCGATTGATTCGCGCTGAGCGGTGCGCCGCGCCGCCAAGCGCGTGAGCTGCGTGCTGCGCTCGAACGATAGCGTCGCGCTGCTCAATGCGGCGATCGAAGACATCGGCATCGCGCATCTGCCACGCTATGTCGCGCGCGAGGGGACGGTTGCGGGGACGTTGCAGACGCCGCTGCTGGGCCCACGCGGCCTATCGCGACGACCGCTATCTATCGCCACGCTTGCGCATCGTCGCGCAGGAGCTGGCGCTCGACTTCGAGAACGACACGGATGCGTTCAGGCGGAATAGGGCCGGCGATTAAAGCGTGGCTCACTTGCCGAACGTGCTGCGTAAGAGCGTCGAAGGCAGCTATGGTGGCTGATATCGCGTGAGTAGCCCTCGATGATCTTCGAGGGTACGGTGAGCCCGAACCGCCCGGGGTTTGGTAGAGGATCGATGTCTTAAAGCACCGGAGCGCGAGGTTAAGGCGCAGCTCCGCTGCCAATGAGACTCCGAAACTCGTGAGTGGTTTTTTCGCCCAGGCGGAGCTCGACCGTCCCCTGAAATCCGGAAGGCCTCCATCGATCAGCATGGCGATACCTTTGGGGTCGAGCCGATCTCCAAAGTCTGCGGATTGCCGCGTCGGGCCTATCCGCATAGCTCAGTTCGTCCCGTCCTATATCGTCTTTCTGCGACGCGTGAGCGGTTTGGCCGGCACACTGCGCGCCGGACGCGTCGCACGCGGCGTTCGACGGTCCGCTGCAGGGGCCGCCCGTTCACTGATTTCGCGCGCACTCGCCTGCTTTTCCCGCAGGGCGATGATCTCTGACTGCAACCGCGTGTTCTCTGCCTGAACAGCATCGAGCCGCCCCTGCAGTACACCTGCCTGGTGACGTGTTTCGCCCAGTTGCGTCTGCATGATTTCCGACGCACGACGATGATCGGCCTCTTTCTGCTCCACGCGACGCGTCGTCTCATCGAGTTCTTTCTGCAGTTTCGCCGCAGCGCTGCGCTCACGATCGATCTCCAGCAGCGCACGCTTTTCCGATGCGCGCAACCGTTCCTCAGCACGCTCCGCCGCTTCGCGCAGCTTGTCGAGATCGCGCGAAAAACCTTCCCTCACCTCAACCAGTTCGCGATCGCGTGCGGTGAGTGCCGCGCGGCTGCGTTCCAGTTCGGCCTCGAGCGCCTGACGTTGAGCGTGGCCTTCGGCCTGCGCCTTCTCCAGTTCCCGTACTTCGACCTGGGCGGCGAGCAGCGCCGCGGTGCGCTGCTCGAGCGCGGTCTCGACCCGGCCGAGTTCATCGCGGGCTGCCGCCACTGATAGCTGCGCGTCCGCTCTCGCGCTCTCTACTTCATCGCGCAGCGCGTCCAGCGCGGTCGCGGCCGACGCAGTCGCGCGCGTCCAGAGGGTCGCCACCAGTTCGCCTGCTGCCGCACCGAGATCAGCCGGCAGGTCCGGGTGTTCGATACGCACACGGCTCTTTTCGCGCAACTCCGTCCAGAACTCGCCGAGCACCTGGGTCGGCGTGCCCATGCTGCCCCGCCGGACCAGCTGGTACAGCCGGTTCGCAGTGGGCGTGATGCCGTAGCGGAAGAACAGCAGCGCACACACCTCGCGGTATAACTCGCGCGTTTTCGGGTGCGAGAGCTTTACGCGCTCAATGTCGGCAGCCAGGGCGGCATCAGGGGAAAGGTCGGCGTCCATGGGGAAATCCGTGATTTGTTGATGACAATTTTACTACGTAAAACGGTAGATATTTTACTATTTTGTTTTTACAAACGACATTACATTTATAATGTCGTTTATTACCCGTTGCACGCCAGCGATCGATGCCAAACGTATCCAAGGCGCCGCAAAATCTCGTCGTTGGAGTCGCGCCATGGCCTGAGCCAAATGAGTGGCCGCACGCCACCCGAAAGCTGACCCGGGAACTTGTCCGCGTGAGCGCTTGGCCCCACCCGCTCGAGCACCCTGAGTCCGTCGTCCGTCAGGTGTCCCGCTCGCGGATGGCTCAGCCTTTGAAAGTCCGGCCATCGCCGCACTGGAGAAGCACACAAAAGCCAAACACGCAGCGCGCGACGTCAGATTTCCAACACTGCCGCGCGCAAACAGTCCTTGAACAGTTCAACGGCTCGCACCGTCAATGCGTCAGCGACCGTGAAGACACCCACATCTCCGAACGCCGGCATAGGGTCGAGCGGAATGATGGCAAGACTTCCTCGACCGACGAACTGCTCGGCGGCCGAGCGCGGCATCAGCCCGATCGTCTTCTGGTCGAACATCAGGGCGACGTTGGTCAGTACGGAAAGCGATTCAACAATATTCGTCGGTACAGGCAGGCCTGCGTCGTAGAACAGGCGATCCGTCGTCTGACGCAGTGAGGAATCGCGGGTCGGGAGGATCCACGGAAATGCGGTCAATTCCGGCAACGTACTGCAGGCGCATGATGCGAGCGGATGATGCACCCCGGCGACGATGCAAAGCTGTTCCCGATGCAGGATTTCTGTCTCAAGTTGCGGAGCGGCCGTGCGCCAGCTTCCATCTTCTGGAACCCGGCCGACCACCACATCGAGATCCCCGACCACCAGCGCCTGCAACAGCTGATCCATCTGCGCGATGCGCAGGGTCACGATCACTTCGGGCGCTTTTTCCTTCAGCAGCTGGATGGCGCGCGGCAGCAGTACCGCCGAAGCCGATATCAACGTGCCGACCAGCACCTGACCGGAGGTGCCGCTGTGAAAGGCGTTGATCTCGTCGGTCAGGTGTCGCATCTCGCCAAGCAGCGCCTTGGCGCGCCTCGCAACGAGCTTCCCGAACTCGGTCGCGGTTACGCCACGGTTGCTGCGCACGAGCAGCGCCCCGCCGATATTGCTTTCCAGTTCCTGGATCACTTTCGTGACAGCAGACTGCGTCATGTTGAGCGCTCGTGCGGCGCGCACGATCGAGCCGCTGCGCAGGACCTGCTCGAATACGACGATCTGCGCGAAGCGCAGTTTTCGGCAAAGTGAGGTGGGACCGGCGAGATTGTGAACGGACATGGGGCGTAAGGTGTTTCAGCGCGAAAGGATCACGCAGGATTCCATATCGATGGCAACCCCACAAGCCCCGGCCCTGGATGCCTGCATCGTCATGCGCAGGTATTCTTCGTCGGAATACAGGAAGACTAATTATTCATTTTTCAGGAATAGGCGATCTCAATACACTGACTCCCAACCCGCCATAGGAGTCTGTCGTGTCGTCATGTCCCACTCTGTACCGGAACTACGTGGACGGCCAGTTCGTCGAATCCGCCCGCCGTTTCCCTAATGTGTCGCCCGTCAATGGCGCCGTCATCGGCACTGTGTGCGAAGCCGATGCCAGTCTCGTCGATCGCGCCGTGAGCGCCGCCAGAGCCGCCATGCATGGCCCCTGGGGCAACACCTCTGCCACGGAGCGCGCCAAGGTACTGCATGCGATCGCCGACGGCATCGAAAAGCGCTTCGATGCATTCGTCGCCGCCGAAGTCGCCGATACCGGGCG
Source organism: Paraburkholderia fungorum (assembly GCF_900099835.1). NCBI lineage: Bacteria > Pseudomonadati > Pseudomonadota > Betaproteobacteria > Burkholderiales > Burkholderiaceae > Paraburkholderia > Paraburkholderia fungorum. Next base: position 288,288 of record NZ_FNKP01000003.1, read on the forward strand.
ACCTGAACATCAGGCACGTGCGCTTGATATCCGCCGTGGCGTACAGAACTTTCGCACCTTCGCCGACCTGGCCGCCCAGGCTGGGGGCGAATACTTCGACATGCGTGCTGCTGAAGGCGATATCTTCAGCTACACGGTGCGCAAGCCGCACGGCGTGGTCGCCATCATTTCGCCGTGGAACCTGCCAATGCTGCTGCTGACCTGGAAGGTCGCACCCGCACTGGCCTGCGGAAATGCCGTCGTGGTCAAGCCATCGGAAGAGACGCCCGGTAGCGCGACCCTGCTCGCCGAGGTCATGCACGAAGCCGGCGTGCCGGCTGGCGTCTTCAATCTCGTGCATGGATTCGGTGTTGATTCGGCGGGCGAATTCCTGTCAACGCATCGCGGCATCGACACCCTCACCTTCACCGGCGAATCGCGAACGGGCAGCACCATCATGAAGGCGGTCGCAGACGGCGTGAAGGAAGTGTCCTTTGAACTGGGCGGCAAGAATGCGGCGGTGGTGTTTGCGGACTGCGATTTCGACAAAGCCGTGGCCGGCGTCATGCGCTCCAGTTTCACCAACACCGGGCAGGTCTGCCTGTGTTCGGAACGGGTGTATGTGGAACGCTCCATCTTCGAGCGCTTCGTGGGGGCGATGAAAGAGCGCGCTGAAGCATTGCGTATCGACTATCCCAACGCCGATGGCGTGGAAATCGGTTCCCTCATCTCACATGGCCACCGCGAGAAGGTGCTTTCGTATTTTGCGCTGGCTCGCGACGAAGGCGCCACCGTCGTGTGCGGCGGCGGTGTGCCTCGTTTTGGCGACGAACGCGACAACGGTGCGTATGTGCAGCCGACCATCTGGACGGGACTGCCGGATTCGGCGCGCTGTGTCCAGGAAGAAGTCTTCGGTCCGGTTTGCCATATTGCGCCCTTCGATAGCGATGACGAAGTCGTGGCGCGCGTCAACGATTCCCGCTACGGTCTGGCGGCTTCTGTCTGGACCCGCGACCTTTCTCGCGCACATCGTGTTACCCGCAGGTTCGACGTGGGTATCGTCTGGGTCAATACGTGGTTCCTGCGCGATCTGCGCACGCCGTTCGGCGGCACCCGCCTGTCTGGCATTGGTCGCGAAGGGGGACGTCACTCACTCGATTTCTATTCCTCCCTCACCACGATCTGCGTCAATCCCTGAACCCGTCGCGAGATACCGCATGCTGAACCCAGAACTTATCCAAGCCGCAGATCGACTCTGGCTGGCCGCCGAACGTCGCGAACCGTGCCTGCCGGTCCGCGATGAGATTGCCCGGTTCGCCGGTGCCGATCCGATCGCTGCCGCCTACGCTATTCAGCAGTACAACACCGAACGCGCGCTTGTTGCCGGCCGCCGGCTGGTCGGCCGCAAGATCGGGCTGACATCTGTGGCCGTACAGCGCCAGCTCGGTGTGAGCCAGCCGGATTTCGGCATGCTGTTCGCCCACATGGCCCGTCAGGAAGGCGAGGAAATCGATTGCGGCGATGTGCTTCAGCCCAAGGCCGAGGCCGAAGTCGCGCTGGTGCTGGAACGCGATCTGTCGCATGCCGTGCATACCGTTGCCGACATCATTCAGGCGACTGCGTTCGCACTGCCGGCCATCGAGATCGTCGGCAGCCGCATTGCCAACTGGGATATCCAGCTAACCGACACGATTGCCGACAACGCATCGTCGGGCCTCTTCGTGCTCGGCACGCGGCCGGTTTCGCTTGGCGCGCTCGACCTGGCGAACTGCGGCATGTGCATGGAACTGGCCGGCGAGCCTGTGTCGGTCGGCGCTGGCGCCGCCTGCCTCGGCCACCCGCTCAATGCCGCGATCTGGCTGGCCAATACCATGAGCCGCGTCGGCGCGCCGCTCAAGGCGGGCGACATCATCCTCACCGGCGCGCTCGGCCCGATGGTGCCGGTTCAACACGGCCACGTGCTGACTGCCCATATCGAAGGCCTCGGCAGCGTGACTGCCTCGTTCCACGTCAATAGCAAGCAAGGAGATGCCTGAGATGAAACCATGCAAGGTTGCCATTATCGGTTCCGGCAATATCGGCACCGATCTGATGATCAAGGTCATGCGCCATGGCAAGCGGGTGGCGATGGGCGCCATGGTCGGTATCGATCCCGCTTCCGAAGGGCTCGCGCGCGCCGCGCGCCTCGGCGTGAGCGTGACGGCCCAAGGCATCGACGGCCTGCTCGCGTTGCCCGACTTCGGCGACATCCGCATCGCCTTCGATGCCACCAGTGCGGGCGCGCACGCCCATCACAATGCCGTGCTGCAGGCGCATGGCGTGCGGGTCATCGACCTGACGCCAGCTGCGATCGGACCTTACGTGGTGCCCTGCGTCAACGCTGACCAGCACCTCGACGCGCCGAACCTCAACATGGTCACGTGCGGCGGTCAGGCAACCATTCCGATGGTCGCGGCTGTGGCTAGCGTGACTCAGGTGCACTACGCGGAGATCGTCGCGTCGATTGCCAGCAAGTCTGCCGGCCCCGGCACGCGCGCCAATATTGACGAATTCACGGAAACGACGTCCCGCGCCATCGAAACCGTGGGGGGCGCGACGAAAGGCAAGGCCATCATTATCCTCAATCCGGCAGAGCCGCCGCTCATCATGCGCGACACCGTCAGTTGCCTCACGGATGACACCGACCAGGCGGCCATCGAGGCAGCCGTCGCAGCGATGGTCGAACGCGTACAGGCTTATGTTCCGGGTTATCGCCTCAAGCAGCGCGTGCAGTTCGATCGCATCGAGCAGCCGGTGCTGGTGCCCGGCGTCGGTCGCAGGACGGGTCTGAAGACCTCGATCTTCCTTGAAGTGGAAGGCGCTGCGCACTACCTGCCCGCCTATGCCGGCAACCTCGACATCATGACCAGCGCCGCGCTGGTTTGCGCCGAGCGCGTAGCGGAATCCGTGGCGTGTGGCCAGCCCGCCGTGACGGCATCAGTGTGAGAGACCAGCCATGACGAACAGGAAACTCTATATCTCCGACGTGACCCTGCGTGACGGCAGTCACGCCGTGCGCCACCAGTATTCGGTCGGGCAGGTGCGAGCCATTGCGGGCGCGCTCGACAAGGCCGGCGTCGATTCCATTGAAGTCGCTCATGGCGACGGATTGGCTGGCTCCAGTTTCAACTATGGGTTCGGCGCTCATACCGACGTGGAATGGATCGCCGCCGTGGCGGAGACGGTGCGGCGCGCCCAGGTGGCCACGCTGCTGCTGCCGGGCATCGGCACCGTGCACGATCTGCGCGAAGCCTTCGCAGCCGGCGCAAGGATTGTCCGGGTGGCGACCCATTGCACCGAGGCCGACACGGCACGCCAGCATATCGAAACTGCACGCTCGATGGGCATGAACGTCGCAGGCTTCCTGATGATGAGCCACATGGCCTCCCCCGCGAAACTCGCGGAGCAGGCGAAGCTCATGGAGAGCTACGGCGCCCAGTGCGTCTACGTGGTGGACTCCGGCGGCGCCCTGACGATGGATGGCGTACGCGCCCGCTTCCGCGCGTTCAAGGATGCGCTGAAACCCGACACAGAAACAGGCATCCACGCGCACCACAATCTTGGCCTCGGCGTGGCCAACAGCATCGTGGCGGTCGAGGAAGGCTGCGATCGCATCGACGCCAGCCTCGCCGGCATGGGCGCGGGAGCGGGCAATGCGCCTCTGGAAGTCTTCATCGCCGCGGCCTCGGTTTCGGGCTGGAATCACGGTTGCGATCTCTACGGACTGATGGATGCCGCCGACGATATCGTCCGGCCGCTGCAGGACAGGCCGGTACGCGTTGACAGGGAAACGCTCGCGCTTGGTTATGCCGGCGTGTATTCGAGCTTCCTGCGGCACGCCGAAACAGCGGCTGAAAAATACGGGCTCAAGACCGTCGATATCCTGGTGGAACTGGGACGGCGGCGCATGGTCGGCGGCCAGGAAGACATGATTGTCGACGTGGCGCTCGACCTGCAGCAGCGTCACGGTGCCGCCCACAGGGAACCAGCGTAAGGCAGTACCGGGCAGCCGCTGCACAGAACGACAGCATCCGATGCCAGGCTGGCTGCCCGTCCCCCAACACATTGACCAGGAACCGACATGAGCCAGACCATCGGCGACGCAGCGCTCGCGCTGGATACAGCCGCGAAGCAGGCGCGAGCCATTCCCCAGTTCGCGCCAGGCACCTTCGATCTGAACACCGCCTATGCGATCCAGCGGGCGTCGATTCAGCACCGGGTCGCGCGCGGCGAGCAGATCAAGGGGATCAAACTTGGCTTCACAAGCCGCGCGAAGATGGTGCAGATGGGCGTCGATAGCCTGATCTGGGGCTATCTCACCGACGCGATGATCGAAGAGGATGGTGGTCGGGTCGATCTTGGCCGTTACGTCCATCCCCGTGTGGAGCCGGAACTCTGTTTCGTGACACGCAGGACGATCGATGCACCTCTTACGGCGCTGGAAGCCGCCGGTTATCTGGAAGCAGTCGCCCCGGCGATGGAGATCATCGATTCGCGCTATCGCGACTTCAGGTTCAGCCTCGAAGACGTGGTGGCAGACAACTGCTCATCGGCAGGGATGGTCGTGGGGGGGTGGTCGCGGGCGTTCGAAGAACTCGGAAATCTCGGCGTACGCATGCAGTTCAACGGCCGGGATGTGCAGGCAGGTTCGACCGGTGCCATCCTCGGCCATCCGCTGCGTTCGGTGGTGCAGGCGTCCCGGCTGCTGCATGCGAGCGGCGCGAGTCTGCCGGCGGGCTCGCTGATCATGGCTGGCGCCGCTACCGCAGCCGAAGCACTGCGGCCGGGGCTGCACGTCAAATGCAGTATTGGCTGCGGCGTGCGTTCCCTGGGCATTGTCTCGTTTTCGACGCACAAGGACACCTAAATAAGGAAGCCGAAATAAAACCGCGCGGCCGGTCGCCATCGGGATCGGCACGAGATCCACTTCATTCGTAAGGAGACTGCTGTCATGTCAGTAGAAGCGCATAGGGTTGCGGGAAAAGCCAGGCCACGAGGGCGATTTCCGCACTGCAAGCGTGCCGGCGACTTTCTCTATGTTTCGGGAACGAGTTCGCGGCGGCCGGACAACAGTTTTGCCGGCGCCGAAGCCGACGAACTGGGCGTCACCCGTCTCGACATTCGCGTTCAGACGCGTGCGGTCATCGAGAACATCCGCGACATTCTTGCGAGCGCCGGTGCGATTCTGGCCGACCTCGTCGAGACCCAGGTTTTTCTCGTCAACATGAATGACTTCGGCGGATTCAACGAAATCTGGGCCGAATACTTCGACTATGACGGACCAACCCGCACGACGGTAGCCGTACACCAGCTACCCCATCCGCATCTGCTGATCGAGATCAGGGCCGTCGCCTATCACCCCCTCCCGCAACAGGATGACTCGCATGCTCAATCTCAGGTACGGTAGACCGCTGAATTTCCAGCGCTGGCTCGACGAAAACGCCCACCTGCTTCAGCCGCCCGTCAACAACCAGCAGATCTGGGCGGACAGCGATTTCATGGTCACGGTCGTAGGTGGGCCGAACCAGCGCAGTGACTTCCACGACGACCCCGTCGAGGAGCTGTTCTACCAGTTCAAGGGCAATGCCTATCTGCTGCTCTGGGAGGACGGACGCTACGACCGCGTCGATCTGCGCGAGGGCGACGTTTTCCTGTTGCCTCCCCACACCCTGCATTCACCACAGCGGCCCGAGGCCGGCAGCCAGTGTCTCGTGGTCGAACGCAAGCGGCCGCCAGGCGAACCCGATGCGCTTCAGTGGTGCTGCGCGGCCTGCGGCACGCTCATCAAGCGCTATGAAATGGGACTCACGAACATCGTGACCGACCTGCCGCCGGTCTATGACACGTTCTACGCGAGCCCGGAAGAAGAGCGGCGCTGCTCGCGCTGCGGCGAGATTCACCCGGGGCAGGACTTCAAGGCCTGGCATCGCACGCTGACCAGAAACTTCACATGATCGATATCCACTCGCATTTCCTTCCTCCCATTAGCCGCCAAGAAGCGCAGGCGGTCGACGCGGAGCGCGCGCCATGGCTTGCCATCGACCCATCCGGCGAGACTGGCCAGATCATGCTCGCCGACCAGCCGTTCCGGCCTGTCTACCGCGCGCTCTGGGATGCCGATTTCCGCGTTGCCGAACTCGACGCCCATGGCATTGCCATGCAACTGGTATGCGCAACGCCCGTGATGTTCGGCTACGCATGGGACCCGGCGAGAGCGGCCGACTGGGCCACCCAGATGAACGACAAGGCACTCGCGTTCTGTGCCGGACATCCGGACCGGCTCAGGCCGCTCGCGCAGGTGCCGTTGCAGGACACGCGGCTTGCCTGCGCAGAGGCGTCCCGCGCCGTCGCTGCAGGCTGCGTGGGGGTGCAGATTGGCAACCATGTGGGCGACAGGGATCTGGATCACCCGGACCTCGTCGATTTCCTGATCCATTGCGCAGAGAACGACATCCCTGTTCTCGTGCACCCCTGGGACATGATGGGGGGCGGCCAGCGCATGAAGCAGTGGATGCTGCCCTGGCTCGTCTCGATGGCGGCCGAAACCCAGCTCGGCATGATGTCGTTGATTCTCTCCGGTGCGCTCGAACGCATCCCCGAGTCGTTGCGCATCTGCTTTGCCCATGGTGGCGGCAGCTTCGCGTTCCTGCTCGGACGTGCGGACAACGCGTGGAAGCATCGCGACATCGTGCGCAAGGATTGCCCACGGCCGCCTTCGGAATATGCCCACCGGCTGCATGTGGACAGCGTCGTCTTCGACGAAGGCGCATTGCGCCTGCTCGTCGACAAGATGGGCGTCGAGCGCGTGATGCTCGGCTCCGACTACCCGTTTCCGCTCGGAGAACAGGAAGTCGGCACGCTGGTGCGGGGTGCCGGCTTTCTCGACACCACCCAGCGGCAGCGGATTCTCGCGGGTAATGCACGCGGATTCTTTCGCCTGGACTAGCTCCGGAACATGTAGCACAACCATACCAAAAAGCCTGGCCATCGCCGGGCAGCGAAGGAGACAGGCATGCGGCAGATTGACGTAGGCAGGCTGGCGGACGACGCGCCGTTCACGAGGTTTCATCGTGTTGTGCTCTTCTGGTGTGCAATGGCGATTATCTTCGATGGATACGATCTCGCCGTCGCCGGCATCGCCCTGCCTTCGATCATGAAGGAGATGGGGGTAGACTCCACACAGGCGGGCTTCATGGTGAGTTCAGCGCTGTTCGGAATGATGTTCGGCAACGCCATCTTCGGCACGATTTCAGACCGCGTGGGAAGACGCCGCGTGATTGTCATCTGCATCGCCCTCTTCAGCCTGTGTACCGCCGGAGCTGGCATGACCAGCCATCCGGTGAGTTTCAGTATCCTGCGGTTTCTCGCTGGCCTCGGCATGGGCGGTGTGATGCCCAATGTGATCGCGCAGATGAGCGAATACGCGCCGGCCCGCATGCGCAGCACGTTGATCACTATCATGTTCTCCGGCTACTCGGTGGGCGGCATGATCGCCGCCGTGGTCGGGAAAAGCCTGATCGTGTCCTATGGCTGGCAGAGTGTGTTTCTCGCGGCCGCAGCGCCCGCCATCATCCTTCCGCTGCTCTGGAAGCAGATGCCGGAATCGATGTCTTTCCTGCTGAGGCAACGCAGAATCGACGAGCTGCAGGCAATCGTCGCGCGCATCGCCCCGCACCATGTGCGTCAGGACGGCGACCGGTTTGTGCTGGCGGCGCGGGCCACGCAGCCTGGCTCGCCGCTGCGCGCGCTCTTCGCCGAAGGTCGCGGGCCAAGCACGGTGATGTTCTGGCTGACCAGTTTCATGTCGCTCTTCATCGTCTATGCGCTCAACGCGTGGCTGGTTCAGTTCATGGCAAGCGCGGGCTACAGCCTCGGCTCCGCGTTGATCTTCGTGCTCGTACTCAATCTCGGCGCGACGATTGGCGCGATCGGCGGCGGCTGGCTGGCGGATCGCCTACACATCAAATTCGTGCTGGTGGTCATGTTCATCGTCGCCGCCGTGTCGATTGCACTGCTCGGCTACGGCATGCCGACGTGGGTGCGGTTTGTACTTGTCGGGGTAGCCGGCGCGTGCACGATCGGCACACAAACCCTGTCGTGTGCCTACTGCGGTCAGTTCTACCCGGTCGCCTGCCGGGGAACCGGCCTGGGTCTGATGCTGGGTGTTGGCCGGGCGGGGGCGATACTTGCGCCCATCGTGATCGGCGTGATTGTCGGCATGTCGCTGCCTCTGGCGCAGAACTTCCTTGCGATCGCCGTGCCGGCCTTATTCGCCGCAGTGACGATCTCGCTTGTGAAGCATGGCCGCTCAGACGGCGCCGGTCAGCTGGGTGCGGAGCCGGCAGTCGATTGAGGCGCTGTCTATCGCCCGTTAAGGCTGGCGGGTCGGTGCTGTCGGCAACCGGGCGACGAATGGCGAACACACTGTGGTATCAGTGATTCGCTTTTTGCATTCCTTACTCCATCGATGGAGTAGACCGGGACCACCACGGCGCCTTGGCGTTTTCAATTGCAGAGGAATAGCTCTCGCGAGCAGGAGCAACTGCATCCATCAGCAGATTCAACATGATGATCATTTCCGGTTAAAAGAGGTTTCTATCAGCTTGTGACACGCTTAGAAATCGAATGTCGAGGTCAGCGAAATAGTGCGTTCAAGTCCGATACCCAGCTGGCTCGATCCGGCGGACGCCCAATAGTGTTTGTTGAACGCGTTTTCGATGTTCAACTGGAAAGTCGCGTTACGTCCAAACAGATGAGTCTCGTAGCGCGCCCCCGCGGAAAACAGCGTATAGCCCGGAATAAAAGCCTGATTCGCGTCGTTGATAGGACGCTGTCCAACGAAATACGCACCTCCATTCACCGAAAAACCATAGACGTGCGGAACGCGATAGTTCAGAAAGACGCTACCTGTATAACGCGGCGTGTTTTCCGGACGCTTGCCAAGCGTCGTCGAATCCGTGCTGTCGACAAGCTCCGCGTTCAACCACATGCCAGTCGTGACGATAGACAGATCTCGCGTTATGTCGCCCTGATACGAAAACTCGATACCGCGATAACGGCCTACGCCATTCAATGCGTAGACACCATCGGCATCAGTGCTCGCGGACGGTTGCCGGATCTGGAACGCAGCAATCGACGCAAGCGAACCGTTGTTGAAGCGGTGGCGCACGCCAACCTCTTCCTGTTTGCTGACTGCTGCAGGAAGAACCTGATACGCGTTGGTCGCGGTTGCCGGCGCGCTGCCGGCCGATTCCAAGCCTTCGATATAGCTCGCATAGATGCTGGTCTGCGGCGTGATCTTGTAGAGAAGGCTTGCCGACGGCGACGTGCGATTGACGTTCTGCGTAGTGGTTTGCGCCTGGGTGGCGTGATACGACGAATACCGCACGCCCGCGGTGAACTGAAGATCCTTCGTCAAACCGATCCGGTCGAAAACGTAAGCGCCCTGGTTACTGATGTGCTGAGCGTAAAACGCTTTCGACGTACCCGCCTTCAGGTTCGTAATGCTGACGGGCGAATAGAGGTTCTGCGTGGCCGTGTAGTAATACGTCGTGAAATCAGGCTGAAATAGCCAGTTTTCGTTCACACCAAACGTGACATCGTGCGTGAAAGGGCCGGTTTGGAAGTTGCCGTTCAACTCGGCACGCACGTTTTTGTTCTCGTAGAACTGGCCGTTCTGCTGGCTGCCTTGCAGCGTGCCGGTGCCCGTGTTCACGTCGTATTTCTGCAAAATCCACAGCCACCTGTTGCGCTGTGTGATCGACTGACCGATCGACACGTTCGCGCTCCAGTTGTCGTTGATCAGATAGTCGGCGCGAAGAATCTGCGCAGTCGCCGTCGACGTGGTCGGCTTGTCGTTAGGCACCAGCAACTTCGATGCATCGGGCAGTTGCGGCAGCGTAATGACGCCGTTGACGGCAGCCAGCGGCGTAATGCCGGCCTGCTCCACGACGCGTTGATCGATGTGTTCGAGGTCGTACTTGAAGGTCAGACGGTTGGTCGGCTTCCAGTCCAGCGCGACGCTCTGGAACATGCGGTAACCGCGGTCGCCATCAATAGGTGTCTCGACGTGTTCAGCCATCGCGTTAACACGAATACCGAACTGATTGTCCGTACCGAAGCGGCGAGCAACGTCCGCATGCACGCCGACCGAACCATGCGAATCGACCAGCACCGACGCCGATGTCACCGGCGTGTCGCCCGCGCGCTTCATCACCATGTTGACGATCCCGGCCGGCACCGTGAACCCGTAATACAGCGCGGACGCACCCTTGAGTACTTCGACGCGCTCCTTGTCCTCCATCGGCATCCAGATGTTGTTGTCGATGGGAAGTACTCCGTCGAGGTAATAGCTTTGACGGTTGTCGAGCGCGATACCGCGAACCGACAGTTGATCGTACGAGATGCCGCTCAACTGCTGACGGGTCACGCCCGCGACGTTGCGGAGCGCGTCGAACAGGCCCGTCGCAGCCTGCGCTTTCAGCACGTCGCTGGTCACGACGTTGACCGTCGCGGGTACGTCGAGCGCATCGACGCCGCGGTACTGCCCGGTTTGTACCGTTTTCGCCGCGTAGGGACTGGCCGTCGGCTGCTTCGTGCCTTTGATCGCGATCGGGGCCAACGTGGCCCGGTCGTCGGTGCTATTAGAAGCGGCTGGAGTCGATACCGACGCATCGGACGCAGCGGCAGCCTCCGCTGCAAAGGCCGGGGAATCCGCAAGGCCGCCATATGCGATCACCGACAGCGCGACCACGATGGAGCGTCGACGGTTTGCCGGGCAACCCGGTCGGATAGCGTTGGTATTAATTTTTTTGCGAGAAGCTTTATTCATGAATGTCACTAAAAGAAAAGAGCGTGCAAGGCCCAACCGCCCATCGAATGCAACGCGTCTGCACCGGATGGGTGGTCGATACCAATGAAAATTGAGTTCAAGCCCGCTCAGAAAATGTGATCCCGCGCAGGCATGCGGAGAAGCGGATCAGGCAGACCCGCTTGCTACGGTCGAGAGGAAGCTTTGCGAAATGGACGGTAAGGTTTAATGAGGTAATCGCGCATGACAGGTCCGGCTTCAGGCGTGCAGCATCTCTACGCTAACGATGTGTCGATAGCGCAGAGCACTGCATTAACAGTGAAAAATTGGACTAAGGCTTGCTGAGTAGCTCGACTTTCTCAAGCTCTGCCTGTCTACTCGCGTCTGACAGCGGCAGGAAGCCGCCCTCCTTATCCCGCTCTTTCGCAATAACGGCTTGCCCCGGCGCGGAGAGTGCGAGTTTCAGATAATCGATTAGCCACGGCGCAACTGGATGCCCAGGCGCTTTATCGATATATATATGAAGATATGCCGTCAATGGATAGCGGTCTGCAGTCAAATCCTGCTGGCTCGGTATTGCGTACGGCTGCCCTTCAGAAGCGGCGAGGGGCAATAGCCGCGTGCCCGGTACTTTTTCCGCATTGAACCAACCCACAAATCCAATCCCATAAGGGTCCGCCGCTACCGCGCGCATCACTTCCGCCGCAGTCGGCAACGCCTCGTAGTGGCTCGAAAACGGTAGACCGTCCAGATGGGCGAGTCGAAACGCAGTAGCAGAGCCACCATCGTCAGCCAGGCCATAAATATGAATCTGACGTGGCGCCTGCTTCGAGTCAGTGCTCAACTGCGTCCATTTCGTGATGTCGCCACGCGGCTCTCCCGTCACCAGTACCTGTCTCAACTGAGTCAGCGTCAGACCGGGCAATGGATTGGCCTGATTGACATAGACAGCCGGAGGCGTTTTGAACGATGTCCTCGGCCCCCATCCTGCGTAACCGATTTTTATATCGACCGGCTCATAGCCGTGCGCATTCCTGAAGTTAGTGCGATCGGTCGGCCAGATATCGCGGCCCATTGGAGCAAAAGCACTGATACCGCTCGTCAATGCGGGAATCGCCGTGGATGAGCCCTTCAGGTATAGCTTGAATCGCAAGTCAGGATGTGTTCTCGAAAATAGCGTATTGAATCCTTCAAGAACCGACTCCATTCCGTCGTTTCCGACGACCTGGATTGCGCCGGACGTGTCGATGTAATTGGCCGGCGGTTGACGAAGACCATTCGTTTCCTGCTCCGCGGCGTGACCAGACACAGCAGGAATACTAACCAAGACGTAAAGCAATGAAGACAGGAAAAACCGGCAACGTCGCGGAGCTATCCCTTCTGCCCCCTGGTTGAGAGTGTGTGAACCGAATTTCATGGAAGCGGGTTTGTGCCGTAGAATGAGAATTGTTCGCATTTATATATTAAAAATGGATTTTTTGCAATTTCCTCGAAAAATCAAAGAGATGAACGGGGTTTAATGAATTATTTTTAATGTTTGTTGCTGATTTTCTGGTCACAAACCTGCTTGGCGCCATCTTGGGCGATGCTCGCAAGCCCGACAATCGCAGGGGAATTCGCGTCGGTCCGAGCATAAAAACCCGCCGGTGCGGGCGATGTTCCCGGGCCACAAAGGTGACCGCCGACAGTGTTTTTTAACCACCGCCCCGCCAAATCTGAAGAGAAAGCGTGATGCCAACAGTACTCGTCGTCGAGGACGACGCAAAGACACTTCGTGAGATCAAAGTCGCGCTGCAGGATCACGGCTATGCAGTCGAAACGGCAGATACCGGTCCGCAAGGAATTGCGCTTGCCAGTTCACAGGCGTTCGATGCGATCGTTCTCGACCGCATGCTGCCCGGTGGTATGGAAGGTCTCGATGTGCTGCGAACATTGCGCAAGTCGTCGACGACGACACCCGTGTTGATTCTCAGCGCACTGTCAACAGTCGACGAGCGGGTCAAGGGACTGCGCGCCGGCGGCGACGATTACCTCGTGAAGCCATTTGAATTTATTGAGCTGACCGCACGTCTCGATTCGTTGGTGCGCCGTACCCAACCGCCGCCCCATGAGCCGGTGTATCGCATCGGCCCGCTTACCGTCGACCTGATCAGTCGCGCCGTTGTGTACGCGGGCAATGAAGTCGAACTATTGCCGCGTGAGTACCGGATTCTCGAGTATTTGCTCCGGCATGAAGGACAGGTCGTCAGTCGTACGATGCTGTTCGAGGCGGTCTGGGATTACCGGCTCGCAGAGCGTACCAATGTGATCGACGTGCATATCAGCCGGCTGAGGAAAAAACTCGATCCGACAGGATCGGCTCCGATCATTCACACCGTTCGTGGTTCCGGTTATGTCCTTCGTGCGCCTGATTGACCTTCGACGCACCACGAGCTTCCGGCTCGCGGTCGTCTTTCTCGGCATCTTCGGCGGAATGTCGATGCCGTTGTTCGCCTATCTGTACTTTTCAATCACCGGTTTTGAAACGCAACGCGTGGACGACTGGTTGGGTCGCGAATACGTGGCGATGCAACGGAGTTCCCCTGAGAAACTGGCCGCGCTTTTTACCGTACTTCGTCAAAGCGACCCGGATTATCAGCGGCCTAACGGTCTGTTCAAAAATGATGGGCACTTTGTTGCCGGTGCGATCACGACTTTGCCCAGTCAGATTCCCTACACGGGAAAGCCGTTTGCAATCCGTTTGCAGGATGGGCCGATCAGTCAGACGGCTCGATGCATTACCGCAGAACTCCCGCACGAGTACCTTGCAATGCGTTGCCAGAATGCCCATGAACTGAATAGTTTCAACGGTGGCCTTCTCAAGGTTCTGCTTGTCGGAGCATTTGTTACTTTGAGCGTCGGATTGATGGGCGCGGCTTTCATCGGCCTTGGCTCGCTTCGACGACTGGACGCCGTAACGGCATCGATCAAACAGATCGTCGCGGGAGATCTGTCGCAACGTCTGCCGACGCATCGACACCACGACGATCTGGATAGTCTCGTACGCGTCGTCAACGGCATGCTCGACGAAATCGAGCGGCTGATGAATGAAGTAAAAGGTGTTTGCGATGCAATCGCACATGACTTGCGCACCCCGCTGACATCGATGATTGCCGGACTCGAAAGAGTACAGCGTCGCGCTTTGACAATCGACGACTTCCGTCAGGCTCTCGACGACGTGTTCATCGACGCGACGGGCATGCTCCGTACATTCAATGCGCTACTGCGAATCTCGGAGATTGAAAGCGGTGTGCGCCGCGAGTCGTTTCTGTCTCTCGATCTCGCCTCAGTTTTGAAAGACGTGTACGAGTACTACGAGGCGTCCGCAGAGGAAAAAGGCCTGACATATCGATGCGAAATCGAAGAAGGCGGCAGTTTCGAACTGGATGGAGATCCGAATCTGCTATTCGAAGCCTTCGCCAATCTCATTGAAAATGCCATCAAGTTTTCTCCCGAACGTGGATCAGTGACGATCCAGTTGGCGCGTCGTCATCGTGGCATTCACCTCGCTGTTCAGGACAACGGGCCCGGCATTCCCGAGAGCGAGCATAAAGCGGTGTTACAGCGTTTCTATCGCGGCGAGGCCAGCCGCCATACGCCGGGCAACGGACTTGGCTTGAGTTTGACGAGCGCGGTCGCCACGATGCATGGAATGATTCTGGCGTTCGATCGGGTCAAGGCGGGTTGTCGCGTGACGTTGAGTACAGTTTGACATCAACCAGTGCGATGTAGTCTGCCAGGAACGACGATCCGATGACGTGCTCCCGGCCGTCGTACAAAGATGACTACTTCAGAGGGCGAAACTCCTTGATCTCATCATCATCGAGTTGCGCGAGTAGCGCGGTCTCCCAACTGAGATATTCGCGCGCCGCCGCCTTGTTGCCCGCGTGGCGGTCGTGAGTAAAGAACAGATAGTCAATTCTCTGCGCAGGAGAAATCGCTTCTGCACCTGTACTCTCGCTTTCACCCGCTTTCCGCCATGCTTCGAGGCCGCCTGAAAGCACGGCAAAGTCATACCGATTCGCGTTAGGCAAATCGGCAATCGCCCACGCGGCTATACGCGCGTCATCTGCCACTAGCGTGATCGCCGGTTTGCACTGCTGGAGTACAGCCGCGAGTCGCGAACGAATTGACCATATGCTGCCGGGAATGTGTCCTTTGATCCATGCCGCACTCGCACGTAAATCGATCACCGACATGTCGCCATTCGCCAGCCTTCGAGCAAGCGTCGGCGCGTCGATTTCGGGTAGCAGGTGGGTCGCGAATGGAGCGTCCGCAGGCAACTCCAGTCCGCTTTCCAGTCCACCGTCGAGCACGAACGCCGCGTGCCCCAACTGACGCAGCCAGCTTGCGGTGACAGCCGCGCGTATCCCGTCATCGTCGAACAACACGATGCGTGCATGGCGAACGCCGATGTACTGATCGGTGGCCTGTTGCAACTGGCCGCCGGGCGCGTGCTGCGCGCCGCGCAAGCTTCCCTGCGCGAACTCTTCGGGCGTGCGTACGTCGCATAGATAGACGGAGTGCTCGCCCGCGTCAAGCCAGTCGCGCACCGTTGCCGCACTCACCCACTCCACGCCCGCACGTTCTGCCAACGCACGCGCGGCCCTCACACGCTCATCGCCGGGCTGCACGTTCGCAGGATAAGGACGATGCTGGCCGTGTTCCAACGAAAGATCGTCGAGAAACCAGCCTTGTGTTCCATTCGCCAATGCATAGACGGGATTGCCGATCCCAAGATGCCGCAGCGTCTGCGCACCGATGATGCTACGCGTGCGCCCCGCGCAATTGATCACGATGGGTGTGTGCTGGTCCGCAACGATCGCGTCGATCCGGTAAGCAAGCTCGCCGTTCGGACAACATGAAGCGCCCGGAATATTCATCGCATGAAACTCGCTGACGGGACGCCCGTCGAGCACGACCGGCGGATGCGCCGAGCGCTGCCATTGCGCGAGCGTCAGTGCGGACACATGCGGCGTGCCCGCAATCTCCTCGACCAGTTCACCGAACGCCTTCGACGGAACGTTGACGCCCTTGAACAGCACGAAGCCTGTCTCGTTCCATGCCCGCGTTCCACCGTCGAGCACGTGAACATTCGTGTAACCGATTTCCCGCAGACGGTTGGCGGCTTGCGCGGCCGGATTGTCGCCGTCGTCATAGACGACGATGCGTGCGCGACGATTCGGCGCGAGGCGGCCGACATCGCGTTCGAGCATGCTATACGGCAGCGGCACCGCGAAGAACGGATGACCTTCGCCATACTGTCCGTGTTCTCGCACGTCGAACAGCGCGATTTCATCGCCATCATGCAACCATCGTTTGAGCGTTTGCGCGGAAACGCGCGGCATTGACTGAGTGGGCATGCGTCAGTATCCGTAGTCGATGGGCGGAGCTTGCCCGTTCAGGTTGTAGTCGCCGATCGCGCGGTATTTCCACGCGGCCGGATCATGCACGGTATGGGTACGCGCGTTGCGCCAGTGCCGGTCGAAGTTGTGCCGACGCAGCGTAGTCGAGGCGCCGCCCACGTCGAACAGCGCCTGCGCCGCATCCAGCGCCGCTTCGGTCGACATGACCTTGGCTTCGGCAGTCGCAATCGACGCATCGACGGCCGCCTGCGCGATCACGTCCGGCGACGCGCCGCCAAAGCGCATCTGCGCGGCCACGTCGATCTTCGCAGCCGCGCGCGCGACAAGTGCGCGAGCCGCGCTGACCTGCGCGGCGATCGAGCCTATCGTGTGCAGGATGTACGGATCGTCGGCGGCTCGATCTACGCCGCTTTCGCGCACGGGCCGCACGCCTTCGCGTATCCACGCAGCCGCATCGTGCAGCGCCGCCTGCGCAATGCCGATTTCGATTGAACAGTGAATGATCTGCGACGCCGCGCCGGTATGATGCCGCTCGGTTTTCCAGCGATCCGTGCGCATCACTTCATCCGCTTCGACACGTACGTCGATCAGTTCCGTCGTGCCGCTCAACGTGCCGCGCTGACCCATGCCGTCCCAGTCGTCATGGCGGACAATGCCAGCGCGTTCGGGCGGCAGCACGACGAGCACGCTGTTGCCATCGGGATCGAGCGCCGTCACCTTCAGCAGATCGCCGATCAACGCGCCCGTCGAATAATGTTTGACGCCGTTGAGCCGGTAGCCCTCGGCGTCGCGACTGAGCGCCGTGCGAACCTCGCCGCGAAAACGTCCGCCGCGTTCAGCCGACGCACCGCCGATCAGTTCACCGCGCGCTACGCGACCGAGCAGACGGGCCGCTTGCGACGGTGGCGCCATCAGCAACGTCCGTTCGACGAACACGAAATGCGGCAACAGCGCCTGCGCGACGCTCGAATCTCCGCGCGCCAAAGCGACGACGACGGTCGAGAGATCGACGATCGTGCCGCCCGCGCCGCCATATTGGCGAGGCACGCGAATCGCGCCGATCCGCGCCGCGCGAATCGCATCGAAGGCCGGGCGGTTGGCGGTTCCGCGTTCGTCCCATGCGGCGGACTCGGCTGCCAATTCGATGGCCAGCGTTTCGGTGCGAGCCATCAACTCTTCAGAGCACAGCGTTTCATTTTCAGTTTCGGACGAGTTCGCAGACGCGGTATCCAACGCGGAATCAATAGCTGGCATCACGATTACCCCTGCAAATAAGCATCGGCGAGCGTCGAGTAAAACAACATCGGCCCTTTTCGCAGCCCCTGAAGCCTGCTCGAATAAAAGCCGAAGAACTTCAACTCCAGAAGATTGATCGACGGCACTTCGTTCTGTACAAACTCCTGCAACTGTTCGATCAGCACTTTGCGTTTCGCGACATCGCCCTCTTCCTGAATCCCTTCGATAATCCGGTCCATCTGCGGATTCGAGTAGCTCGACGCATTGCTCGACGGCACGCCCTGCTTGATGTTCTTGCTCCAGAACCTGCGCGTCACGCCGATCTGCGGATCGGGGTAAGCGGAATACCACATCGACGCGGTATCGAAATCGCGGTCCGTGTACAGCTTGCGAATCACGCCCGCGAGATCGAGATTGACCAGCGTCACCGCGACACCGATGTTGCGAAGCTGCTGCCGCATCAGTTCGGCCGCGCGCAGATAGACGTCGCCATAGGACACTTCGGTGACGTGGTCGATGCGTAGCCGCACGCCGTCGGGTCCGCGCTTCAGACCGGCTTCGTCGAGCAGTTGCTCGGCTTTCTTCGGGTCGAACTCGTACTGCGGCAAGCCGGCCTTGAAGAACTGTTTCTGATAACTGGGCACGCAACTCTGCGCGACATCCGCGAGCCCGTACCAGACAATGCGCGCCATCGCCGCACGGTCGATTGCGTGCGCGAATGCCTTGCGCACGCGAATATCGTCGAACGTCTTGCGGCGATAGTTGAAGTCGAAGAAGAACATCGGCGCGGGCGCCTGCCAGCCGACCGTATCGAGCACGAGCTTCGGGTTCTTCTGCAAACGCGCCACATCGCTTTCCGGCACCGGATTATTGGCCGCAAAAGCAAGCTCGCCGTTTTCCAGCGCGATCGCACGCGCGGCGGCGTCCGGCACGGTCTTGAAGATGATGCGGTCGAGATACGGCTTGTCGTCCTTGCCCGACGCTCCCTTGTCCCAGTAGTTCGGATTGCGCTCCAGCGTCACGTGGCTGCCGCGCACCCATTCCTTGAACATGAACGCGCCGGTGCCGATCGGCTTCGCGTTCCACGGGTTGGTCAGCGGATTGGTGCCTTCGTAGAGGTGTTTCGGCACGATCTGCGTCTCCGTGCCGAACAGCACAGCCCACAACACCGGCGAGGGTCCAGTCAGACGAAACACCACCGTATGCGCGTCGGGCGTATCGACACCGATCACCTTGGCGAGATTCGACGCGCCGCGCGGATGCGTTTTCTTCACGACATTCAATATCGAATACTCGACATCCGCTGACGTGAACGGCTGACCGTCGTGCCAGGTCACACCACGGCGCAAATGAAACGTGATCGACTTGCCATCGGGCGCCGTGGCCCACGACTCCGCCAGTTGCGCTTGCGGACGATACTCGTTGTCGTAGGTCAGCAGGCCGTCGAAGATGTTCGCCGAAATCACCACGGCGGGGCTCGAAATATTGATGCCCGCCACGAGTCCCGCCGGTTCGGGCGTGACGTTCGCGAACAACGTGCCGCCACGCAAGACAGATCCGGGCAACGCGGCAGCCAGTTTCTGTGCTGCCTCGGCGGGCGACAGCAAGCCGGCGCCAGAACCGGCCAGCATCAGTTGCAGCATCTGGCGACGGTTGAGATGTCGCAAATCGAAAGTCATGGAGGGTCTCGAAGCGGAATAAGCGGAGTCGATCGATGACTCGCGGGATCGAAGAAAAACGCAGCATTCGGAATGCGCTGCGGCCGGAATCAATACGAAAAAGTCAAAGGCGGCGGCGCATGATTGACGACGTAGTTGCCGACCGCGCGACACTTGTAGGCGACCGGATCGTGCGTGGTATGCGTGCGGGCATTGCGCCAATGACGGTCGAAATTTTGCGCACGCGTGGTCATCGCGGCGCCGCCTGCGTCGAACATGGTCTTCGTGACTTCGAGCGCGGCTTGCGTCGACACGATCTTGGCCTGCGCGGTGGCAATCGAAGCAGCCACTGCCGCCGCATGCACATGCTCGTCGGCGGCTCCGGCGAAACGGCTGTCGGCCGCGATATCCAGTGCGATCGCGGCTTCGTCTACGATCGCTTCGGCTGCATGAATTCGCGCGGCGATGCGACCGATGGTGTGCAACACGTACGGGTCTTGCGACGCGGAATCGATGCCGCTTTCCTTCACGGCCCGCGCACGATTTTTTGCCCACCATGCCGCGTCGGCGAGCGCGGCCTGGCCGATGCCGACTTCGATCGCACAGTGAAGAATCTGCGCGGCCGCGCCCGTATGATGCGGCCGCGACAGCCAGGGCTGCATGCGCATGACTTCGTCCGTATGGATGGGCACGCTGTGCAGCAGCGTCGTGCCGCTCGCCGTACCGCGCTGCCCCATGCCGTCCCAGTCGTCGATTCTCTCTATGCCGACGCGATCGGCAGGCACCAACGCGGCAACCATCTCGCCGTTTTCATCGAGCGCGCGAATCTTGAGGACATCGGCGTACAACGCGCCGGTCGAATAATGCTTGACGCCGTCGAGCACGAAGTGACCGTTAGCACTTCGCAAACGCGTCGCCATTTCGCCTCGAAAACGGCCACCACGCTCCGCGGCCGCCGCGCCAAACAGCGCGCCGTTCGCGGCCAGCGGCAACAGACGCCGCTGCTGCGCAACACTGCCCATCAACCGCAATCGCTCGATGAATACGAAATGTCCAAGAAAGGCCTGCGCGACGTTTGGGTCGCCTTTAGCGAGCGAGATAAAAATGCGTGCGACGGTCTGCCAGTCAGCACCCGCGCCGCCGAACTCGCGAGGCACCCGCAATGCCGTCAAACGCGTATCGCGCAACGTCTGCATCGCCGCGAACGGCAGTCTGCGCTCGCGATCGGCCTGCGCGGCTTCGGCGGACAATCGCTCTGACAACGCAACGGCTGCGTCAAGCAGCGCTTCCACTTCTGGTGCTTCCGGCACCGGTGGCTCCGCGTGCAGCACGGGGGCTTCGAATAATTCGCTCATGCAATGACTCTCCGCTGTTTGACGTGATCGGCTTAGAGGCGCAATCCGGCCTGTTTGAGCAGCGGCAATACCGCTTCGCCGAAATACGCGAGGTCGGGCTCGAAGTCGTAGAACGTCAGTTGCAGACCGTCGCAACCGGCCTGCTTCAGACGCCGGATGTAATCGACGATCTGCTCCGGGCTGCCGATCAACTGGATGTTGCCGCCCACCGCTTTCTGATCCCGCTGATGTCCGCGAAACGCGTGGCTGTCCCGTTGCTGTGCTGATGCGAAGAAGTTGTCGACGGCCACGCGGTCCTGCGCGGCGACGATCGCATCGTGATACGCCCAGGCTTCGCGCTCGGTCGGCCTGCAGATCACCATCGGATTGATCAGCGTGCGTAGCGTCCTGCCCTGAGCGGCGGCGGCAGCCTTGATACGCGCGCAGTGCGCGGGCAGCACGTCGAGCGCGGCTTCGATCTCGGCGCCCGCCGGGCTGGTGATGAACACGAGGTCCGAATGCCGTGCGGCGAACTCGATCCCGGCGCCCGAGCCCGTCGCGTTCACCAGCACCGGACGGCCGAATGCCGGACGCGGCGACACGTACGCGTTTTCGCTTTGCCAGTAGGCGCCGCGTAAATCGACGTTGTCGTCGCTATGCCAGTACGTCTTCAGAAAACGTACGAACTCGTCGGCCATCCGGTAACGCTCGTCGTGCTCGATCTGCGGATTACCAAACATGCGCGCGTGACTTTCGAGGTTCCCCGTCACGACGTTGATGCCCCAGCGTCCACCCGTGATGCTGTCCAGCGTTGCGCCGAACTTCGCGAGATGCAGCGGATGCCACGGCCCGTACAGCACGTGAATGGTCG
The DNA here is from genome assembly GCF_900099835.1 of Paraburkholderia fungorum. Taxonomy (NCBI): domain Bacteria; kingdom Pseudomonadati; phylum Pseudomonadota; class Betaproteobacteria; order Burkholderiales; family Burkholderiaceae; genus Paraburkholderia; species Paraburkholderia fungorum. The sequence goes on from NZ_FNKP01000003.1 coordinate 309,620, forward strand.
AGATCAGCATGATGCGGCTCGTGACGCTGGCGAGCGCGGCGGTCGTCACAAATGGATCGAGGCTGTCTTCGCGATAACGGATATCGCCGCCGTGACCGCTTTTCGGATTCCACTGCGCGAGCCCGAACACCAGGTCGAGACCGAGCGCCTCCGCTTGCAGCGTCAGCGCCTTGTTGTAGGCGAAGTGCCAGTCGGTGCCGCGCGGCAGGGTCGACGGACTCCAGCCGCCGTTCTGGATCGGCAGGAACAGGCCCAGCATGAACGGTTGCGCGAAGGCAGCGGCAAGCGGGCTGCCCGGCAGATCGGCGGGCGAAACGTCGGGCAGGTTCGGCGTGGGGTTGGGTAGTGGGCTCATGACAGGATCTCGCGCTCTGAACGCTTCAGAATGCGTGGATGCTATTGGCAGCCCCTCAACCGCCGGAACCATCTATACGGAATATCTTTATGAGTCGGACAGAGATTGCACGGTTTCCGCACGCCTTCCCGCAATGAGAACAACGCACATCTCATTGAAACAACTGGTATTTTTTAAATCGAGCGCAGATTTTCGCAAGGCCGGACAGATCGGTTTTGCTTATGTATTTTCTGGCCGCACTTAATGATCGAGCCTGCGTCCGGGCAAAACCTGCGACAACAGCTCAAACGCCTGGCGCACCAGCGGATTGGCGCTGTGCGGCCGAATCCACAGGTAATAGTCGACATCGGGCAAACGCGGCAGGCCGTCCTTGTCGCCCAGCACCCGCATCTCCGGTCCGAGCAATTCGATGCTGCGCGCGGTGACGCCGAGTTGCGCGCGAATCGCCGCTTTCACGCCCAGCAGGTTCGACGCGATGTACGCCTCGCGCCAGCGCACCCGCGCGGCATCGAGCGCTTCGATGGCCAGTTTGCCGAAGATGCTCGGCTCATCGGCGAGCACGAGCGGAATCGGTGCCTGCGGTACATGCTTGTATTGGGACGCGCAAATCCACACCGTCGGCGATGTGCGCAACAGCAGCCCTTGCAGCGTGGCGTCCCCACGCGTCGACAGGGTCATGTCGATCTCGCCGCGACGCAGCGCTTCCATCAGAAACGGACTGCGGCCGACATCGAGTTCGATCCGCAAGCCTGGTGCCCAACGCGCGATGTGCGCGAGGATCGGCGGCAGCAACGTATCCGAGACATCGTGCGGCGAACCTATTCGCAGCACGCCCGCCTGTGCGCCACCTACCAGCGACTGCACGGCTTCGTCGTTGACGCGAAGCAGTTCCCGCGCATGACCGAGCAGTTGCTGGCCGCCTGCTGTGAGCGGCTTGTTGCGCCCCTCTTTCTGGAACAGCGCGATACCCACCAGCGCTTCGAGCCGTTGCATCTGCTGGCTCACTGCTGCCTGGCTGCGCCCGATGCGCACCCCGGCTCCCGCGAAGCTATGCGCGTCGGCGACCGCCACGAAGGTGCGCATCAATTCGAGGTCGAGGTTTTTCATCGGCGGATCATCGGCAGAAACAGAAATTCTGATGTTCTTGCGTCGCAAGGGTACAAAGCAGCGAAGCGAATCCCAACCAATCAATTGAGCTTTGTTTTTCTTGCTGCTTGCAGAAGATGAAAGCGGGAAGCAACAGAACCGCGCACGCTCAAGTGCGCAGGATCACCGGCTCGTCAGACATTGAACAGTTCGCTGCGGGCCGCATCCATGATCATTGCCACGGCCGGATGGCTGATCCGGCGCTCAATTGAAATGGCAAAGAACTCTTCGACAATCGTGTCGATATGCCCCAGCGTGACCAGCGCGTGTTCCGCCTGCAACTGACTTTCGAGCACGGCCGGCGCGAACAGCACCCCGCGACCTTCGCGGGCGAACGCCATCGACATGGCGCCGTCGTCGAATTCGCCGACTACACGCGGCGATATCGCATGCGACGCCAGCCAGTGATCGAGCTTGCGGCGCACGGCGGACTCCATGCCAGGGAGCAGCACAGGCAGCCGCGCGAGCGACAACGGAAAGCGCCCGTTACCGCCCCGGATCAGCGCCTTGGTGCCGAAGCAGGCCAGCGTCGAGCGGCCCAGGCTGTGGTTGAACGCCTTGATATTGACGTCCGCCGGCAGCGGCGCGTCGGCAATGATCAGATCGATACGATGAACGGCGAGTTGCGCAAGCAGCGCATGCAGATTGCCTTCATGGCAAATCATTCTCATAGAGGCGGACGCGCTCAATGCGGGTTCCAGCAGCCGGTACGCAATCGCCTTCGGAACGGAATCCGCAATGCCGACCCGGAAGCGGGTTTGCGCACCGCCCTCGCTTTCGCGCCGCACGACACTCTCGAGCTCCGAGCCCAGAGAGAAAATCTCGTCGGCGTAATCGAGCGCGAGACGCCCCGCATCGGTCAGTTCAAGGCCTCGACCGCTTTTTCTGAAGAGCTTCCGGTCCAGCGCCTCCTCCAGCAATTTGATCTGACCGCTCAAGGTTTGCGGCGAGATGTGCAACTGCTCGCCCGCCCGAACGATGCCTCCCGCGCGAGCCGCGACCCAGAAATAATGCAGATGCTTGAAATTCATTGCCGCTCCAATCTGCCAACACTACGAATTAACCGAAATATTAACGTAGAAAATACGAATTTTACGTTTTGTCAGGTTCGCGTAGATTGAAGCCTCGTTTCCGCGATTCGCGGGAAATCAACGATCAGCAACGGAGGCGGTTTATGACGACGGTTGCACATTTTCTACGTTCAAAGGCGACCGGAGCCGTATGGTCGACGCAGGCATCCGCATCGGTCTACGACGCGATTGCGACGATGGCGCATCGTCAGGTCGGCGCACTCATCGTCGTCGATAACGGGCGCGTGGCAGGCATCATCACCGAGCGGGACTACGCGCGAAAAGTGGTGCTGCGAGACCGTTCTTCGCGTCAAACCACGGTGCGCGACGTGATGTCGTCGACTGTGCATTACGTCGGTCCCGACCATACGACAGAACACTGCATGGCGCTGATGACCGAGCATCGCATTCGTTATCTGCCGGTTATCGATTGCGGCCAGGTAGTTGGAATGATCTCGATCGGCGACCTGATCATGAACGTGGTTTGCGAGCAGGAAAACACCATTCAGCAGTTGGAAAACTACATCCATGGAAACGGATTTACGCCCGTTTCAACGCGGCCTCATTCGACAGTGAGCGCAAGTATGGGCGGTTAAGTTCATTACCGTTCGTAAGCATGGTTGCGACGACCATCGCCTGGGAAACACGTGAAAGCGGTTGCTTTCCGACTTATCTATCGACGAGGCTTTTATGTTTACGCAGATCATCACCCGCCTACGACAGGCGGCCGCAACGATAACGCGCGGTACGGCGGCACTCGGATTGGCTGGGCTGCTTGCGTTCGGCGCGGCAATGTCCACTGAAGCCGAAGCGAAACGCGTGGGAGGCGGCCAAAGTATCGGACGCCAGTCGCAATCGGCAGCACCTTCCACGCAGGGGCAGCGCAGCCAGCAGGCACAACCTGCACAGCAGTCCGCAACAGCGCCAGCCGCTGCTGCGGGTAATCGCTGGATGGGGCCGTTAGCGGGTCTCGCCGCAGGGTTAGGTATCGCGGCTTTGCTTTCGTCGTTCGGACTGGGGGCCGAACTCGCGCAGATGTTGTCGAATGCAGTGTTGATCGGACTCGCCGTGTTGGCCGCGGTGATGCTGTTCCGCTTTATCGCTGCACGGCGCCGTCCGCAATTCGCGTATGGGCACGGCGCCTCCAATCGGCAACAGGCGAACGGCTCGCATGAGCCGGATCGGAACTGGCAGCCGGGTACGGCGCCATTGGCCCGGACCTGGGGGCAGACGGCAGCCGGACACGCTCAGACAACGGGCAATCCATACGCAACCTATCTGGCGAGCGATGCCGGCCGCGAAGAGTTGCTGGTATCGGCGAAAGAACTTTTCTTGCGCCTTCAGCGCGCATCGGATCTTAACGAACAAGGCGATCTGTTCGAGTTGACGACGCCGGAGATGTTCATGCGTCTGAAGCAGGATCTGGAGATACGGGGTCGCTCGACGGGCATGACCGACGTCACACAGCTTGAAGCCGAACTGCTGGAAACGGTCACCAGTCAGGAAGAAACGGTAGCCAGCATCCGGTTTCACGGCTACATGCGCGAAGACGATGCACCTACGGCTGAGCCGTTCCAGGAGATCTGGCACCTGCTCAACAGCGCGACGGGCGATAGGTCATGGCAACTCGCAGGCATTGAGCAGATTAGAGGAGAGCGGAAGCGTTGATGGTTGCACACGCGCGAGTACCGTAGGGTTTCTGCACTCGTGGAAACCATGACCAAAGCGCTGCGAATCGCTTCGCAGCGCAATCCCCTCGAACTACTGTGCGATCAGATTACCGCTTTCAAGGCTGCTCTCGACCAGCGTCGGCAGGTGATCGACAAAACCGGTCGGCACATTCAGATTCAGATAAGCCGATCGAATACTGGAAAACGCGTTGCCGGACCAATGCGGCGTCACTGCACGTCCAGATTCCCCGCTATCAAAACAAATTCAATGTCAGCGCTTTAAGGAACCGACGCAAACTTGCGTCGAAGCTGGCCCGCAGACAGCCACAAAGCGGAAACAAGAAAATAGATCGCCCCTACCCCTGCGTACCCCGCCACTTTGACGATGGCGGGCGGCACCGACGCATGCGCCTGTGCGATAAAAAGCACACCCGCCAGCGCTGACTGGCCGCCACTCAGAATCATTGCCCATTGCGCGCCAAAATACTTCCTGCGACGAACAGCGGTGGCAAGCTGAAGCAATCCGGACATCACGGCCCAGACTCCGAATACATCGAGCACCGAGTTTGTATCGACGTGCAACACGACGATTACCGCAATCGCTATCGCCAGGCTGGCGAAGACGTTAAAAGCCTGAGTCGAATTTTTGCGCATTCCACCGCTACGCGACATATCGACGTAATTGGCGAGCGCATCCCATAACGGATAAACAACCAGCAGTGCGGCTCCGATCGCCGTGACATGCTGCCCGACGATAAGTGCAAGCGCGACCCAGATCACAGAGAACGCAGCACGCGTAAAGTAAAAATACTTGAGCCACCGTTCATCCTGAAGACGAAGGGTTTCGGAAAGATGAGCAGCCATTGAAGCTCCTTGAGGATTTTGCCGATCGCGTCGCCTGATGCGACGCGCCACGCTCCTGCTGCAATGACCTGTCGGCGGAACCGCGCGGGGATCATCGGGACAAGACGTCTGCATGGGTACAGATGATGGCATCCGGCTCGCGTTGCCGGCATCGGTCAAATGACCGATGCGTTCCAGAAGGTTCGCGTATAGTTGGCGTTCTGTTCGACCCGCACTGATCCATTCCTTTCGATGACCGACGACAACGTCCCCCTGTCCGCGGTGCGCGTGTTCGATGCTGTGAAAGCCCTCGCCTTCATCGGCGATCTAAGCATGGGACAGCCCACCGGCCATTCGCTACGCACTGCATGGCTTGCGACACGCCTCGCCGAAGCATCCGGGGTAGACCCAACTACGAACGACGCGGTCCGCGAAACTTCGCTGCTGCGCTGGTCGGGTTGCACGGCAAACGCAGCGGGTTTCGCCGATGTTTTCGGTGACGACATCGCCATCCGTATTGCAATGCTTGAAGACCGCCAGGGCTGGGCCGAGCCGCTCAACGCGCTGGGTGGAGCAGGCGCGGTGCTTGCTCCGCTCGCGCAAATCCACTGCGAGGTCTCCGGCGAAGTCGCCCGCACGTTGGGCCTTGCGCATTCGACAGAAACGGCGTTGCGGCGCATCTTCGAGTCGTGGGATGGACACGGACTGCCCGCTCACCACGCTCGCGAAGAAGTGCCGACAGCGGTACTCATCGTCGCGCTTGCCGGCGACATGGAAACGTTTAGCCGGACCTATGGCATCGAGCGCACGCTCGATCTGATTGCGCAGCGCGCCGATTCACGCTATCCGGCACAACTCGTCGAGACGGCAACCCGCAACGCGGCGCGCTGGCTCACGGAACTGGAGCAGGCGTCCGCCGCCGACATAGACGCCATGCTGACGACATCCCGTATGCAACAGGACACCGATGTCGAATTGATCGCCGACGTCATCGATCTCAAGCTGCCGTGGATGACAGGCTTCTCGCGCGCAGTCGCCGCGACCGCCGCGGAATGTTGCGCCCGGCTCACGCCTGATAAATCGGCACATGCACGCGTTTATCGCGCGGGCTTGGTTCACGGTATTGGCCGTGCATCGGTGCCCAACCGGATCTGGAATACGAACGAACGTTTATCCGAAAGCGCATGGGAAAAGGTCAGGCTGGTGCCGTACTGGACATCGCGCGCCGGCAAGCAGGCCGGCGCACTCGGAGAAGCGGCCGAACTCGCATCGTATGCGTACGAAAGGCCGGACGGATCGGGCTATTTCCGTGGAGTGCGCGATCAATCGCTGACGCTCGAAGCGAACGTGCTGGCGGCATCGGTAATGTATGTCGCGTTGCGCGCGGTCCGTCCGTGGCGCGCGGCCTTCTCCGCCGACGAAGCCGCACGACACTTGCGTGACGAGGCCGCACGCGGCCGTTTAAACGCCGAGGTGGTGAATGCGCTGCTGTCCGACGATGCTATCGTCGTCAAACGGCCGGTGAGCAGCACGTCGCAGAGTGTGCGATTGACGGCGCGCGAAATCGACGTGCTGCGCGTTATTTCGCGAGGCGCCAGCAACAAGGAAGCTGCACGTGAATTGACGCTCAGCCCAAGCACGGTTCGCACTCATGTCGAAAATGTGTTCCGCAAGCTCGAATGCTCGTCGCGCGCAGCGGCGACGCTGAAGGCGTCGACGCTGGGGCTGCTTTGACGATCGCGCTCGCGCGCCAGACTGGTCGATGAAGGCGGCGCGCAACGCACGCCGCCAATCAAGCCATAGGTCGTGCGCGGCGTGCGGGTGAACTCTCCGGTGCCATGGCTGGTACATGACCAGTACGCTCAAGCCGTGCAGCAACCACTGCCACACGACGTTCACCTGAGTCACGCTGCGACGCCGAAGCCGATTACATCGGCGGTACGACGCCGTCCTTTTCGACCACGACAAATTGCGCGTCATGTGCTCCGCCGTTAGCCGGGACCGCGACGACAAACACCTTCTTGCCCGCGATCAGATCAGCCCGCGTTGCAGGCGCGAGCGTCACGACCGGCGCACTGGTCGGCACCGTGACCGTGTTGCTGCCACCCTTGTACGAAAGTTTCAGATCGCGTCCGCTCGTGCCCTCGACAACCGTGTCGACATTGGCATTCGTCATCGAACTGTTGGCGCCGAGATCGTAGGCATAGTGCCCCTCGCCCATTCCGCGCGCGGCTTCGGGGAACACCAGCACTTCCCTCGCGGTCAGTTTGCCGTCGGGACCGGGCATGGCTGCCGCCCCGACATACGAACCCGGTTTGATATCGGAGAGCTGGATTGTCTTCACTGCGCTGACCTTCGACGCGTCGGTCAAGGTAAGCGTCACGGTATCGCCGCTACGGCGATGTACGGTCAACGCATTGCCCGACAACGACACGATATCGCCGCGGATACGCTCAGGCTTTATCGCGGGAGATTGTGCAAACGACGCGCTAGCGAGCGTGAATGCGACGAGGGAGGCAGCAAGCTTGATACGAATGGACATAAACGCTCCGTTGATTTGAGGGGATAAAGCTGTTGGCGGGCTGGCGGATCACGATCCGCCGAACCAGTTGTAGCCCTGGTTTTCCCAATAGCCGCCGGGAAATTCGTTGGTCACGGTGATGGCGACGATATGCTTCGGGTTCTTGTAGCCAAGCTTGGTCGGCATGCGCAACTTCATCGGGAATCCATACTTCGGCGGCAACATCTGGTCGTCGAAGGTCAGCGTTAGAAGCGTCTGAGGATGCAGCGCTGTTGGCATATCGATGCTCGTCCAGTAGTTGTCAGCGCAATGCAGCGCGACATATTTCGCCGTCGTATCCGCACCGGCCATCGACAGGAAATCGGAAAAGCGCACTCCGCCCCACTTGCCGATAGCGCTCCAACCTTCGATGCAAATATGCCGCGTAACCTGACTGCATTTCGGCAATGCATCGAGTTCAGCCAGCGTCCAGATGCGCTTGCCTTTGACGAGACCTGTCAGTTCGAGCCGGTAGGTCTGTGCATCGATGTCCGGCACCTGATCGATGTCGTAAAACGCGTTGAACGGGAAAGGCCGCGTGATCATCGACTCTGGATAGGTCGGCGCAAGCCTGCGTGGGTCAAACAGCAGCGCCTGCGCACCGTCATTGAACGAGGAGATGGTGCGCAACAGCCGGTTCACCGACTTGTCGTTTGTCAGATCGCAGCCGGACAACAGGGCCAGGCCACCGAGCGTCAGCATGCGCTTGCCGAACAGGCGGCGCGAAGCCGAACCCAGTTCTTTTTGCGCGTCCTTGATGATGGACGCTGCGTCGGGCATCCGCTTATCTTTATTCGACGTCATCGTTATCGTCCCCGGATCATGGTGAGTAAAGATCGCGGCACTAGCGCGACCATGACGACGTGTATCGCGAGAAAACCCGTCAGTACGCTCATCGCAATGAAATGGACGATGCGCGCGTTGTCGAAGCCGCCCATTAGCGTGCGCAGAACAGGAAACTGCACCGGCTTCCAGATCGTCAGGCCGGACGCGATCACCAGCGCAAGGTCAGCAATGACGACGAGATATGCGAGCTTCTGCACGGCGTTGTACTGACTGGGATCACGGTGGCTGAGTTTGCCGCGCAGTGCCGCGACGAGATCGGTTGCAACCGCGCGAATCGTGACGGGGAACAGGGTCCGGCGCAGCCGCCCAGTAATCGATCCCAAAACCAGATACGCGAAGAAATTGGCAACGAGTATCCACATTGCGGCGAAGTGCCAGAGCAGCGCGCCTCCTAGCCAGCCACCCAGCGTGATCGACGCAGGAAACCGGACGGTCTGGAATAGGGGCGACGCCTCGTAGACCTGCCAGCCACTCATGCACATGAGAACCACGGTCGCGGCGTTAATCCAGTGAAACGTGCGAACCCATACGGGATGAACGATTGCGTTGTTCAAAGCGATCTCTTCGTAGCCAATGTAGGAAGTGCGCTGCGGCCATCGGCGAGCGCAGCCAGATGCAGATCGCTGGTTCAACTGGAATTGCCGCTGTCATGCCGGGGCACTATCTGGTTGGGCGCATGCGACTGGTATGAACGCAAGGATCGCAAGGAAGGCGTTGCCACGGTATCGGTCAAATGACCGATGGGCAGGTGGTCGGAAGGCACTGGCAGGACACTGGGGATTTTCGCTGGCGATGTCACTTGCGAGCGCAGTAAGGTCGCGTGGGTACCTCCGCTTCGGAGATCCGCTTATTCATGGAGAAGCAGCCCAGTTCAATCCTCTTCGCTTTATGCCTGCCAGGAATGACTGTTATCGACGGCGCCTGCCTTCTTCGAAAGGAGGCCAAACTTCATCATTTGCTCACCGTCAACCAACAGGAGCAAAACGATGAGCAACTTCCAAACCTACACGATCGATAACGCACCGGCCGCTTCGAAGGCCGTCCTCGAAGACACGAAGCGGGCCTTCGGCTTCGTTCCCAATCTTCAGGCGCATATGGCGGAGTCGCCCGCGCTGCTGGCCGGTTACTCGGCGCTGTGGGACCTGTTCTCGAAGAGCACGCTGACGCCGCACGAGCAGCAGGTCGTCTACCTGACCTCGAACTTCGAGAACAACTGCCACTACTGCATGGCCGGTCACAGTACGCTGGCGAAGATGATCAAAATGGACGCCGGCGTGATCGCCGCGCTGCGAGCCGGCACGCCGCTGCCCGATGTAAAACTCGAAGCGCTACATCATTTCACGACGCTCGTGGTGCGTGAACGGGGCTTCGTTCCCGACGCCGATGTCGACGCATTTCTCGCCGCGGGCTACACCCGTCAGAACGTCCTCGAAGTGATTCTGGGCGTGGCGACGAAGGTGATGAGCAACTACACCAACCACATCGTTCACACCGAACTCGACGGTTTCATGGCCGGCAACGAGTGGACCAAACCAGTCGCTGTCGCTGCCTGAGATAGGACTGACCCAGCGCCTGCGTCGCACGACCGATAAAGGCATCGGCTGCGGCCTGGCGCTCGACCTGACTACCACAGCCGAATTGGCTCGCAACGCAGAACGCAGCCTGAATCTACCGATTCCTCTATTCCTCTCAACGGAGAACACCCATGTCACTGCAAGACAAACTCGACGCATTCCGGGCCAACTTCAAGGCGGGCAAGCCGCCATTCAACGCGCCTCCGGAGATTCACCCGGTGATGGAACGCGCCACAGCCGAGCTGATTGCGAGCGGGCAAGCGGGCCGCGCGATCAAGGCTGGCGACCGCGCACCGCATTTCAATCTGAAGGATCAGAACGGCAACGATGTGTCGTCCGCAGCGCTGCTGGTGAAAGGACCCCTTGTCGTGACGTTCTATCGCGGCGTCTGGTGCCCGTACTGCAATATCGAATTGCAGGCGATCAATGAAGTTCTGCCGCAGATTCAGGCCTATGGCGCGAATGTCGTGGCGATCTCGCCGCAGACAGCAGTCAACAGCCGCAAGTCCGTGCGCACCAACGAACTCGGCTTTCCGGTGCTGAGCGATGTGAACGGTCAGACAGGCGCCGACTTCGGCTTGCGTTTCGCGTTGCCCGACTATCTGGTCGAGTTGTACAGGAACCTGAAGAACGATCTGCCGGCGTTCAACAACGACCCAGGCTGGACCTTGCCGATGCCCGCGCGCTACGTCATCGGACAGGATGGCATCGTGCTGTATTCCGAGGTCAACCCGGATTACACGCGTCGTCCTGACCCGTCGGACATGTTTCCGGTTCTGGAGAAAGCGACGGCCAACGCCTGAGCCAAGCTGTTACCCGCGAACAATCCGCCGGGTAGCGAGGACGAGGAGCGTTATCTGTCAACAGCGGCGCGTCATTCGGCAAGCTAGTTTTCTGATGGCGTGCCGCGTTGGCTGTAGCCAGCGGCACCAAGTATCTCTTCGACGAAGGCGACGAATGCCCGCGCCTTCGCACTCACCAGGCGTCCGGCCGGGAAGACCGCCCACAGGTCGATCGACGGTAATTCCCAATCGGTCAGTACGGCCTGAACCGTGCCGTCGGCAAGTTCCGGCGAGAACATCCATTCCGATGCAATCGCCAGGCCCATGCCGCCGAGCAAGGTCGTACGCATGCCCTCGGCGGCGCTCACGCTGACGCGTCCGGACACCACCACCGCCACTTCCTTGCCGTGCTGGCTGAATGCCCACGACTCACCACCGCCTCGCAACGAATACACGATCACCTGATGCTGGCTGAGGTCCGCAGGCGTCTTCGGCACGCCCGCTTCAGCGAGATACGCAGGCGTTCCAACAACCCGTCGACGGCTTTGCGCAATGCGGCGTGCGGTCATCGTCGAGTCGTCTAGCGAGCCCATGCGCAGCGCTACGTCCACACCATTTTCGAGCAGATCGATGGTGCGATCGTCCAGCACGATATCGATCTGCAAGTTAGGGTGCCGGTCCAGAAATGTCTTGAGTGCGGGCAGAATATGCAGCCGCGCGAAGGTCACGGCTGCGCTGACGCGCAGTACGCCGGATAGTCCGGTAGACGCGTCGCGCGCGACATGCTCGGCGAGGTCCACTTCTTCGATTGCGCGCCTTGCGTGCTCGTAGAAGCGCTGACCTGCATCAGTGGGCGTCAGGCCGCGTGTCGAGCGCAACAGGAGTCGCACGCCGAGCCGCTCCTCGAGTTGCGCGACCGACTTCGACACGGCAGGTTGTCCGAGCTTGAGCCGCTTGGCGGCTGCCGAGAACGAGCCCGCCTCCACTACGCTCACATACGTTTCCATTGCTGCCATCCGGTCCATGCCGCTGCTTCTCCTCGAGGACCGTGAAGTCCGTGTCGTGGCTGAGATGTGTTCAGCCGGGAGTCTATCGCGTCAGACCGGCCTGAAGGTTGGCTGCGTAGCCGTGAATCGCCTCTGCAACCTGCGGCGGCGACCGGCCAGCGGACCGACAAGCGTCCGCATCGATGCGTCTGCATGGGTTGATCATTTCCCTCGCTCAAACACCGGCATTATCTCTGTAGGCACTCGCCGGAGGACACCAGCCAACCTTTTGCTGACGCTATTTCGCGAGGACAATGTGCGTGGCCCGTTCCGACGATACGTGCTCGACGGTCCGATAACCCAGAGCGCGAAGATCGAGGCCGCTAAAGAGCGACTCTCCCTGGCCGAGCGCAGTCGGCGCAAAAGCAAGGTGAATTTCATCGACGTAACCGGCCCGAATATACTGCTTCACGGTTTCGACGCCGCCGCCAATCTTGACGTCCTTTCCGGCTGCCGCTTCGCGCGCCTTTTCGAGCGCGCTCTCAATGCCATCGGAAATGAAATGGAATGTCGTTCCGCCCAGCATCTCGATGGATGATCGCGGATGATGCGTGAGTACAAAGGTCGGTGCATGGTACGGCGGATTGTCGCCCCACCATCCTTTCCATTGATCGTCCGGCCATTCTCCACGAACCGGCCCGAACATATTGCGGCCGAGAATGAAAGCGCCGAAGCCGTCCATTGCTCGCCGGGCGAACTGGTCATCAAGGCCCGTGTCACCGTCTTCTTTTCCGACCATCTGCCGAAAAGTGCGCGTGGGGAAAAACCACTGGAATAGCTCCTCGCCTCGCATACCCAGCGGATGATCGACACTCTGGGCAGTACCGGCAGCGAAGCCATCAAGCGACACACTGAATCCAGCAACTTTTACCTTGGTCATTGCGCGTCCCTCCGGGATGTGAGCGAAGTGGTCAGAAAGCCAGTTGATAGTTTGGCTCTCATCCACACGACGCGCAATGCGAGGGTAAATCGACAACGATTCGATTCAGTGGAAACCCGAACGCGGTAACTACTCCGCCGAGTTTCCCTTAGCACAGGCCCGCGCAGTCTCCCGGAAACCCGGATCAAACACGCGCAAAATCGTTTGCCGCGATCTTGATCACGATGTCGTTCGGCCGCACCAGGCGGTTCGACACAGCCGCGTAAAGCCGCCCAGGACGCAGCGCACGAATCTGCGTGCGAGCCTGTGCAGGATCGTCGGCGGCAGGGTCGATGATCTCCGCGATCACATCGCCCGCTTTCACGTCCGTGCCCAGCGGAAACGGATAAACGATTACGCCGCCCACCGGCGTACGCATCATCGAAATCGCTTCGTGCGGGGTTTTCTCGCCAGCCCACTTTGCATTCGCGTCGAACTCGCCTTCCACTACGCCGATTCGCGCCAGATGCCGGAAGATCGCTTCTGCGTCGCCGCGCGCGAGTTCATCCGACACATCGGCCGCGCCGCGCATTTCGATCGTCACACTGACGTTGCCCTGCGGAATCGGAAAGCGCCCGCCGAACTGCTGCGCCATATCATGCCAGGGCTTGCTGCATGTACCGTCGAACAACACTGGCGTATCCGTGACATGGACCAGGCCCGGATCGATCTCGGCGACGAACGGATCGAGCATCGCCTCGCACCAGGGCGCCACCACCATCCCCGCGATAGCAACGAGTTCCGTATGCGAGTCGACCACAAAATCCGCGTCGATGGCGAGCTTGAGCAACGTGGTCTGAAGCGACTGCACTTCGTTGGCCGGCTTGAGCGCGTCGAGCGTCTCCTTCAACGCCGCGCGAATGACGGCCTTATTCGTTTCGGCGTCGGCGCCGAGTCTGCCTTCGACACGCGCCGCCACGCCGCTGCTCAGACTGGGCCAACCACGGTTGTAATTGCCGCCGCCATCGAGCGCTTCCCGACCGATCTGATTACCCAGAACGTTATCCGACAGACCAATCGGATTCGCATACGGCACGATCACCAGTTCACCCTTGAACTTGCCTGCCCGGTCGGCAGCCAGCGCGAGGTCGAGCAGATGATGGCCGATCAGCAGTCCCGGCGTTTCGTTCGCATGCAACGCGGCCTGGAAGTACGCTTTCGGACGCGCGCCGGCTTGACCGATGCGGTGCACTTTCAGCGAGCGCTGGGTGCCGGGACTGGATGAAAGAATGGGTACAGATTCGATCGTATGTGCCACAGAAACTCCTATTACAGATAGCTGGCGAGCCTTACTTCACTTCGCCTGAAATGTTGGCTTGAAACGGCCGCTCGCGAGTCGGCCTCGTTTCATCGCCGATGCCGGCAAAGCGGGGATACGCGCCGAGCAGAAGAAGCACGCCCGCGCCCGCAACGACCACCACCGCATTGATCAACAATACAGCGTCGTAGCCGTTGAGCACGGTCAGCAGTTTGCTGAACGAAAACGGCCCCAGCCCTGCGCCGACTGCAAAACCGATGAACACGCCGCCATAAATTGCACTGTACGCACGCATGCCGAAGTAACGCGACACCAGATAGGCGAGCGCATCGTATTCGACGCCCGACGACGTTCCCACGATCAGCACCAGCAGCGAAGCGACCCAGAAACTCGTCACACCATGCGCCAGCAGCACGAACGACAACGCACACGGCAACAGCATGCAGAAGACGACAACCGGTGCCCAGATGCGATCGAGAAACCAGCCTGTCAGCAACCGACCGATCACGATACCGATGCCGTACCACGATGCGATGCTCACCGCGTCGCTCATGCTGAATCCCGAGCGTGTCCAGAAGCGTTCGAGATTGGGCGCAATACCGGCGAGCGCGAGTGACAGCAGGAAAAAGCTCGCGGTCAGCAGCCAGAACGCGGGCGTCTTCAATGCCTGCCCGAACGCGAGGCCTGGAATTGCGGCAGACGCATCGCTGGTTGCAACGGCGGCGCTGGCGGCATCGACCTTCGGTTCGCGGAAGAAGATGAAGGCGATAGGCAGCGTGATCACCAGCAGGAAAGCGCCGAGCCCGACATAAGCGAGCCGCCATCCCACCAGCGCCATCATGTGAAAAGTGTAGAGCTTGATCAGCGCGCCGAAGATGCCGGTACCGACCAGGCAGATTCCAAGCGCAATGCCGCGATGCTGTTTGAAATGCACGACGACGCTCTTCGTCCACGTCACCGGCAGCGTGCCTGCACCCAGCAGCGTGATGACCGCATACGTCAGATAGAACATCGCGATCGAACCGTTGGAGAACGCCAGCAGCATCCATCCGATCGCGAGACCGATTACCGACGCCAGCACGATCTTGCGCGGACCGACGCGGTCGGCCAGCGTGCCGATGTACGGTCCGACCAGGCTCGATCCGAAGAACAGGATCATGAACGTGAGCATGACTTGCGAATCGGCCCAGCCGAAGGTCTTGGTGAGCGACGGCAGAAAGACACCCGCACTGTACGACGCCATCGTCGTCAGGCTGGTGCCGATGCCGATGGTCGCGGCAAGAATGATGCCCCACCCCGTCTTGAATTCATTGGTACTCGACACGAGACTCCCCTTTTCCAGATTTCGAGCCTGACGACGTCAGATCGAGATTACTCCTCGATCCGCTTCGCCCGAATATTTGATCAAATAATTATGTGATCGAGACTGATTTTTTGTGGGCAAAAATCGGCTGTCAAGCGAATTACGACAAGACGCACAAAAGCCTTCATTTAGCGGGTTTTCACGCGGCATGGACGAACAGCGGCCATCCCCGAAACCCAAGGTTTGGAGAACGGACCGCTCGCAACCCCAACGATTTCCAGCCTAGTTGATCAACATCGATCGGAGTGGCACAGCCGGATTGGCCAGCCCTGCGGGATCGAGCGGACGATCCGCTGCAACCAGGCGCTTGCACGCACCCATCTCCCGCCCCGCATTGATCGCGACGACCGCGCGCAACCGGTCGGCCTCGTCGAGCGCCATCACGCAGAACGGACCTTCTTCGGGATTGCCGCGCGTCATCAGCCTGTGCTCCGCCTCGATCATGCCGAGTGTCTGGATATTGCAGTCGAACTGATCCGACCAGAGCCACGGCCACTCTGCATAAACCTGACTGTCGCCGAGCATGTTCGCCGCCGCGATCGCGGGCTGATTCTCCGCGACCTGCCACGATTCGATGCGCACACTCCGTGCCAGTAGCGGATTGAAATGCTGCGTCACCTCGCCCGCGGCGAAGATGGCGGGATCGGCAGTACGGCATTGCTCGTCGACGACAATGCCGTTGTTCACGTCGAGACCGGCGGCCTGCGCGAGTTCGATATTCGGCAGCACGCCGATTCCGATTACCACGATGTCCGCCTCGAGTTCGCCTCGACTGGTCTCGATCAGCGCACGGCCGTTGCGATAGCCGATTGCTGAGGGCGTCGTATCGAGCCATAAATTCACGCCACGGCGCGTGTGCAATGCGGCCACGAACTGACTTGCCGCGTGTGGCAACGAACGCCGCAGCAACACGCTTGCCGGTTCGATCACGGTTGCCGTGCAGTTGGCCTGCGTGACCGCAGCCGCTACTTCGAGTCCGATAAAGCCGCCGCCGAGAATCGCCACCTGTTTGCCTGGCGCGAGCGCAGCGCGCAACGCGAGCGAATCGGCCAGCGTACGCACGTAGTGCAACGGCACGCGCGGATCGACCGGTCCGTCGAACGATCGCACGCGGGAGCCGGTGGCGAGCAGCAGCCGGTCGTAGGCCACTTCGTTGCCGTCGTGCAGATGAACAACCGCACGCTCACGATCGATCGCGTCGACGGTCGTGGACAGGCGCAACGCGATATCCTGCGCGCCGTACCAGTCAGCGTCGCGAATGAACGCTTTCTGTTCGCCACCCTCCGCGAGCAACGCATCTTTCGACAGGATCGGCCGGTCGTAGGGCGCATGGGGCTCCGCGCCGATCATCACGATGTGCGCGCCGGGATCGCGTGCGCGCAACGTTTCCGCCGCACGTCGCGCTGCATGTCCCGCTCCGACGATCACATGCCGGTCAGTCGACATGAATCTCAACCCGCGAGTCGACGATACGAATCGGAAACGCACGCACCGCCTCGGTGATCGGCGCGCAACGTGGCGCGCCCGTGCGGATGTCGATCAGACCTTGATGCAGCGGACATTCGACGCAACCGTCTTCCACATAGCCGTCCGACAGACGCGCATGACCGTGCGTACAGAGGTCGTTCAACGCAAACACTTCCTCACCGAGGCGGAACACCGCGATCTGCCGGTCGCCCGCAAAAACTGCAGCGGGTTCGCCTTCGGTGAAATCGTCCAGCACACCAATGGGTTGCCAGTTTTCGAGTGTCTGTTCCATATGCCCTCCTTCAGATCGGCGTCGCGAGCAGCGTTTGCACTCGCGACGTGTCGTACACCACGCGCTTACCCAGATAGCGCAAACCGTCCGGCGTACGCACCACGCGGTCGTAATACTTGCCCGCCTGGTACACGTCGGACTCGCCGTTCGAGCGCGTCTGCACCACGACGTAGCTGCTCTCGGTTTCGATCACACCGTTCTCTTCACCGGTAACGACGAGCCCCGACGTCATATGCCGGTACGTGTGATCTTCATAGATGTTCGCGTTGCGCAACGACACCACGCGATCGCGCAGCATGCGCTGGTTCGTGCAATAGATGATGCCGATCGGCAAGCCCATGTCGGCGTTTTCCTTCGGCACGATCTCGTAGGTGCAGTCCTCGGTGAACAACGTCGGCCATGCTTCGAGCCGGTCGTTGTCGAGGTGACTGATGTACTGGTTCTGCAGCATGTGCAATTCGAACCACAGCTTCATCGCTTCCATCTGCGTACCCTTTTCAATAGCCCATCAATTTCTGATAACCGACCCAGAAGCGGCGGATCAGGCTTTCGGTAATCACCGTGTCCTGCTGCTCGGGATTGCCGCGCGACATTTCGATGACCGAGGTCGCATCGCCGTCGCGAATCGTGCCGCGCTGGACGAGTTCGGTGGCTTCGGTGTCTTCCATCGAGATATAGCCTGCGGGGCCGACGAGATTCGCCTGCTTGATGCGCAGTTCGCGCAACTCGGGCGTGTCGTCCGTGTAGCCGAAGAAATGGAAAACCAGTTCGAAATTGTTCGGGCCTTTCGGCAATAACTGACGCGCGACCAGCGTGTTGTGAATCTGCTGGACCACCAGTTGCGGGAAGATCGGCTGGATGTGATTCGTCGTGTCTTCTTCGTACTCTGAGATATGACCGAGCACGGTGTCGTCTTCGAGCGAAAAGCCTTCGTCCATCGAGCGGATGTTCTGCTGCTTGTAGGCCGCCGACGTGTCCTCGCCCGTTTTCGTGACCGTGATGATGCTGTGCAGACCGTGAGTCGCGTCGGGTATCGAACGCGCTTTCATACCGACACGGAAGATGTTGAAGGTCGTATGGAACAGATGCAACATGCTCGCGTGATACGGGTCCTTCACATTCTCGAAGTAGAGCTTCCAGTTCGACTTCGAATACTGCCGCGTGCAGCCGAGATACTCGATCGGCTTATGAAAAATGCGGTCGATCCAAGGCCGCATTTCCGCGCCGAGATACTCGGGCAACGGCGCGACTTCATCGCTGAACGATGCGAACACCAGGCCCTTGTAGCTGTCCACCCGCAGTTTGCGCAGGCTGTGATTCTTCGGATCGAAATCGGCGGGCATGCCGGTCATGCCTTTCTGTCCGCGACGGAACGGCACACCGAGCAGGTTGCCGCTGTTGTCGAAACTCCACTGGTGATACACGCAGGTATGCGATGTCGCGTTGCCGCGTGCCTTGCGGCACACTGATGCGCCGCGATGCGCACAGCGGTTCACCCAGGCCGATAGCGAGCCATCTTCCAGACGCGTGACGACCACCGGCGTGTCGCCGACGAAGGTGCTTTTGTAGTCGCCCGCGTTGGGAATTTCCGCTTCGAGCGCGACGAAATTCCACGTCGGCCCACGATAGATGCGCTCCTGCTCGCGCTCGTACACGGCTTGCGAGCTGAATACCTTGTACGGAACCCGCGAACCGTCGTCGTGCGGAAACACGACGTGATCGGAGTCCACCTGCTTCACGAGCCTGATCGGAGATTCGATCGCTTCCATCATTCATTCTCCACAAAATACGCGAGCGGCTCAGTCACGCACGAGAGCGTAGCCGCGCTTCAGATTGATACGGATTACCAGGTGACTAGCGACGCATCGCATCCTGCAGGATGCCCACCGGCAGCAGAAGCTGCGGTACATAACGGGCGAACGTGTGAGCCTTGATCGGCGCCGCCGAGGTAATGGGCAGCGGCAGCACTTCAGGATCGCGATCCACGACGTAAGAAGCGAGGCGCTGTCCTAACGAGGTCGTCATGGCGATACCCCGGCCATTGCATCCGAGCGGCGCGAACCAGTTTTTGCCGACCTCGAAAAGCCGGGGCAGGAAGTCCGGCGTCAACGCCGCGCCGCCGCTCCAGATGAAATCGAATTTCACCTCATAGAGCTGGGGGAAAATCCGCTCCATGCGCCGCGCCAGCGAACGCAGCAGACGCGGCTCCGCCATCCATTGCGACACCGGCGCCATACCGCCCGTCACGATCCGTCCATCTGCCGTGAAGCGCAATGCGAACAGATTGTTGCGGGTGTCCGACAAAGCCTCATTGCCTTTGAGGATCGTACGGCGCACGTCAGCAGAAATAACCTGAGTGGCCAGTTGGAACACCGTCAATGGCACGAAGCTGCGCGCAACGGCTGGCGCCAGCGACTGCGGGCCGCCCTGCATCGCATTCGTGCACTGGAGGATGGTGTTGGCCGTGATAGAGCCGGTCGGTGTGTGCACGACATAGCGGCCACCACCAGACCCGACGCGCAACACCGGCGACTCGCAGAAAATCCGGGCTCCCTTTTCCGACGCCACCCGCGCCAGTTCCTGCGTATAGCCGAACGGATTGAGATGGCCGCCGCTTGGGTCGTAGAGCGCGCCATGAAACGTGTCGCTGCCGATCCGTTGTCTGGCTTCCGCTGCGTTAAGCCAGGTCGCCCGCGAGCCGGCGCGCTGCCATGCCGAAACACGCGCCTGCAGGCCCTCCACCAGTTCTCCCGCATGCGCCGGGTTGATCCAGCCGCCCTGCACCGCGTCGCACTTCAACTGATGGCGCTCAATCGTACTGAACACCGTTTGCGCGCCGTCCGCGACGAGCCGCACCAGCTCCGGTCCGTAGCGATCGCCCAGCAGCCGCACGACGTCGAGCGGACCGACACGCGGCAGGCTCGGCACCACGAGACCGCCATTGCGGCCAGAGGCCGCCGCAGCCGGATGTTCCGCCTCGACAACCGCCACGCTGACCCCGCGGCCGGCCAGTTCGAGCGCCGCGTTGAGTCCCATGATGCCTGCGCCGATCACGACCACGTCGCAGTCGATATCGGCATCGAGCCGGGGAAAGGCGATGGCCGCGCCGGCCGCAGTGGGCCAGTAGTTTTGCCGGAGCGCGTGCCGATGAGCTTGCGGAGCCATTTACGCCCTCGACAGGCTGAGCGTGCACGCACCGGCACGGCGAATCGCGCCGCAGCCCTTCGCCAGCGCGTCGAGATCGTCGCGATCGGCGCGCGCCACCACGTTCCCGGCGAGCCAGCCGATCGGGAACAGCATCCGGCCGCCTGGACCGTAGAAGAAGCCCAGGTCGAATACAGGCTGCGGATTGCCGCCCCACATTTTCGCGGGCACATAAGCCAGCACCAGGTCGCCGGCCTGCGGCGTGACCGTCGCGTTTTCCGGCGCCAACGCGCGAGCATTGCGTTGCGGATCGATCATCTCGGTCGGAATCGGGCAGGAGATCTCCGGGCCCGTCCACATGGCATGAATCGCCGGCATCTCACGCGGCGTCGCCAGCAAATCCCACAGGAATTCAGTGCTTTCCGGCGCCTGCTGCTCCAGCAACTGGAAACGGATCTGCAACCCGCTGCGCGCTTCCGACACGACAATGCTTTTGGAACTCATGATTTCTCCACTTAATTTCTCGTGTCCCGACGGCCGCTCTGACGACCTCCCGTTCACGCTCGAAATCATTTGATCAAATAATAATTAATTGTGCAACTGGCAAATTTTTCACGGATTGATCGGGTCGACGCTCCGTCATTATCGGGAACAAAAGGCTTGACATGGCTTTTTTACACAGCGAAACTCAGTCCAACGATCATTTGATCAAATAATTTTTCCACGTGACGGACGGCAGCAGCACCACTCAGGCTGCCTCGAACGACCGGACAGGACTATTCGCATGACGCTCTCAGTTGGAACCTTGCTGCCTGAATTCGAAGCCGTGTCGAACCAGGGCCCGATGAATTTCGCCGACTGGCTCGGCGACGGCTGGGCCCTCGTTTTCGCATTCAAATCGATGTCGCCGACCTGCAGCACCGAATTCGTCGCACTGGACCAGTTGCACGCCGAATTCGAGCGCTGCGGCGCACGCGTGCTAGGCATCTCGGTCGATCCGCAGGACATGGTGTCGGCGTGGCTCGAGGATCTGCGCGAAATGCTCGAATGCACGCCGACGTTTGCGCTGATCAACGATCCGGCCGGTGAAGTGCCCGCGCTGCTCGGCTTGCTGGACCCGCACGCATCGTCGCCGTCGCTGTTGCGCTCGGCTTATCTGATCGCGCCGGATCGCCGGGTCGCGATAACGCTCACCTATCCGGTCACGAACGGCCGCAACTTCAGCGAAATTCTGCGTACCCTCAAGGCAGTGCAACTCACCGCGAGCAAGCGGGTCGCGACCTCGTCGACGTGGACTGAAGGCGAACCGGTGATGCTGCCGCCGTCGCTCGCGCAGGACAAAGCCGAGCAGATGTATCCCGCTGGCGTGCAGGTGCTGCGCCCTTATCTGCGTATCGTGGCGCAACCCGTCGAGCAATCCTGAAAGCTGGAGAACGATCAATGCCAGGCGTCAAAAAACTGGAAATCCTGTCGCGTCAGCCGGTGTTCGAGGGCGTCGCGTTCGGCAAGGACGGATGTGTCGGCAGCTACGAACTGGTGTCGGGGCGCGCTCATTGCGAGATCGACCCCGACGCGCCGCTGAACCGCGACATCGCGAACCTCGTGCACGCACCGCGTGCGTCGAACGGTATGGTCGAATACAGCGTCGACTTTCATATCTATAAGCCCGTCGATCTCGCTCGCGGCAATGGCTGGCTGTTTTACGAGTGGCTCAATCGCGGCACCCAGCGAGGCGTGGTGCGCATCAACAATGCGCCCGTGGTCGCGTTGCCGACCCAGCCGGAGGACATCGGCAACGGCTTCCTGATGCACGAGGGCTATTCGATCGTCTGGACCGCGTGGCAAGGCAATGTCGAGCCGGGTGGCGGCCGTATGCTGGCGCAGTTCCCGGTGGCCACACGCGACGGTCAACCTATCGTCGGCAAGGGCTGGGAAGAGTTCGTGCTCGATGCGCCGGACTCCATTCGCGGGGCGATCCTTCAGGAACTCAGCAGCGACAGCTACGTGCTCACGCTGTCGTATCCGGCCGCCACTCTGGACGCGTCGAGCGCGAGCCTCACCGCGCGGCAGAACGAGCGCGATCCGCGAGTGGCCGCAGCAGGAATCCAGTGGCGCTTTCTCGACCGGAACCGGATTCAGATCGACCGTCTGCCCGATTGCAAGCTCGACCGCGGCGCAATTTTCGAATTCATTTACGACGCACAAGACCCGGTGGTGATGGGCCTCGGCTATGCGAGCGTGCGCGACGTCATGGCGTTTTTGAAGTACGAAACCCAGGACAGCGAGGGCACACCGAATCCGCTCGCACCCGCGAACGGTCAGCCAACGCGCGCGCTCGGCTTCGGTCTGTCGCAAAGCGGACGCGTGCTGCGCGACTTCATCTATCAGGGCTTCAACGAGAGTCTCGACTCGCAAATCGTCTTCGACGGCGCGGTGCCGATCATTTCCGGTTCGCGCCGCGCATGGGTCAACGCGCCGTTTTCGCAGCCAGGCCGCTATTCTCGCCAGCATGAAGATCACAGCTTTCCGGGCGATCAATTCCCGTTCGCCTATCAAACGCTGAGCGACCCGATCAGCGGAAAAACCGACGGCATCTTCGCAAAAGCGCGTGCTTCAGGCACTGCGCCGAAGCTGATGCATATGGATACGGACTCCGAAGTCTGGTCCGCGCGAGCGTCGCTGGTCGCGACGGATTGCGAGGGACGCGACCTGCCCGACGATCCCGATGTGCGTCTTTATCTCGTCACCGGTATCGCGCATGGCGACTATCCGTTGCCGAACTCACCGGTTGTGCTGTACGCGAGCAACCCGCTCACCTACGGTGCAACGCTGCGTGCTTTGCTGGTCGCCATGCGTCGATGGGTCGACGATGGAATCGAGCCGCCTGCGAGCGCGTTTCCTTCCCACGCGAATGGCGGATGGTGGACGCTCGCGCAATTCGTCGAACGTTTCGAAGGCGCGACGGGGCTCGAAGGACCCGGCGTGATCAACGAGCTGCGGCTGCTCGATCACGACTCGGTGCCGCCGCGCGAAGGGGATCGTTATCCGGTCTTCGTGCCCGCCGTCGATCAGGACGGCAACGGCACGGCCGGCATTCGTCATCCGTTTGTCGAGGTCCCGCTGGGAACGCATGCGGGATGGGCTCTGCGCGCGCCGGGCTATGCGCCGGGCGGCCTGTATAGCGTCTATGGCTCATACGTCCCGTTCGCACGCGGTGACGTTCTGGCCGCTGTTCCGCGTGACCGCCGTGCCTCATTCGAAGCGCGCTACGGCAACGAACAGGCGTGGCGCAAAGCGCTGGTCGCAGCCGCCTCGCGACTGGCCGACAAGCAGTGGATGCTGCCCGAGGATGTCGAGCGCCTCTCCGCGATGCTCGCCGACAGCCAGGACGTCTTCCACATCATCTGACACGCAGCACGACCGGCGCCACCGTGGTTTCGCGCCGCCCGCCTACCTTAACTGCCCTCTTTCCGATGACGATCGATAAACATACCGTCGCGCTGGTCACCGGCGCCGACCGTGGCCTCGGAGCGAAATTCGTGGAAGTCCTGCTCGCGCAGGGCGCCGGCAAAATCTATGCGGCCATGCGCCGCCCGGCCGAACACCCCGCGTATCCGGCCGATAGCCGCGTGGTGCCGCTGCAACTCGACGTCACCGATGCCAGTCAGGTCGAAGCCGCCGCGCGCATCGCCACCGACGTCACGCTGCTGATCAACAACGCAGGCGTCAACTTCCAGGCGGGCGCGTTGTCGGCGAGTCAGCCCGACTCCGCGCGCCGGGAAATGGAAGTCAACTACTTCGCCACGCTGTCGATGGCGCAGGCGTTCTCGCCGCAACTGATCGCGGCGCGCGGGGCGATGGTCAACATCCTCTCGATCCTCGCGCGCATCACGCTCGCGCCGATGACCACGCTGTGCGCGTCGAAAGCGGCGGCATTGCGTTTGTCCGAAGGGCTCGACGCCGAACTCGCGCCGCACGGCGTGCGCGTGTTTGCGGTGATGCCGGGCGCCATCGACACCGATATGAGCCGCGATTACGAAGGCGACAAGCTGTCGACCGATGCGGTCGTCCACGCAACACTGGCTGCGCTCGACGGCGGCGAGCGTGAAGTCTATGTCGGTCAGATGGCGAACGACGTAGCCCGCATGCTGGCCGCCGATCGCCTCACGATTCAGACGCAGATCGTCGGCGCACGCGCCGCCTCTGCCGGTTGACGAGCACGCGCGACCACCACAGGCATTCAAGCGAATTGACGAGGAACGAATGGGACGCTTCATCGAGGTAACGAGTCACGACGGCAAATCGTTTGCCACTTACAAGGCTACGCCCGCGCAAGGTTCGGGACCGGGGCTGATCCTGCTGCAGGAAATCTTCGGTATCAACGACTACATGAAGTCGATGGCCGACCGCTTCGCGGAAGAAGGCTATGTGGTGCTGGTGCCGGATCTGTTCTGGCGCATGGAGCCTGGCGTCGTGCTGGGTTACGGCGAGCAGGATTTCGCAAAGGCGCTGCAATTCAACGACAAAATCGATCTCGACCTCGCCTTGCGCGATATCGAATCGTCCATGCAGGCTTTGCGCGCTCAGCCCGAACACGCGGGCAAGATCGGCGCGATCGGCTATTGCCTCGGCGGCAAACTCGCCATGCTGGCAGCGGCACGCACGTCGATCGACTGCGCGGTGAGCTACTACGGCGTCGGGCTCGATGCATTTCTCGACGAAGCACCGCGCATCCAGTGTCCGATGGTGTTCCACTTCGCCGGCGACGATGCGTTCTGCCCGCTCGACACGCGCGAGACGATCATGCGCGCACTGGCCGTCCAGCCGCAGATCGAACAATACGTCTATCCGGGTTGTGATCACGCATTTGCGACACCGGAGCGCGAGCACTTCAACAAACCGGCCACGCTGATGGCGTATTCGAGAACGCTCGCGGTATTGCGCAAAGTACTCGGCCCGGTACACGACCTCGACGCTCTCTGGGAAAAACACTGCTACTACGAGTTCGCCACGCGCGACGTGAATGCGATCATGCCGACCATGGTGGCCGAACCTTACGTCAACCATGTGCCGACCATGACGGGCGGTGTCGGCCATGACCAGCTCAAGCGTTTCTACAAATATCACTTCGTCGATGCGAATCCGGCCGACACCCGGTTGATTCCAATTTCGCGCACGATCGGCACCGATCGCATCGTCGACGAATTCGTGTTCTGTGCGACCCACGATCGCGAGATCGACTGGCTGCTGCCCGGCCTCGCGCCCACCGGCAAGTACTTCGAGATTCCGATGCTGGCGGTCGTGTGTTTTCGCGGCGACAAGCTCTACAACGAGCACATCTACTGGGACCAGGCGTCGGTGCTAGTGCAGATCGGCGCGCTCGATCCGGCGGGCCTGCCCGTCGCCGGAATCGAGACCGCCCGCAAGATGATCGACGAAAGCCTGCCGACCAATACGTTGATGCCCAACTGGGCAAGCAGTGAAGGCAAGCCGGTCTGAGCCGTCGCCGCGAACTTCGCTGCGTACTTTTTTACCAACCCGGTCCGCACCCGCGTCTTCTGTGACGGCGGGCAGCGACACCCTGGAACCGATACATGAAACTCGCTAAACGCATCACCGAAACGTCGAAAAAATCGTATGGCATGTACGAAAAAGCCCGCAATCTGCCGGGCGATAACGCCGACCTGATTCATCTGGAACTCGGCTGCCCGCACGCCGACACCCCGTTGCCGATCAAGCAGGCCACCGTGGATGCGCTGATGCGAGGCGAAGTCCACTACAGCGACATGCGCGGGCTTCCGGCATTGCGCGAAGCGCTGGCGGGCAAGCTGCGCGAATTCAACCGCCTCGACGTAACGGCCGACGACATTCTGGTCACCAACGGCCTCACGCATGCGTCGTTCGCCGCCTTCTTCGCGTTGATCGATCAAGGCGATGAAGTGATCCTGCTCGCGCCGTATTACCCGCAGCACATCGGCAAGATTGAACTGGCGGGCGGCAAGCCGGTGATCGTCGATCTGGACCGCGCGAACAATTTTTCCATCGACACGGCCGCAATCGAAGCCGCGATCACGCCGCGCACCAAGGCAATCGTGATCGTCAATCCCGCCAATCCGACCGGCCGCGTGTATAGCCGCGACGAATTGCAGGCGCTGGCGAATCTCGCCATTCGTCATGATCTGGTGGTGCTGTCCGACGAAGTCTACGAAGAGATCGTCTACGACGACGCGAAGCACATCAGCATCGGCTCGATTCCGGGCATGAAGGAGCGCACGATCTCGATGTTCGCGTTCACCAAGTCTTTTGCGATGGACGGCTGGCGCGTCGGCTTCATGACCGCCCCCGCCGATGTGATGCCCGGCCTGCTGAAGATCACGGCCAACGATGTCACGCATGTCAACACGTTCATTCAGGCGGGCGCGCTCGCGGCCGTGACGGGTGAGCGCGCCGTGCTCGCGCAACTCGTGAACGACGACAAGGCCAAGCGCGACGTCGTCGTGGATGCGCTCAATACGATGCGCAATGTCACTTGCGCGCGCCCCGAAGGCACGATTTACGCGTTCGCGAACATCAGCGCGACCGGACTGAGCGCGCAGGAATGCGCGGATCGCATTCTGGTCGAGGCGCGCGTGGTCGTGGAAGCAGGCAGCTTTTACGGCAGCGCCGGCGAAGGCCACCTGCGCGTGTGTTTCGGCTCGGAATCGAAGGAGCGGATCGTCGAAGCGATGGCGCGCATGAAGGCGTTCTTCGACGCGCTGTGAGGTTTCGCGCCCCGCTGTAAAGTTTTCCTCGTGATGTTTGTTGTTGCTATCTTCGCCGGTCAGAAATTCTTCTCTGACCGGCTTTTTTTTGCCTCATAGCAAACTCCGGCTGCCGCTGCGGTCTCGCCGCGCCGTTTGACTTTCCGGCTGGTTCCGCATTGAAATTGGCGCTTATAAACTGATCAAAACAAAAAATTGCGCGCCATTTTTTTGGCGGATGATACTTTCAGACGGAACGGAGGGTAGTCTGGAGCGCCGGATCCACAATCAAAATGATAAAATTCAGGGAGTTTTGATCTAACGATCACGGAGCAATCATGGCTGACCAGATCCAGCGCGTCGTAAAGCGGTCGACGATGCAGGAGTCGATTTATACGCAGTTGCGCACCTCGCTCATGCAAGGGCGTTTTGAACCCGGTACCCAGTTGACCGTCGCCACGCTCGCCGAGGGTTTCGGCTCGAGCGCCATGCCCGTGCGCGAAGCGCTGCGGCAACTCGTGGTGGAGAATGGGCTGGTGGCTTTACCGAACGGCACGATTCAGGTGCCCGAGGTGACCACCAAGCATTTGCAGGATCTGTGCGAAGCGCGCATTGCGCTCGAAGGCCTGGCCACCGAAATGGCCTGCGCGCACGCAGACGAAGCCGCCGTGCGCAAGCTCAAGCGGCTGATCGCCGAACACGAACTTGCGATCAAACACGACGGCATCCACGAAAGCCTCGTCAAGAACCAGGAGTTCCATTTCCTGATCTATCGCCTGTCCGGCTCAACCGTGCTGCCTCAGTTGATCGAGACGGTGTGGCTGCAATGCGGGCCTTACATGCGGGTCATTACGGAAGAAGTCGAACGCAATCAGGAAGTGCCGTACAACACGGCCGGCACCAACTACCATCACATCGTGATAGAAGGATTCGAGAAGCGCGACGCTGCGTCGGCGCGCGCCGCGATGGAGAAGGATATCCGCTCGTCGTTCGAGTTCCTGCTCGATATTCTGCATCGACGAGACACCAGCGTGACGGCGTGAGCTTTCACGCAAATTAGCCGCATATAGCGGCTAATTTGTGGCGACGCTGGTCAGCGAACAGCCTGGCCAGGTCGCTCAACTTTCGGCATTGTTTGATTGTTGAAGGGCGCGCCATCCGGTCGATCGCTCAGCGTTACACACCCTTCGCGATTGCAGATGGCGCGTGTCCGCGCCTTTCACATGCGCCGTCAGAATTTATGACGAATACCGATGTCCGCGACAACCTGATTCGCATTCGACGACGTACCAATTCCAATGATCGCGGCCCTGGCGTTATTGCCTTGCGCGTGCTCGGCCAACAGCATTGCGTAGACGTCGGTGCGCTTTGAGAGGGCGTAGTCGAGCGTCGTGCTCACCTGGTGCAATTTGGTCGCACCGACGGCAGTCATGGTGTACCCCGCCGCCGCCTGCAGCGCGGGCGTCAGGAAGTAGGTAAAGCCAACCTGGCCGTTGCGGAACATCACGTTTTCGATGTCCTTGCCGCGAGTGCCTGCATACAACGACTGGGTGTACATCGCATACACGAACGTGCGGCTAAACTTGTAGCTCGTTGCAATACCCATCGTGCGCAGATAGCTGCCGCCCACAACGACGCTGCCGCTCGGCAAGCCGGTCAATGACGAAACATCGAGAGACGACGCCGATCCTGATACCTCGGTATAAGCCGCCGCCACATTCCACGGGCCGGCGTTGTACGTTGCCGAATAACTGTATGCCCGACCTTCGCCGTTGATGTCGCCAGTCAGATTCGAAAAGCCGTACATCGCACCGAACTGGAAACCGGACCAGACAGGCGTCATGTACTGAACCGAATTCGCGAGCCGCAACGAATTTGCGCGGTCGTTGGCGAACGGGTGATCGGAATATTGGCCCAGCAACCACGTCGAGGTTTCGTACATGCCCAGCGTTGCGCCCATGTAGTCGTACTGATTCCCCATCGTCAACGTGCCGTAGCGGTCGTCTTTCAAGCCGACATACGCCTGCCGTCCGAATAGCTTGCCGCCCTGCCCCAGCGCCCCTGTGCTCGTACTGAACCCATTCTCGAGCACGAAGATAGCGCTCGTGCCGCCGCCCAGATTTTCGACACCCTTGAAGCCGAGCCGGTCGGCCTGCATCACCGAGGTGCTCTGCATGAATTGACTCTTGCCGCCAATGTTGCTGACGTAACCTACGCCCGCGTCAACGATGCCGTACAAGGTGACGGAACTTTGCGCGTTCGCGGCCCCGCTAAACGCGAGCATTGAGGCGATAGCCGCGCCTGTCAGAAGTAGCGAGGGCAAGTGGCGAAGGTACGGGCGTCTGGTCATGATCTGAAGGCTTTGTAGAGAAGTCGGCTAGTGGAAACCGGCTCGACATCTGCCGGTTTTCTTTATTTGATCAAATTATCATTTGATGCCTGACATTCTTTTTTGGCCAATATCGTTTGTCAAGAACAACGTAAATACGGCTATCGCAAAGTGTTGCTCATGCAACAGGCGTCACCCAAGCTCGCCTCAGCGGTGAATTTTCGCAACCCAAAAAATATTTGATCGAACGATCAGGCGAATGCGTATCGCCCTGGACCGATTGAACGGCTGTCGCGACCGGCAGCGACAGATTGATGGGAATCAGGTGGTTCTCGCCATCGCGCTCTAAAGCCGTGACCGGCGCAATAGATCAACGCGGCAGTTGCTGTCGAAGTGACCACGACGAAGCGATCCATCTCATCCGGCATCGACGTGCGAGCCTGGCTTTTTTCCAGATCGACAGTGAGATCGCAGAAAAACTCACATTCCAGATTTTTGTTGCGGCTCGCCTCGTTGTCGCCACGCCCAACACACCACGCCGCTTTTTAAAGCCACTCGACACAGTTCATTTTTCGCCGCTGACCAAGTCAAGCCGTCGGCGGAAATGAGGGCGAGTGAAATCAGAAAAATTGGCAACGCCGCGATTTCTTATCAATCTGTTCACTAACACCCATCCCGCTAATACAACTTTCGCCAGCAATACAAGTGTTTCCTGCGGTAAGGATCGATGGCACATGGAGTGCATTGATCGACACAGTCGAAGCCCCGGAAAAGTACAACGCTCACACGCTCATTTCTCCCGCTAAAACCCGCACGAATCGCACGTTCGCGACATCTTCCCCGCTCCACACCACCTCCCCATCTGCGCATTTCAAAACATCGCGTTATCGGATCGACATGTCGATTAAAGCAATACGTATGCATGTTTGAAAGGCGACAGTCAGAATGTTGCCCGAAAACTTTCACTCTTTAATGGTCCAATGCGCCAGCTTCATCCAAGAGTTTTGCCATCGCGTTTCTAACAACAATCCTCCAGACCTCCGTACTTACCGACGGAAGGACTGGGCAGCGAATGTGGAGCCCCAAATGTTTCGCCGAACCCTTTTGCCCATTCCGTTTGCCGCAGCACTATGTGTGCTGAGCGCATGCGGTCACAGCAATGACAGCTCGCCCGCATCGACTTCAGCCGCCTCTTCGCCGGCTGTTACCGTGTCCGCTCAGGACGCGCTGACCACCGCTACGCCGATCAAGCACCTGGTCGTGATCTTCGGTGAGAATCGTTCTTTCGATCACTACTTCGGCACCTACCCGAACGCGCAAAACCCGGTTGGCGAACCTGCGTTCACAGCAGCGGCCAACACGCCGGCGACGATCAACAACCTGAACCAGAAGTCGCTGCTGACCAGCAACCCGAACTTCCTGAACACGGCGAACAACGCGTTTTCGGCAGGCAGCGGCATCAACCCGTTCCGTCTCGACCGCAGCCAGGCGAACACGAACGGCCAGTCGCACGACTACCGCAACGAACAGCTCGCCTACGACAACGGTGCAGCCGACCTGTTCCCGAAGTACACGGGTAACAACGGTGCGAGCAGTGGGTCGACGTTCGGTACGCCGGGTCTCGTGATGGGCTACTACGACGGCAATACCGTCCAGGCGCTCTGGAACTACGCTCAGAACTTTGCGATGAGCGACAACATGTACACGGACACGTACGGTCCGTCGACGCCGGGTGCAATCGAAGTCATCTCGGGTCAGACGAACGGTGCAGTTCCCGCGAACGGCGCAGCGCAGGGCGACAACGTGATCGCCGACGGCGCAGGCGGCTTCACGATGAACGGCGACTCCGACCCGACCGGCGACACGTGCTCGTCGACAGCCGCCACCGATAACGTGGTGATGTCCTCGGCCAACAAGAACATCGGCGACCTGCTCAACGCGAAGAACATCTCGTGGGGCGGCTTCATGGGCGGCTTCAACCTGACCACCACGAACGCGAACGGCACGACTGCATGTAAGCGCAGCACGTACTCGTCGGTTCTGGGTGCAACGAAGGCTGACTACGTACCGCACCACAACTGGTTCCAGTACTACGCGACGACGGCCAACCTGGCGCATACGCGCCCGACCTCGACCGCGCTGATCGGCCAGACCGACCCGCTCGATTCGACGGCTACGCCGGTTCACCACCAGTACGACACCGACGACTTCTTTGCAGCAGTCAAGGCGGGCAACTTCCCGTCGGTCAGCTACCTGAAGGCACCGGCAGTCGGCGATGGCCACCCGGGCAATTCGGATCCGCTCGACGAGCAGGCGTTCTACACGAAGGTCGTCAACTTCCTGGAGCAACAACCCGACTGGAAGAACACCGCCATCATCCTGACGTACGACGATTCGGACGGCTGGTACGACCATGCGTACGCAACGCCGACGACCTCGTCGTTCGACACGACCGCCGACCAGCTGAACGGCGTCGGTACGTGTAACGCAACGGGTGCCGTGCAAGGCGTGGGCGTGTCGGGTGCCAACGTGAACGGCCGCTGCGGTCCGGGCACGCGTGTTCCGCTCGTCGTGATCTCGCCGTATGCACGTAGCAACTACGTCGACCACACGCTGATCACGCAAGCTTCGGTTGTCAAGTTCATCGAAGACAACTGGCTCGGCGGCACGCGTCTGGGCGGCGGTTCGCACGATGCAGCGACGGGCAGCCTGAACGCCCTGTTCGACTTCACGAACGGTGGCGCAACGCCGGCTGTGTATGTCGATACGAACACTGGCGCGAAGCTGTCTTCCGCGCCGGCGACGGACTAAGTAGTCAGACTGAGACGTTCGGTTGGTCTGTCTGTCATGCCGTGGGAAAGCTTTTATTCAACCCTGCGGCATGACATTCGATGAACCGCACGTTGACAACAGACAGTCAGTCAATGCGTCGAGCCAGCCGGTACGGTGGCTCGACTTGCTTATTTATGTGTCGTTCAGATTTGCTACAGCTATTGCCATGAACTCTCCTTCGAATGCCAGCCTGCCTTCGCAACTCCCCACCGGACGCGAGCCGTCTCCCGACGCCGCCAGGCCCACGCTGCGCCGCCGGATTCTGTGGACGTTGTCGGGCATCGTGCTGGCATGCGCTGTCGTAACCGGCTACGCGCTGCTTTACCCCGAACGCATGCCCGAGGCGATCGGCGACAAGGTTGAAGACCTGACGGGCGCGAATGCGCACCCTGTCACGCTGCTGCGCCCTCCGGTCGCGCCGCTCAGCGCGGCCGCCATGCTCGGCAGGGAAATGTTCAATGACCCGTCGCTGTCGGCGTCGGGCAAGCAGTCGTGCGCGTCATGTCACAGCGCAGCACACGCTTTCGGGCCTCCTAACGATCTGACCGTGCAACTCGGCGGCCCTCACATGACCGACTCCGGTTATCGGCCCGCGCCGTCGCTTGCGTACCTGTATCGTCAGGCGCCGTTCAGCATCGGTCCCGATCAGGGCGATACCGACACCGCGCCGATCAGTCTCGACGTGCTCGCATCCGCGGCACAAGGCGTGCAACGTGCGCAGAAAAATGCGGGCGTGGCGCCTGCTGCGCCGGCGATGGTGCCGCAAGGCGGCTTCTTCTGGGACGGCCGCGCAAGCACGCTTCAGGACCAGGCGCTCGGACCGTTGACGAACCCGGTCGAAATGGCGAATCCGAACGTGGCAGCGGTCGCCGATAAGCTCATGCATTCGAAGTACATCGATACGATGAAGCAGCTTTTTGGTCCGCGCGTTGTCAGCGATCAGAATCTGCTTGTATCGGAAGCCATGTTCGCGATTGGCCGCTACCAGTTCGAAGATCCGGCGTTTCACCCGTTCTCGAGCAAGTACGACGCGTGGCTCGAAGGGAAAGCGCACCTGACTCAGGCCGAACTGCGCGGACTGCGCCTGTTCAACGACAAGGACAAGGCGAATTGCGCGGGTTGCCACTTGAGTCAACCGAGTTCTGACGGTCTTCCGCCGGTCTTCACGGATACGCAATATGAGGCGCTCGGCGTTCCACGCAATCACCAACTGGCGCTGAATAAAGACCCGAAGTTCTACGACATGGGCGTGTGCGGACCGTTCCGCACCGACATGACGAAGGACACGCAGTATTGCGGCATGTTCCTGACGCCGACGCTGCGCAACTCGGCAAATCGCGGTGCGTTCTTCCACAACGGCGTGTATCACAATCTCAAGCAGGTCATGGACTTCTACAACCTGCGCAATACGAGTCCTGAGAAGATCTATCCGCACGATGCATCGGGCAAGGTTCTCAAGTATGACGATCTGCCTGCCCAGTATCAGGCGAATATCGACGTTGCCGACGCCCCGTTCGATCGCAAACTGGGCGACAAGCCCGCGATGTCGGATGACGATATCAACGACATCATTGCGTTTATGAAGACGCTCGATGACGGCTACGAGAACGTTCGAAAGTAATTGCTGAGTGAGAGAAAGACGGGCGCGGTATGCGCCCGTCGCGCATTAACCGGATTGAAATCCTCGCCTGGCGAGGATTGAAGCGAGGCATTCGAATAAGCATCCTCTCTCTCGAGAGGATGCTTATTCGCAACAGATAGTCAGTCGATTGCGGCTCCGCCGGCCGAGCAAGCCTGCCGCATTGCCTTCAGCACGACGGGTTGCATCTTTTCGGTCAACGACTCGGGATGGGCATCGATATATTTATCGATGATAGTGCCGACCTGACGCGCATCTGCATGCAACGTGCCGATGCAGCGCTGCAACTTCGCGACTTTCGCATCCGGCGCGCCGAACGCCGACGAATAGGAAAAGCCATCGAGCACGCCAATCACGTACGCCGTACGCAGCGATTGGCTTCCACCCTGAAAAAGTTTGCCCGTGAGAAAGCCGTTATTCGTCTCGGGGGCCGGACTCGCGTGCGCGACGGAGCACAGTGTGACGAGTGCCGCGGCGGCCAATGATCTGTTCATCTGATATCGATTCAAAAGGATAAGGTGCGCTATTGTGTGCCGCTTTTGTGACGGTTTCTGCGCCGACGCTTTAATTTCATCGACGTCTTTCAATCGCCTGTCAACTACGTCGACTTCTTAAGACGAACGCCCCCAACGTACACGCGATCATCGCAATACCGGCAATCAGAAAGGTGTCGCTGTACGCCATCAACAACGCTTCCCTGCCCACGGTCTGATTGATGATGCCTAACGCAAGCTCGCGCGCACCGCTCAAGTCGCCCTTTGGCAATACGTCGGCGCGCGGAGCGTGATTGCTCGCGAGCAGCCTGGCGAGATAGGCGACACGCTCGCGAAATGCAGGCGAAAACAGCGTGATCGATTCACCCAGACGCATGGCGTGCAATTTCTCGCGCTCTACGACAATCTGGCTCGCAATCGCAATGCCGATCGCGCCGCCCACGTTGCGCACCATCGTGAACAATCCCGACGCCGAGCCGAGCTGACTTTTCTCCAGACCATCGACGGCCATCACCGACAGTGCGATAACAACGAGCGACTGCCCAATCCCGCGCACAATCAGCGAAGGCACGATCACGTTAGACGCGGAGTATCGATCTAGATGGATGTTCATCAGGCAGCCCGCCGCAACCAGCGCGAAGCCGAGAATGATCGCGGTACGCGCGCTGGTCCGGCGCATCAACGGTGGTGTCAGAAATGACATCACGAATTGAACGAGTCCATAGGGGATCATCGCGAGCCCGATATCGCGCGCGCTATATCCCTGCAATTCCGCGAAATAGTTCGGCACGAGAAACACCACGCCGAACACGACCGCGCCGAACAGAAACTGCATGAGGCTCGCAATCCCGAAGTTGTAGCGGCCAAGCAGACGCAAGTTGATGAACGGCTCCGGGCGGCGCAACTGGATAGCGACGAACACGCCTAGCCCAAGCACCGCAACGATCATCATGTTGACGATAAATGGCGACGCGAACCAGTCCTGACGGCCGCCCTCTTCCAGTGCGATCTGCAAGGCGCTCAAGCCGACTGCCATGGTCAATATGCCGGGCCAGTCCGCGTTGCGCAGCTTCCCGAGATGCATCGGCAGCGGCTTGATTGACCAACTGATTGCGCCGAGCAGGATAAGCGTCGGCGGAATCTGCAGATAGAAGATCCAGCGCCACGAGTACATATCGGTCAGATAACCGCCCATTGAAGGACCCGCCGCCTGCGCGACGTTATTCGCAATTGCGAACAGCGCCATACCGAGCGGATGCCGCGCGACCGGCAACTCGGTGACGATCAGCTGGAACGACAGCGGAATCAGCACGCCACCGAATGCACCCTGCAACGCGCGCGCAACGATCATCGTGTCGATGTTCGGCGCGACCGAACACGCCAGCGAAAACACCAGGAAGCCGCTCGCGCCCGTCAGCAGAACGCGGCGGATCGTGAAGACCTGCACCAGCCATCCGGTCAGCGGAATGACGATGATTTCCGCGACCAGATAGGCGGTCGTGATCCACGATCCTTCTTCGAAACTCGCGCCCAGCGAGCCACGAATGTCGGGCAGCGACGCGTTCGTCACGTGCACATTCATGCCTGCCATGAAGCACCCGAACACGCCGCCGAGTACCGCAATCCATGTACGGAGCGGGATTTTTTCTTTATCTGCTGATGCAATGACGGTCGATGTCATGACGGCTGCCCGCCGTCCGCGTGGCGCGTATCGACGTTCACGACGACCGACATGCCCGCGCGCAGCAGCCGCGCGTCCTCACGCGATGCGTCGAACCGTATCCTGACAGGAATGCGTTGCACGACCTTCGTGAAGTTGCCTGTCGCGTTATCGGGCGGCAGCAGCGCAAATTCCGCGCCGGAGCCTGGCGCAATACTCGTCACCTTACCGCGCAACGTATGCCCGGAATAAGTGTCGACCTTGATCTCCACCGGTTGGCCGACATGCATATCGCCGAGTTGGGTCTCCTTGAAATTGGCGACCACGTACACGTCGTTCAACGGAACGACCGCGAGCAACGGCATGCCGGTCTCCACGTATTGACCCTGACGCACAGTGCGTTGGCCGATCACACCATCGCGAGTCGCGCGGATCACCGTATGCTGCAAATCCAGCTGCGCCAGCGCGAGCGCCGCGCGCGCTTCGCTCACCTGCGCCTTCGCCTGCTCGATACCCACAAGACTCTGCTCCCGGCGCCTGCGCAACACGTCCTGCTGATCCCGCTGACTCTGTACGGCAGCGCTCGCTTTCGCCAGCACAGCAGCCGCTTTCTGCTCTTCAGCTCGCGCGAGTTCCAGGCGCTGACCGCTCGACGCCTGCTGCGCGTATAACTCGCGATAGCGCGTTGCATCGGCATCGCGGCGCACGGTGTCGGCCTTTGCCGCAGTCACGTCGGCCTGCGCCTGCGCGATAAGACTGCCCTGCTGGGTCACTTGCGCGTCGAGACTCGCCACTCCCGCTTCCTGCTCGCGAATATTCGCGAGCGCCGCATTAACGGCCGCTTCCGCGCGATTCACCTTCGCCTGATAATCGCGGTCGTCGATCCTTATCAGCACGTCGCCTGCGCGAACCTGCTGGTCGTCCTGCACCACGACCTCGCTGACATAGCCCGGCACATGCGAACTCATCGCCACGATGTCGGCGCGCACATACGCATCGTCGGTGCTTTCGATGAAGCGTCCGACGCTCCACCAGCGAACACCGGCCACGACCGCCACCACGGCGACGATCACGACGCCTGCTGCAATCAACTGTTTTCTTCCGGGAATCGTGCGCTTTTCAGGCGCGACAGTGGTGCTCATAACTGGAACCTTCAATGAAAAATAACGAATGATCGGAGCGGTATCGCTGAGCGTTTCAGCGCTGCCATCCGCCGCCCAGTGCCTTGAAAACGGCAACCTGGTCCGACGCAAGCACTTCGGTCGATGCCGCCAGCGCAGCATCGGTCGTGACGAGACCGCGTTCGGCGTCGAGCACGTCGAGGAAATCGAGCGCGCCCGCCTTGTAGTTCAGTTCAGCCAGTTCGAACGCGCGGGCATGCTGTGCACGAGCCTGTTGCAACGCGCGATGCCGGTCCCATTCGGCGCCGTACAGCGTGAGTGCCTGCTCGGTTTCCTTCAACGCGTTCAGTACGCGACTGTCGAACGACGCGAGTTCGGCGGCGCTGTCCGCGCGCGCTTGCGAGAGCTTCGCGCGACTCACGGCCATGTTCGGAAAGTGCCAGCTGATCAGCGGACCGATGCCCCAGGCCACCGCGTACTGGTTACCGAGCGACGCAAGGCTGCCGCTCGTCGAGAGCCAGTCCACCGAGCCGCCGAGCACCACCGACGGGTACAGTTCCGCCGTCGCCACGCCCACGCGCGCACTGGCCGCGGCAAGGCGTCGTTCGGCTTCACGCAGATCGGGACGCCGCTTGAGAAGCGCCGCGCCGTCACCGACGGGAAACGGCGTCGCAATCAATGGAACGGCGTGGCATTGCGAAGCCGCAACCGGAATGTCGGCGGGAGTGTGGCCGGTCAGCACGGCCAGTTCATACAGCGCCGCGCGGCGCTTGCCCTGCAGGTCGGGCAGCGTGGCCCCGGTATCGCTGACAAACGCCTGCGCGCGCACCACTTCGAGTTCGGACACGAGGCCTTGCGAGCGCTGTATCTGCGTCAATTGCGCAACCCGTTCGGCGATGGCCAGCGAGCGCTGCGCCACGTCGATCTGCTGACCGAAGCTGCAGGCGTGCGCGTAGGCGTCCGTCGTTTCGGCCGCGATGGCGACGCGCAACGCGTCGCGAGCCGCCTGGGTCGCTTCGGCGTCGGCCTGCGCGGACGCAACCAGTTCGCGCACACGGCCCCACAAATCCACCTCCCACGATACCGCCAGCGAAGGCGCATACGCCCAGCGTGTGGCCGCGCTCTGGCGGGTCGCCGCCGCGACGATCTGATCCGTACTCTGCTTGCCGTAGTTGCCGCCGAGCGCCACGTCCGTGTCGGGCAGACGCGCGGCGCCCGCTTCGTTCAACACCGCTTCCGCGCGCTGAAGATGAGCCGCCGCGACCGCGAGATCGCGATTGTTGGCGAGCGCCTGCTGCACGAGTGCGTCGAGTGCGGGATCGCGATACAACTGCCACCACGAATCGACCATCGGCGCGGCGGAAACGGGCGCCACAGCGGTCGACGCAAACGGGCGGCTGGCGGCATCCGGCACAGCAGGTTCGCGGTACGGCGGCCCGACCGTGCAGCCCGCAATCACGCTGGCAAGCGCGCCGAGACGCGCGACTCGTAACACACGGCGGGAACGGCGCAAAGTCGGTTGAAAGAAACGCCACGAACGGAAATTCGTCATCGATTGCCACGTCAATAGGATGAAAAGACAGCGGCAATGCTAAGCTCGTGACCCTGGTTTTTCTCGCGCAGAATCAACATTCATCGTCGCAAAATGGACAACCCATCGCGGAACTACGCTCCAGCAGAGCAAACCCATCCGGTTGCAGTCATCGCCACCGATCCGCCTGGCCGGACAGCCTTCCCATCGCATGCGCACCGGCAGGGGCAATTGATTTACGCGATTTCCGGCGTGATGATCGTTCGCACCGACGACGGCAGTTGGGTCGTGCCGACCGGGCGCGCGGTGTGGGTGCCGGGAGACACCCAGCACGCAATTGAAACCACCGGCGATGTGCGCATTCGCACGGCATTCGTCAAGCCGGAGGCGAGAGAAGGATTGCCCGATGCGTGCCGCGTGATACTGGTCAGCACGCTGCTGCGCGAGCTGATCGTCACGGCAGCGGGGATCGACGAATGCTCGGCGGACAGCGCGCGCGCGCGCCGCATCATGGAGTTGATTCTCGACGAGATTGAAATTGCGCCCACATTGTCGCTGCATGTGCCGATGCCGCGTCACCCCGCGCTCGTCAGGCTGTGTACGCAATTGATCAACCATCCGTCCGACGTGGTGACGCTCGCAAGCTGGGCACGCGAAGCGCACATGAACGAGCGCACGCTCGCGCGCACCTTCCAGCGCGAGACCGGCATGACGCAAGGCGCGTGGTGCCGGCATACGCGTCTGCTGCTCAGTCTGCCCCGGCTGGTCGCGGGGGCGTCGATACTCGAAGTCGCGCTCGAACATGGTTACGACAGTCCGAGCGCATTCGCCGCGATGTTCCGCAAGACGCTAGGTGTGCCGCCAAGCGAATACTTTCGCAAGGGGTAATGGAGTGCGGTGAAGAGGCCACGGATTGTCCATTTCGCGACGGCCTTTCCCGCTTATATTTTTCTGCGTGCCGCGATGGCACGCTCTCTCAGGTTCTGTAGCAGACGGCTTGTGAATTTCGATTATTTGCGCCGCTATTTCTCGTGCAATCCGCCAGAGTCTTCATGATTCCGGCGGCTATTTCCCACTACCACTTCGCGCCGAACGTCGTTCGCAACTCGTCGATCTGTGCATCGGAGAGAGGCTCCGGCTTCGTCGTTTGCATCAACCAGAGTTGCGCGCTCTCCTCCAGTTCTTCGAGCGCATACGCCGCCTGCGACACACTCGCGCCCCACACTACCGGCCCCAGCCGCTCCAGCAATACGCCGCGCACGCTGCTGGCGAGCGCGCGAATCCGCTCCGCAACCTCGGGGTCTCCAGGACGCCGATACGGAATCAGCGGAATGTGGCCGACTTTCATCACGTAGTACGGCGTGATCGGCGGCAGGATATCGTCGGGCTTCCACACACCCGCCAGCGACAACGCGACCAGATGAGTCGAATGAGTATGGACGACGCCGTTCATCGCCGGATTCGTGTCGTACACATTGCGATGGAGCGCGAGTGTCTTCGACGGCTTGTCACCACTCACCCAGTTACCCTCGCGATCCACCTTGGCGATCGCGGCAGGATCGAGGTGACCGAGGCACGCGTCGGTCGGCGTGATCAGCCAGCCGTCGTCCAGTCTCGCGCTGATGTTGCCCGCCGAGCCGACCGTGTACCGGCGCGAATAGAGATCCGCGCCGATTCGCGCGATCTCCTCGCGCGCGCTGTTCTCTGCCCGCTGAGCCGCAGAAATAGTCGTATTCATTGCGGGCGATCCATCAGCTTGTCGAGTTGCGTCAGTGCTTTCTCGAAGAAATCGACGGTGCCGAAATTGCCCGATTTCAACGCGAGCGCATAGCGCTGGCCACCATTCGAAACGGTCCAGGGTACACCTGGGTCGATCTGCGGTCCGATCGTAAGCGCTTTCACGTCGAGCGCATTGACGATGGAACCCGAGGTTTCTCCTCCCGCCACGACGAAGCGGCGCACACCTGCGTCGCGCAGGCGCTGGGCGATCCCGGCGAGCGCGTGCTCGACAAGGCTCCCCGATTCGGCGACGCCGAGTTTGCCCTGCACCGCCGCGACTTCTTCCGGCGAACTGGTCGCATAGATCAGCACGGGTTCCTTGCCGATGTGCTGCTGCGCGAACCCGAGCGCCTCGTCGATCACCTTTTGCGAGTTCTCTGCCAGTTGCAGCGTATTCAGGCGGAACGCAGGACGGCCGTTTTCGCGCCAGTGCGCGACCTGCCCTTGCGTCGCGCGCGAGCAGCTACCTGCGAGTACCGCGGAGAGTCCATCGACAGCGGGCAGCGCTTGCGCATCGTCGCCCTGCGCCAGCAAGCCGGCGCGGGCGAAGTTACCCGGCAGACCAAGCGCCAGTCCCGAACCGCCGGTCAGCAGAACATCGTCGGCACAGGCTTCGCCGAGCGTGTAGAGGTCGGCATCGGAGATCGCGTCGGCAATCGCGACACGCACGCCATCGGCTTTGAGCGCGGCGCGCGCGGCGGCGAGCTTTTCTCCGCCGGGCTGAACGGCGTCGTAACGCAGCAGCCCGACTTTCGATTGCGTCTGACGTTGCAGCGTGCGCACCAGGTTCGCATCGGTCATCGGCGTAAGCGGATGGTTCTGCATGCCCGATTCGTTCAGCAGCAGATCGCCGACAAACAGATTGCCGCGATACACGGTACGGCCGTTTTCCGGAAACGCCGGGCAGGCAATGGCGAAGTCCGTGCCGAGCGCTTTCATCAACGCATCGGTGACGGGGCCGATATTGCCGGCGTCGGTGGAATCGAAGGTCGAACAGTATTTGAAATAGAACTGCTTGCAGCCGAGCGAGCGCAGCCACTCCAGCGCCGCGAGCGATTCGGCAATCGCATCGCCGCTCGGCGATGTACGCGATTTCAACGCGACCACGACCGCCTGGGCCGACGTGTCGAGCGGCGCGGTGGGCACGCCGATAGTCTGAACGGTACGCATGCCGCCGCGCACCAGCATGCTGGCCAGATCGGTGGCGCCAGTGAAGTCGTCGGCGATACAGCCGAGCAAAGTCGAATCGAAGTTCATGGATTGCGCTTCCAGTAAAACCGGTACGAAGACCCTTCGGAAATCTCAGGCCAGCATGGATAAAGAAAATCTGGACAAAACCACAGCCAAAATTTGTAATCGGTTACAATTTTAGCATCAACTTTTAGACAGGAGAAGCCATGTCTCGCATCGTCCTACTCCACGCGACCCCGGTGGCCATGCAACCCGTCCATGCCGCGTTCGCTGCCAACTGGCCGGAAGCGGAGATCGTCAATCTGCTTGACGACGGACTGACGATCGATCGTGCCCGCGAAACGGAGTTGAGCCAGGCAATGATCGATCGCTTCGTTCGCTTCGGAATGTATGGAAAGGATATTGGCGCAGACGGCATTCTCGTCACGTGCTCCGCCTTCGGGCCCGCTATCGACGCGCTGTCGGCATCGGCTGGCGTGCCCGTTCTCAAGCCGAACGAGGCGATGTTTCAGGCGGCCATCGCGCGCGGCAACAACATCGGCATGCTGGCGACCTTCGGCCCGTCGGTCAAAACAATGACCGACGAGTTCGAAGCGTACGTGCGCGAAGCGGGATCGAAGGCGACCTTGCGCACGATCATCGTGGACGACGCAATCGACCTGCTGCGCAAAGGCGATGTGGAATCGCACAATCGCCTGGTCGCCGCGCGCGCGCCGGAATTGTCGGACTGCGACGCGATCATGCTCGCGCATTTTTCCACTTCGCGCGCCGCCGATTCCGTGCGCCAGACAACCGACGTCCCCGTGTTGACCGCACCCGATGCAGCCGTCGCACAAATGAAGGCGTTGATCGACGCAAGCGTAAAACTTCGTTGAGGCCGACGCGGCCGCAACCGGTTTAGCGCGATAATAGGGCCTATAAATCCACCACTATTCTTACGATCCAGGAGACGCCAACGCATGGCAACGGAATCCGATCAGCCGCAATCAGAAGGCCGTCTGCGGGTGAGCGTCGGCGACGTCGCGCGCCTCGCGGGGGTGTCGACTGCGACGGTGTCGCGCGTGCTCAATCGTCCCGAGGCTGTACGCGCAGACAAACGGGAAGCCGTGCGCGAGGCCTGCAAGGCACTGGGTTACGTGATGAACGGCGCGGCCCGCGCGCTCTCGCTGAACCGCACTTTCACGGTCGGCGCAGTGGTGCCGACCATCGAGACGCAAACCTTTTCACGCTCGCTGAATGCGTTTCAAAGGCGGCTACACGACGCGGGTTACACGTTGCTGCTCGCCAGCAGCGACTTCGACCCCACCGTTGAAATGGAAGGCGTGACGAAGTTGCTCGGCCACGGCGTCGATGCGCTGCTGGTCGTCGGCCGCACGCACGATCCGAAAATGTGGGAACGCATCGATCAGCACCGCGTGCCGTGCATCCAGATTCTTGCCATCGACCCGGAACGCCCGAGCATCGGTTATGACAACATGGCCATCGGCCATCTGATTGCCGACCACCTGGTGCAACTCGGCCATGCCGATATTGGCGTGATCGTCGGTACTCCGCCCACCAACGATCGTGTCACCGAGCGCATTCGCGGCATTCGCAAGCGCCTTGCCGGCAGCGGGCATCAACTGCCCCGCGAGCGGATTATCGACGACGCGTTCACGCTGAACGAAGCACGCCAGGCCGCGATCAAGATGCTATCCAACGCGTCAGACCGGCCCACTGCAATCGTCTGCGGGAACGATCAACTGGCGTTCGGCGTGCTGCTGGCGGCATCGGCGAAAGGGCTTCGCGTACCCGAAGATCTGTCCATTGTCGGTTTCAACAACTACGATTTCGCGGCCCACCTGTCGCCGCCGCTCACCACGGTCAGCGTCGGCCTGGCGCAACTCGGCGAACAGGCCGCCGACTATCTGCTGCGATGCCTCGACAACGTCCCGCACCCGCCGGGTACGCCGCGAATAGAAACGGCGCTGATCGTGCGCAGCAGTACGGGACCTGCGCCGGCCAGGTCGGCGACGAAGCGTCGCCCGAAAGCGACGCGCCCCACCACTGCCTGATACATCCTTTCAGCGAACCCGTTCAGACGGGTTCGAGACCGTAACGGCGATACGTTTCACGCGCGGCGGCGTCGTTGATATGCGCCAGAAAGCGCTTCGTTTCATCGAGGTTGTCCGTACCGGCAAAACAGGCCGCAGAAAATGAAAGCGCGT
The DNA here is from genome assembly GCF_900099835.1 of Paraburkholderia fungorum. Taxonomy (NCBI): domain Bacteria; kingdom Pseudomonadati; phylum Pseudomonadota; class Betaproteobacteria; order Burkholderiales; family Burkholderiaceae; genus Paraburkholderia; species Paraburkholderia fungorum. Next base: position 353,478 of record NZ_FNKP01000003.1, read on the forward strand.
TCTGTGCGCCGGGTGGGAACGGGCCGACAATCTCGATTCCATCGACGGTGAGCAATTCGCTGATCTGCTGAACGGCGAGATCCGCTTCGCCGCTCAACAGCTTTTCAGCAGCCAGCCCGTCCTTGATGATCGTCGCGCGGGCATTGATTTTGTCCGCAATACCCCATTGCGCGATTAGCTTGCTGAAGTAGATGCCGCTTGCGCCGCTGTCCGAATAGGCGACCGAACGCGCGTTCAGCAGAGCCTCCCTGAACTGATCGGCATCCCCGATGGAAGGACCGGGCGCGCCGCGCTTGACGGCCACGCCCAGATTGGAGCGCAGCAACTCGACGCGCGTCGATGCATCGACGACGCCTTGCTCGACCAGCCGGTCCATGGCTTCACGAGTCACCAGCAGCGCGTCTGCACGCTTGCCTGAATCGATCTCCTTGACCAGCACGGAGGTCGGATTCCACTCGATCCGCACCTGCCCGCCCGACTGCTCGAAGCGCGGCAGAATGTCGACGGCGAATGGCGTTTGAACGACAAAGCCCGACATCAAATGCACGGGTCGATGGTTTGAATCCTGTTTCATCATTTTTTCAACGCCATGAAAATCGGGAGTAGATGGGCGATCAGCATGAAACGAGCACCTGTTACGCGATCCGCCGAACGTGCTCACGCGTCAGTTCTTCGATCCGGCGAACCCCCAGCAAAGCCATATCGCGATCGATTTCGTCGGCCAGAATCTTGATGGCGTGCAGCACGCCGTCGGCACCGCCCAGCGCCGCGCCGTACAGCAGCGGCCGTCCGACGAACACGAAATCCGCGCCGAGCGCGAGCGCCTTCATCACGTCGGTGCCGCGCCGGATGCCGCTGTCAATCATCACTTTCATGTTCTGCTTGAACGACGCCACTTCTTCCAGCGTTTCGAGCGGTGCGATCGCATAGTCGAGCTGACGGCCGCCGTGATTCGACAGGATCACACCGTCGGCCCCGCACGACTGCGCGATACGGACGTCGGCAGGCGTCATCAGGCCTTTCACGACGAGATTGCCCTTCCAGCGCTTGCGGATCGCCTCGACGTGCCGCCACGCCAGCTCGTCGCGCTGATTGGTATTACGCACCTTTTTGGACATCATCGGCGGACCGCGCTCGGCATCGGTATTCTCGAAATGCGGCGCACCGTGTTTCAGAAACGTTTGCGCGACCGTGCCAAGCAGCCAGCGCGGATGCAACGCGCTTTGCCACATGACGCGCGGCGTCATCTTGATCGGCATGCTGAAACCGCTGCGGATGTTGTGTTCGCGATTGCCGAGCATCGGCGTATCGCCGGTGACGACCAGCGTTTCATACCCCGCCCGCTCCACCCGATCCACCAGCCGGTCGATACGCGGCTGGTCGCCCGCGAGATAAGCCTGGAACCACGCGTGCGGATTCTCAGCAATCACGTCTTCCAGCTTGATCAGCGCGGACGCACTGAGGATCATCGGAATGTTGCGGCGTCGGGCCGCTTCGGCAAAGCGCAGGTCCGCGCGATAGGCGACGAACGCCGATCCGCCCAGCGGCGGAATACCGAACGGAGTCGCATAGCGCCGCCCGAATAGCGTGACGCCCTGGTCCCGGCCCGACACGTCGACGAACATACGCGGCAGGAATGCGTAACGCGAGTACGCATCGCGCGCCATCCTCACCGATGACTGCGTTTCAACGCCGCCTGCAACGTACTGAAAAATCATCGGCGGCAGAACGCGCTGCGCGTGGCGCTCGAAGTCATCGAGCGCAAGAAGGTCGCGAAACGCGCGCGGCACCGGCGCGGGAGCCGGTTTGCTTTCTACTTGTAACGGCTGCGCCGTTTCATTCTTGATGTCGTCGACGGTGGGGTTCTTCATAGCCTGCGTTTCCATGTACTGCCTGCCAGGCGCGGTCAGGACAGGTGCCTCAATTTGTAATCGGTTTCAAATTTTAGTGTATTATGCCCTCAACCCGCTCGTCAATCTTGCGATGTTTCAAGCGAATACGACGAAAGACGATGTGTTTAGTGGGGAAATTACTTATCGAGCATCATTTTTGACGCGAACCCCGCTCCTAATGATGCAACCGATTGCAGATTTCGACGCCGGTCGATCACTTGCGCGATCAACCGGCGTCTTCACAGGAGCGCGGCACGAGCCGTCAGCAGGCGACATGGCGAAAACCTTTGTCTTCATCTCGAATGCGCGGGATGGCGATATCAGCGGATACGTGCTCGATCGCGAGCGCAAATCGCTGTCGCCCGTTTCGCGGACGAAGGCCTCCCCGATGGTGATGCCGATCGCTATCGATCCGGACACCGCGACGCTTCACGCAGCCGTACGGCGCGCGCCCTATGCGTTGCTCAGCTACAGGATCGACCGGACGACGGGCGACCTGACGCCGCTCGCGAGCATTCCCGTGGCGAACAGTCTCGTGAACCTGAGCTTCGACATGTCGGGGCGCTGGCTGCTGGGCGCCTCCTACGGCGCCAATCTCCTGGCTTCGTTTCAGATCGACGCCGAAGGATGTCTGCAAGGCGATCCGGCCAGCACGCTCGCGGGCGGCGACAAACCGCACGCAATCGTGCCCGATCGACATACGGACCTCGCCTTCGTCCCGTACCTCGGCGACGACCGCATTCACGCGTATCGCTTCGACGCCGCGCATGGCCGCTTCGCCGAACAGCCGGAGTATTCACTCGACGCCCCCGCTGGCTCGGGTCCGCGGCACGCGTCGATGTCAGCGGATGGCCGCTTCCTCTATGTGCTGTGCGAGCTGCTCGGCACCGTCATCGTGTTCGAGCGAACCTCGCCCGACGCCCCGTTCGTCGAATTGCAGCGGGTGGAGTCGATCCCGGCAGCCGCAGGCATGGTGCCGGGCCGCGCCCGCCCGCCCTCGGGCGTTGCACCGGGTCCCGACGACACACCCGACCCCGACTCGATCTATTGCGCCGACATTCACATGACGCCCGACGGCAGGTTTCTGTACACGTCGGAGCGCAGTCACGGTCTGCTGAGCCACTTTTCAATCGACCCGTCGACCGGACGAATCGAACTGATCGACACGCTTGAAACCGTTGCAAGCCCGCGTAGTTTCGCGATCGATCCAGCTGGCGAGTTTGCGATCGTCGCGGGGCAAAACGACTCGCGCGTGGCCTTGTACGCGATAGAACGGGCTAGTGGACGACTCAAGCTGCTCGAACACGTCGATGGCGGCGGCGACGCAAACTGGGTTGCGATAGCGAGCTTTGCGTGATGCGCCGGGAGCCCGCGATGCCGACCTGGTTCAGCGCGATTCTATGCATTCGACGCGCGGTTCAATCGGGCAGTGGGCTCATAAAAACAGAAAACTTAGTTCGTTCGGAGACGAGATGAAACCTGGAAAGTATCGCTATGTCGTAGCGACCCTGCTGTTTCTGGCAGGCGCCATCAACTACATGGACCGCGCGGCGTTAGGTGTGGTCGCGCCGATCCTCAAGAATGAACTGCATATCTCGCCGTCGCGGATGGGGCTCATCTTCAGCAGCTTCTTCGTGGGCTATTCGCTGTTCGCGTTCGTCGGCGGAAGGCTCGCGGATCGCTACGGGCCGCATCGCGTTTTCTCGTGGGCGATGGGCGGCTGGTCGCTGGTCTGCGGTCTGACTGCGACGGCGGGCGGATTTGTCTCGCTGCTTTTCTTGCGCACGCTGTTCGGCTTCGGCGAAGGTCCGATGAACGCGACCACGAACCGCACGATCACGAACTGGTTTCCCCGCGA